>NZ_JBEKXH010000216.1:0-10679 GCF_049512235.1 Bradyrhizobium sp.
GATTGATGGTCTTGTCCATTACGCCGCTCCCTCGACCAGAAGGCTGTCGGCATAGACGTGAACGCGGGAGGGGTCGAACACGAGGCCAGCGGCCTTGCCCTGTATCGAAAAGCCCGGCGGCACCCTTGCGGCAAATTTGGCATCGCCGATACGTACCTGCGCGAACCTGACCCGGCCGAGATCGTCGATCCGCTCGATGTTGGCCGCCAGTAAGCCCGGCGCCAGCGGCGCGACATCGACGAATTCGGGACGCACCCCGATTTCGATCTTGGCGCCCGCCGGCAGGCCGTCATAGCTGCGGTTCAGCGCAATGGTGTGGCCATCGATCCGCGCCTCGCGCCCCCTGACTTCGGCCGCTACGATGTTCATGCCGGGCGAGCCGATGAAATAGCCGACAAAGGTATGGGCCGGCTTTTCGAACAGTTCCGCCGGCGTTCCGCTCTGCACCACGCGGCCGTCATGCATCACGACGACCGTATCGGCGAAGGTCAGCGCCTCGGTCTGGTCGTGGGTGACATAGATCATGGTGAGATCGAGATCGCGATGCAGCGCCTTGAGCTTCGACCGCAACTGCCATTTGAGTTCGGGATCGATCACCGTCAGCGGTTCGTCGAACAGCACGGCCGCGACATCAGACCGGACCAGGCCGCGGCCGAGCGAGATCTTCTGCTTGGCATCGGCCGTCAGCCTTGTCGCCTTGCGCGTCAAATAGGGCGTGAGGTCGAGCAGACGCGCGATCTCGGCGACCCGGGCGTCGATCTCGGTTTTTGGCACGCCGCGATTCCTGAGCGGAAATGCCAGATTCTGGCCGACACTCATGGTGTCGTAGATCACGGGAAACTGGAAGACCTGCGCGATATTGCGCTTCTGGGTCGACAGCGGCGTGATGTCAGTGCCGTCGAACAGGATCTTGCCCCGCGAGGGGGTGACAATCCCCGATATGAGATTGAGAAGCGTGGTCTTGCCGCACCCCGAAGGCCCGAGCAGCGCATAGGCGCCGCCCTGCCGCCAGGTCATCGTGACAGGCTTGAGCGCAAAGGAAGCGAGATCGGCGGCATTGCCGGTGTAGGAATGTGCGAGATCGACGAGGTCAATGCGGGCCATGCGCCATGTCCCTCACATCGCGCCGGGCGCGGCGACCAGACGGTCGGCGGCATCGAACACAAACAAATTATCCGGATCGAGCACCGCGTCCAGCACGTGCCCCGGTTCGTATTCGTGCACGCCCTGCAGCACCGCCACCCAGTTGGAGGCATCGCGGTTAAGGTGCACGAAACTTTCCGAGCCGGTAATTTCGGTCACCGTCACGGTGGCATGAAAGGCGTGGCGGCCGGCGATGCCGTGGGCCACTTCGAGCTGGTGGGCGCGGAAGCCGACCCGGTAGGTGCCGTCGCGGAGACCGGCATAAAGCCCGGTGGCCGGCGCCTGCACCCCGCCGGCATATTGCACCGAACCGTTCTTCTTTTCGATCCCGACGATATTGAGCGGCGGATCGGAAAATACCTGGGCGACGCGGATGGTCTCGGGATGGCGATAGACCTTGGAGGTATCGCCGGCCTGCAGGACCTTGCCCTCCCACATGCAGACGGTACGCCCGCCCAGCAACAAGGCTTCCGACGGTTCCGTGGTCGCGTAGACGAAGATCGCGCCGGAGGCCTCGAAAATGCGCGGCAACTCGGTCCGCAGTTCCTCGCGCAGCTTGTAGTCGAGATTGGCCAAGGGCTCGTCGAGCAACACCAGATCGGCGCCCTTGACCAGCGCGCGGGCGATCGCCGTGCGCTGCTGCTGCCCGCCGGACAGTTGCAGCGGCGTGCGGTTCAAATACGGCTCGAGCTTCAACAGCTGTGCCGCCTCCTGCACGCGCTTTTCGATTTCCAGGCGCGGCTTGCCCTGAACCCGCAGCGGCGAGGCAATGTTTTCATAGACGCTCAAGGAGGGATAGTTGATGAATTGCTGATAGACCATCGCCACCGAGCGCTTCCGCACATCGACGCCGGTGACATCCTTGCCGTCGACCATGACGCGGCCGGCCGTCGGCTTGTCGAGACCGGCGAGCAGCCGCATGATCGAGGTCTTGCCCGAAAGGGTCGGGCCGAGCAGCACGCTCAGCGTGCCGCGCTCAAGCGTCAGCGAGACATCGCGGATGGTCGGGATGCCATCGATGGATCGCGTGATGCCTTCGAGATTAACGGTCAATTTCGCCCTCCCGCTTCGCGCACGGGACGTTCGGAGGAAACATGATGGGATGATATCCAGTCGTCGATAGCGGCAATCTCGGCAGGCGACAATCGCAAGCCAAGCTTGGATCGCCGCCATACGACGTCCTCGGCAGTCAAGGCCCACTCCGATGCCATCAGGTATCGGACCTCGGCCTCCGTCAAGGTGGCGCCAAACGATTGGCCGAGATCAGCCATCGATTTCGCATTGCCTAGCAGCTTGCCGGCGCGGGTGCCATAGGCGTGCGCCAGCCGGCTGGCATGTACCGGGCGGAGAAAAGGATAGCCGCGCAAAAGCTCCGCGGTCAGCGCCTCGACCGCCGATACGTCCATATCGCCGCCGGGCAGCGGCGATTTCGCGGTCCAGCCCTCGCGCGCCTTGAAATCCTCGCGGGGCGTGAAATCCTCGCGGGGCGTGGCGCTGCGCAAATACGGCGAAAGGCGCTCCAGCGCCTCCTCGGCGAGGCGGCGATAGGTGGTGATCTTGCCCCCGTAGATCGATAGCAGCGGGGCGCCGCCGGGGGTGTCGAGTTCGAACACGTAGTCGCGGGTGGCGGCCTTGGCTTCGCTGGCGCCGTCGTCATAGAGCGGGCGAACGCCGGCATAGTTCCAGACCACATCCTCGGGCCTGACCGGTTTGGCCAGGTATTCGCTGACGGCATCGCAGAGATATTTTATCTCTTCCGTCGAGGCTTTGACCTTTGCCGGGTCGCCATCAAAATCGCGATCGGTGGTGCCGATCAGCGTGAAGTCGTCCTGATAGGGAATGACGAAGACGATACGGCCGTCGCTGTTCTGAAACATATAGGCGCGGTCGTGGTCATAGAGTTTCCGCACCACGATGTGGGACCCCTGCACCAGCCGCATGTTTGCTTTCGCGTTGACGCCGGCGCCGGACGCTAGCACCTGCTCGACCCAGGGTCCGCCGGCGTTGACCAGCACCCGGGCTTTTATCGTGCTGCGCTCGCCATCCAGGGTATTTTCAACCGTAACCTGCCAGATGCCGTCGACCTGCCTGATCTCGATGGCGCGGGTGCGGGTACGGATTTCCGCCCCGCGATCGGCGGCATCCCGCGCGGTGAGAACCACGAGGCGCGCGTCATCGACGAAACAGTCCGAATATTCGAAACCCCTGACGTAGCGGTTGGGAATCAGGGGACGCCCGACTTCGTCGCGCGTCAGATCGACCGAGCGCGTCGGCGGCAGCAGGTTGCGGCCGCCAATATGGTCGTAGAGAAACAGGCCGAGCCGGAGCAGCCAGGCTGGACGCAGTCCGGCATGGTGCGGCAGTACGAATCGAAGCGGGCGAATGATGTGCGGCGCGATCTGCCAGAGGATTTCGCGCTCGATCAGCGCTTCGCGCACCAGCCGGAACTCGTAATATTCCAGATAGCGCAGGCCGCCATGCACGAGCTTGGTCGACCAGGACGACGTCCCGCTCGCCAAATCATTCATTTCGCAGAGGAAAACCGAATTTCCCCGACCGGCCGCATCGCGCGCGATGCCGCAGCCGTTGACGCCGCCGCCGATGATAGCGAGGTCGAAAATCCGATCCAAAAGGCACGTCCCCCTGCGCTCGCCTGTTCACTTCAGCGATTTCGCTTTCGGTTTTGATTAACTCACAACCAAATGCGAAAGCAAGCGAAAATCGTACTATTTCAGGCGGACGAGGGTCGGAGCCGGCTCGGCCCCCGCTTCGTCAATGTCGGCCGATGATTTCGGCATCGCCTCGATCACCGCGATGCCGCGGGTATGGCAGATGTTGGCCAGTCCCGCCGGCAGCGCCGCGTCGGTGACAAAGGTCTGGATCTGGCTGATATGGGCGATGCGGACCGGGGCGCTGCGCCGCAGTTTTGTCGAATCGGCGACCAGGATGACGCTGCGGGCATTGGCGATGATGGCCTGCGCCGCCTGCACCTCGCGGTAATCGAAATCCAAGAGCGCGCCCTCCTCGTCGATCGCCGAGGCCCCGATGATGGCGTAGTCGACCTTGAACTGGCCGATCAGGCTGATCGCGGTCGAGCCGATCACGGCGCCGTCGGCCCGCCGCACCGCGCCGCCGGCCACAATCACCTCGATGCGGGGATGCCGGTACAACAGCATCGCGACATTGAGGTTGTTGGTGATGACCAGGAGATCCTGATGCGAGGTGAGCGCGCTTGCGACCTCTTCGGTCGTGGTGCCGATATTGATGAACAGCGATGAGCCGTTGGGAATAAGCTGCGCCGCCGCGCTGCCGATGGCCTTCTTCTCGTCGGCGGCGACGAAACGGCGCGCCTCATAGGCAAGGTTCTCGACTCCGGAGGCAATGATGGCGCCGCCATGAATGCGCGTCAGCGACCGATGATCGCACAGATCGTTCAAGTCCTTGCGGATGGTCTGCGCCGAGACCTCGAAGCGCCGGGCCAGATCCTCCACCATCACCCGGCCAAAGGCGCGCGCGATATTCAGGATTTCGGTTTGGCGGTTGGTCAGTCCGGTCACGATGGCACCTTTGCAATTTGGAAGTTCTCCATGGTGCGATCCTTCCGGCATCCGGTCAACGCGGCGGTCGGCCACAAGCGCACGAGAAAACGAACCATTCAAGTCTGGATTCAGTCGATAATTGGGATAAGGTCGCCCCACCTGCATTAGAAGAATTGAAAAAATCCCAGGGAGGAAACCATGCTCGACACCACGCTTGACGCGCGCGTCCAGGCCTTGCTCGACAAATTCGGCGCCGCGCTTGAGGCCGGCGATCTCGACACTGCCGTGGCCTTGTTCGCACCCGAATGCTATTGGCGCGATCTCGTTGCCTTCACCTGGAACATCAAGACCATGGAAGGCCGCGACGAGGTCCGCGCCATGCTCGGCGCTTGCCTGGCGCGCGTGAAGCCGCGAGACTTTAAAATCGCCGAGGGCGAGAGCGCGAGCGAAGCAGGCGGCGTGACCGAATGCTGGATCTCGTTCGAAACCGAGGCCGCGCGCGGCTTTGGTCTGATCCGTCTGCAGAACGGCCAGATCTGGACGCTTCTGACGACCATGGTCGAACTCAAGGGCTACGAGGAAAAGGCCGGCTTCACCCGGCCGTTCGGTGCCCGGCACGGCGTCCACCCCGGCGGCAAAACCTGGAAGGAACTGCGCGACGAGGAAACCGAGCAGCTCGGTACCAAGACCCAGCCCAACGTGCTGATCATCGGCGGCGGCCAGGGCGGCATCGCGCTCGGCGCGCGGCTGCGCCAGCTCGGCGTGCCCACCCTGATCGTCGAAAAGAACGCGCGCGCCGGCGATTCCTGGCGCAACCGCTACAAGTCGCTCTGCCTGCACGATCCGGTCTGGTACGATCATCTGCCCTATATCGACTTCCCGAAGAACTGGCCGGTATTCTCGCCCAAGGACAAGATCGGCGACTGGCTGGAAATGTACACCAAGGTCATGGAGCTGAACTACTGGACCGGCACCACGGCCAAACATGCCGACTGGGACGATGCCAAGAAGGAATGGACCGTCGTGGTCGAGCGCGACGGCAAGGAGATCACGCTGCGTCCCAAACAGCTGGTGTTCGCGACGGGCATGTCGGCCAAGCCGAACCTGCCGCGCTTCAAGGGCATGGACAGCTTCAAGGGCGAGCAGCATCATTCCTCGCGCCATCCCGGTCCCGACGCCTACAAGGGCAAGAAGGTGGTCGTGGTCGGCTCCAACAATTCCGCCCATGACATCTGCGCCGCGCTGTACGAGGCCGGCGTCGACGTCACCATGGTGCAGCGCTCGACCACCCATATCGTGCGCTCGGATTCGCTGATGGAGAGCCTCGGCGATCTCTATTCCGAGCGCGCGGTGCGCGGCGGCATGACGACGGCGAAGGCCGATCTGATCTTCGCCTCGCTGCCCTACAAGATCCTTAATCAGTTCCAGAAGCCGGTCTACGACAAGATCCGAAAGGACGATGCCGATTTCTATGCGGGGCTGGAGAAGGCCGGCTTCAGGCTCGATTTCGGCGAGGATGATTCCGGCCTGTTCATGAAATATCTGCGCCGCGGCTCCGGCTATTACATCGACGTCGGCGCCTCGCAACTCATCATCGACGGCAAGGTCAAGCTGGTCGCAGGCCAGGTCGAGGAAATCACGCCTAATGGCGTCAGGCTCGACAACGGCAAGGAATTGCCGGCCGACGTCATCGTCTACGCCACCGGCTACACTTCGATGAACGGCTTTGTCGCCGATCTCGTCAGTCCGGAAATGGCCGCCAAGGTCGGCAAGGTCTGGGGTCTCGGCTCGAACACGACAAAAGACCCCGGCCCATGGGAAGGCGAACAGCGCAACATGTGGAAGCCGACGCAGCAGGAAGGCCTCTGGTTCCACGGCGGCAACCTGCACCAGTCGCGCCATTACTCGCAGTTCCTGTCGCTGCAGCTGAAGGCGCGCTACGAGGGCATCCCGACCCCGGTCTATGGCCTGCAACCGGTCTATCACAAGAACTGATTCCGCAAGCTGCGCGGCGGGGGCTCGCGGGTTGCGGGCCCCGACCGCGCAAACCCAAGAGCTGCCTACGCCACCAGCTTCAGCCCGCCATTGGCCAGGCGAAATGCCGCCTGCTCGGCCTCGCGGGCATTGCGATAAAGCTGCCCTTCCATCGCATTGAAGCGGTGGGTGGCGGCGAAAAATCGATAGCCGTCCGGATTGCGCACGACGATCCCGACCGTCTGCGCGTTGACTTCGATGATGTAAGTGTCCGACATGTTTTGAATTCCTCAATCCGGGCTTACAACCGGGCAGGCGCGCAGAAGTTCCACGCTTCAACAGCGCGGCACAACCCGTCATCACCGGGCTTGTCCCGGCCAAGACGAAGATCATTTGAAACTATCCCAGCCGGCATCCGGCGTGAATCGGCCGCCGAATTTTGCCGCCAGCGCGCGCAGCGCCGCTACCACGTTCTCCGGGCCCCGGCTGCGTGCATAATTCAGCGGGCCGCCGCGGAAGGGCGCATAGCCGGTGCCGAAGATCATGGCGCCATCAACGCCGTCGGCATGGTCGACGATACCCTCGCGCAGGCACGCGACGCAGACATTCGACATCGGCAGGATCAGCCGGTCGATCATTTCCTCGGTCGGCGGCGCTGTCGGCGGCGAACCCGACGTCTTGTCGGCCTTGCCGTCCTTCCAGACATAAAATCCCCTGCCGGTCTTGCGGCCGAGATCGCCGCTTGCGACCTTGTCGCGCAGCCAGGCCGGCGCCTCCGGCAGCAAATCGCCAAATTTCGCGCGCAGCATGTCGCCGACAGCAAGACAGATGTCGAGGCCGACCTGGTCGGCGAGTTCGACCGGGCCCACCGGCATGCCGAATTTTTCCGCTGCCGCGTCGATCGTGCGCTTGTCGATCTTCTCGTCCAACATCAGCATGGCCTCGAGCATGTACGGCGTCAGCGCGCGGTTGACGAGGAAGCCCGGCGAACTCTTGACCGGCAGCGGCAGCCGGTCGATGGCGCCGACAAAGGCCAACACCTGCCGCAGGATCTGCGGATCGCTGGCGTCGTGGCTGACGACCTCGACCAGTTGCAGCCGGCTGACCGGATTGAAGAAGTGCAAGCCGACCAGCCGCTCCGGCCGGTGCAAGCCCGCGCGCAGATCCTGCAGCGGAATGCTCGACGTGTTGGTGGCGAGGATGGCGCCTGCCTTCATCTTCGGCTCGATGCCGGCATAGAGCTTCTGCTTCAGTTCGAGCTGTTCCGGCACTGCCTCGATGATCAGGTCGGCCTGGCCTGCGCCGAAGCCGTCGAGATCGGGGACCAGCCGGTCCAGCGCGTCGCGGATCTCGGCAGGCTTGCGCATGATCTTGCCGTAGAGGTCGGCGGCCCGCTTGATCGCACCCGCGATCGGCTCCGGCTTCATGTCCGATAGCGTGACCCGTAGCCCCTGACTGGCGCACCAGGCCGCGATGTCGCCGCCCATGGCGCCGGCGCCGATGACATGAACGTGGCCGATCGCGCTGCCGCTTGCTGCGACTCTCTTCATCTGCTCGCGCAGGAAAAAGACCCGGATCAGGTTTTGCGCCGTCGGCGTCACCATCAGCTGGGCAAAGGAGGCCTGCTCGGCGGCCAGCATCGCAGCCTTGTCACCGCCGTGCTTTTCCCAGAGAGCGATCAGCGCTGACGGCGCGGGGTAGTGCTCCGATGGCGCGGCCTTCTCGGCCTCGGCGCGCATCCGCGGGGCGAGTAGACCCCGCACCGGGCTTGAATTCAGAACGCGGTTCAGCAGAGCGGGCCGGGCCGGTTTCAAATGGCCGAACACGGCATCCTTGACGGCAGGGCGAACATGCCGCTCCTGGGTCACGGCATCGACCAGGCCAAGCGACTTGGCCTTGCGCGCGTCGATGGTCTTGCCGGTCAGCATCAGCCTCATCGCCTCCGTCGGATTGACCAGGCGGGTGAAGCGCGCGGTGCCCCCGAGACCGGGATGCAGGCCGAGCATGACTTCCGGAAAACCAAAGCGCGCGCCCTCGATCGCGATCCTCAACTGACAGGCCAGTGCGACTTCAAGGCCGCCGCCGAGGCAAAAGCCGTGGATCACGGCAACGGTCGGAAGCCTGAGGCCCGCGAGGCGGTCGATCACCGCATGGGCCCGGCCGATCGCGGTTGCGACCGGTTGCGGATCGGTGACGCCGCGGAATTCGTTGACGTCGGCACCGGCGATGAAGCCGGATTTTTTCGCCGATCGAATGACAAGTCCCGCCGGCCGCTGGCTCTCCAGTGCCGCCAGCACGGCATCCAGTTCTTCGATCAGCTCTGAGGCCAGCGTGTTGGCGCCGGCGCCTTCGCGGTCGAACAGCAGCCAGGCAATGCCGTCGGCATCCAGCGTCAGCCTGAAATGCCGGTAGGGCCCGCTTGCCGCGGGCTTCGGCCCGAGTTCGAGCACGCGATCGCCGAGAACGTCCATGATCTTGCTGTCCATGACGCGCCCTACACCATCTCGATCAGCATCGCGCCGCCCTGCCCGCCGCCGATACATTCGGTAGCGATGCCGCGTTTGGTGCCCAATCGCTGCATCGCATTGACGATGTGCAGCACGATGCGGTTGCCGCTGCAGCCGACGGGGTGCCCGAGGCTGATGGCGCCGCCATCGACATTGAGTCTTGCCGGGTCGATCGGTCCGGCAACGCCGTCCAGTCCCAGGATCTCGCGGCAGAACTTTTCGTCGTTCCAGGCGGCGAGACATCCCAGCACCTGCGTGGCAAACGCCTCGTTCAGCTCCCAGGTCTCGACGTCCCCGAGCGACAATCGATTGCGCTTCAGCAGCGCGGTCGAAGCCAGCACCGGGCCGAGGCCCATGACGCTCGGATCGAGCGCCGACCATTGGCTGTCGACGATCACAGCCTTCGGCGTCAGGGCGTGCTTTTGCACCGCAGCTTCCGAGGCCAGGATGGTCCAGCACGCACCGTCGCTGATCTGCGAGGAGTTGCCGGCGGTGACCTGACCCCACGGCCGCTCAAACACCGGTTTCAGGCCCGCGAGCTTCCCGGGCGTGGAATCCGGCCGCACGCCATCGTCATGATCATAGAATTTTCCGTCACGCGCGAATGCGGTTTCGACCTCGCCCTTGAGAAAACCCTGCGCCTGCGCGAGCGCCAGCCGCTTGTGGCTTTCGGCGGCATAAACGTCCGACTGCGCGCGGGTGATGCCAAAGAGGTGGCCGACCACTTCGGCGGTTTGTCCCATGTTGAGTTCGGTGATCGGATCGGTCAGCCCGCGCTCGAGGCCGATGACCGGCTTGAAAAAGCCGGGGCGGGCCCTCGCAATGCCCGCGATCTTGCCGAGAATTCCCCTGGCGCCGGCGAGGCCTGCGAACCAGCGCACGCCCTTGAGCGGCCACACCAGCGGCGCGTAGCTCAGGGCTTCCGCGCCGCCGGCCAGGATCAGATCCGAGATGCCCTCGCGGATATAGCGAAAGCCGGTATCGATCGACTGCATGCCGGAGCCGCAATTGATCTGCACCGTGAACGCCACCATGGCTTCGCCCATGCCGAGCCGAAGCGCCGCGACCCGGGCGGGGTTCATCTCGTCGGCAATGACATTGACGCAGCCGAGGATGACCTGATCGAAGGCCGTGGGCGAAAACGGCTGCCGCGCCAATAGCGGCCGGCCGCATTGCACCGCGAGATCGACCGGCGTGAACGGCCCCGGCCCGCTCCTCGCTTTCAGGAACGGCGTCCGGCTGCCGTCAATGATGAAAACCGGTCGCGCCATCAGCTCGCTGCCCTTGCTCACCCGGCTGCCGAAGGAATTGATGCACCGCGGCGGCCTTGTTGTAAATCGGCGAAAAAGCGTCCGCCGCGAAATCGTCGGCCGGGATGAACCCCACGGCTTGATCGCAGCCTCTATCTGATTTCTTCAACCTGGTGCTGATGCCCCCGAAACACATTTCCACTCCCGGATATGGCCGGCACGCCTACATTTCCCGGCGATCGCGCCGGTCACGAGAAACAACTTCG
>NZ_JBEKXH010000217.1:0-10604 GCF_049512235.1 Bradyrhizobium sp.
GACGTCATTTAGCCGTGTCGGTATCGATGTCAGCCGTGATATCGGTTAATGCGCAGTCGATATCCTCATCCTGGAGGTCTCATGCGATACGTCAATTGGCTCCGCCGTCTGATCTCGAATTCAGTGGAATGGTTTAGCCGAGCGGCCTCGCGAGGGCGCGAAGAAACTGGCGCGACACCCGGTCGCCAAGCGGATTATCAGGACGACGTTTTCTACGTTGCTTTCCTCGGCCCTCACGTCTGAATTGGTCGCATCAGACGGGAAACAGGTCGGGCGCCGGCATCGCGCCAGATGTACCCGCCGCCACAGCGAGGACCCGAATGCAAACTATTAAAACCGAGAAAAGGACAGCGCAGTGACCCATCAAAATGCCCCGCGCACCGACCGTGTCACCGACCATCCGGCCGAACGGATATTCGTCGATCGCTGGTCGCCACGGGGTTTCACCGACGAGGCGCTTTCGGATGCCGTCCTGTACACCTTCTTCGAGGCCGCGAGATGGGCACCCTCCTCCTTCAATTCCCAGCCCTGGCGTTTTCTCTATGCGCTGCGCGGACAGCCGGAGTTCGATGTTTTTCTTGCGCCACTGATCGAATTCAATCGGGGATGGGCGCAGCACGCCGCCGCGCTGCTCTATGTGATCTCGAAGAAGGACTTTACCCCGCCCGGCAAGACCGAACCCGCCTACTCGCGCACCCACTCCTTCGATGCCGGGGCAGCCTGGGCCAACTTCGCCAATCAGGTCGCGCTCGGCGGATGGGCGGCGCACGGCATGAGCGGGTTTGATGTCGAGGCCGCCACCAAGGCTCTCGGCGTGCCCGACGGTTTCGTCGTTGAGATCGCTATCGCTGTGGGGCGGAAGGGCGATGGCGCCAAATTGCCGCCCGCCCTCCTGGACCGGGAGCGGCCAAGCGATCGGCTACCGGTCGGAGAATTCGTGGCGAACGGCCTGTTCCCCAAGCGCTTTTAGCGTCATTCGCTCGCAGACACCTCCGGTCAAGGCTTTGCCGCTGCCGATTGGATCGTTGAGGTAGCTTCGGGCCATGCCGCGGAGGATCGTGACCGGAGGATCATGAAATGTACCAGGCAAAAATGGCGGCACTGGTTTTCGCACATATCCTGTTTCTTAGCGTGCTCGTTCTCGCATTCAGATAGCGCACCCGTTCCGGCTCAGCTGGCGAAGCCATCTGCCTAACTGCGACGTCGATGCGCCACCACGGCATAAGATTTCTTTTTTCAGCGACCGTCTTGGAAACATCGTGCACAAACCGTCGCACAACTGAAATTGCCTCCGCATTCGCTTTCGACGAGTATGACGCGAAACTCGACAGCAGTTGAGAACTCCGGAGCCAACATGAACTCTCCCTCTTCTCGAACCGAACGCACGCCTGCTGGCAGCGGGTACAGCGAACTCGACGCGGATGTGCTGGTGCTCGGCGGCGGGCCGGCGGGCACCTGGGCCGCAATCAGCGCGGCGGAGCAAGGTGCGCGCGTGGTGCTCGCGGATAAGGGATTTTGCGGAACGTCCGGTGCGACCGCCGCCGCCGGCACCGGAGTGTGGTTTGTCGATCCGGATCCCGCCAAGCGCGAAGCCGCGATGGCTGGACGCGAGGCGATGGGCGGCTACCTGCAGGATCGCCGCTGGATGGCGCGCGTGCTCGACCGCACCTATGAGAACAGCAACCGCATTGCCGAGTGGGGCTATCCCTATCCGGTCGATGCTAATGGCAACCGGCAGCTGAGTTCGTTGCAGGGCCCCGAATATATGCGCCTGATGCGCAAGCGCGTGAAGCAGGCCGGCGTCAACATCCTCGACCACAGCCCGGCGCTCGAACTCCTGGTGGACGACAACGGCGCCGTTGCTGGCGCAACCGGCACAAGGCGCCAGAAGCGGGACAATTGGCTGGTGCGGGCGCCAGCAGTGGTAATCGCGACCGGCGGCTGCGCCTTCCTCAGCAAGACGCTCGGCTCCAACGTCCTGACCGGCGACGGCTATCTGATGGCCGCCGAACTGGGCGCCGACTTCACCGGCATGGAGTTCTCCAACGCCTACGCGATCGCGCCGGCCTACGGCACGGTCACGAAAACGCTGTTCTATGGCTGGGCCAGCTTCACTTACGAGGATGGCAGCGTGGTGCCCGGGGCCGCCTCGAAGGGCGGCCGCTCGGCGATCGCGCGGGCCCTGCAGCAAGGTCCTGTCTACGCCCAGCTTGACAAGGCCGACGACGCCACCCGCGCCACGATGCGCGCCTCGCAGCCGAATTTCTTCCTGCCGCACGACCGCACCGGCATCGATCCCTTCACACAGCGTTTCCCGATCACGCTTCGTCTGGAGGGCACCGTCCGCGGTACCGGCGGCCTGAGAATCACCGACGACAGCTGCGCCACTAGCGTGCCCGGACTGTATGCGGCCGGCGATGCGGCAACCCGCGAATTGATCTGCGGCGGCTTCACCGGCGGCGGCAGCCACAACGCGGCCTGGGCGATGTCGTCGGGTAGCTTCGCCGGCGCCGGTGCGGCCAATTTTGCCTTGCGCTCGGGTCCGCGGCGGACAAGCTCATCATCAAGGGCCGGTACCGTGGGCCTGCGCAGCCGGCCCGATCGCGCTTTCAGCCCGGCCGCCCTGGCGAAGTCGGTGCAGGAAGAGGTGTTCCCCTACGACATCAACTATTTCCGCGAGGCCGATCGTCTGCACGCCTCGCTGCAACGTCTCGACACGCTCTGGCGCGACGTCGCCGCGGCCGACGCCGCCGACGGCGCGAATATCCTGCGCGCCCGCGAGAGCGCGGCCATGCTGGCGACCGCCCGCTGGATGTATCGCAGCGCGCTGGCGCGAACGGAGACCCGCGGCATGCACCGGCGCGAGGATTTTCCGCAACAGGACGAACGGCAGCGACACTACATCACCACCGGCGGCCTTGATGAGGTCTGGACAGCGACGCGGCCGAAGGCCGAAGCCGCGCTCTCGGAGGCTGCGGAATGATCCAGGTCATCGATCCCGAAACCTGTACGTCGTGCAACATCTGCGTGACCGCGTGCCCGACCAACGTATTCGATCAGACCGAAGGGATGCCGGTGATCGCCCGGCAGGATGACTGCCAGACCTGTTTTCTGTGTGAGCTTTACTGCCCGGAAGACGCGCTGTTCGTCGCGCCGTTCGCCGATGGCCCCCAACCCATCGATGTGGCCGCGCTCAAGCAGAGCGGGACATTCGGCAGCTACCGTCGCGCCGTGGGCTGGAGTCAGACCACCCGGGATACCCGCGGCGGGGATCGCAGTTTTCTGCTGTTTGGACAATGAGGCGGCGGCCGGTGGTCAAGCCGGCGTGACGCTACTTGCGATCCAGGACGAGACGCGTTCTGTTGAAATGCTTTCTGGGAAGCGTTGACTTCAACCAGATAGCCCACTTTTCAGTCGCTCGATGCCGCGGCGACAAGCTGAACCGCGCAACGCAACGCAGATGGTTCGAGAACCGAGCGGTCCGCTCCCGCCTCCGCTATACATCCTTCCCCGGATAGTCGGGCCGACGGCGGACCTGTTTTACAACGGCCAACAAGTTTGAAAGTTATTTTTGGCAGACATCGGCTAGCATCTTGCACAATCGCGACGTGAGGAGGCTTCGTCGGTAGTAGCTGCCACCGTTTTAGTAACGTGCCGCAGAACCAGCGCCAACGCGGCATCGGCGCCAATGTCACGAGCCGGTACGAACGATTTACGGCGGCGCGAGTCCCAAAGATCCATATGATTTTGCGTCGCCGGCCCAGTAGCGACGATCAGCAGCGGAGCCCGGTGCTCCAAGGTTAAACGGTTTCCCAACTTCAGCTTCTCAGGAGGGCTTTATGACTCAATCCACCATCGACGCCGCCATTCCTCAAAAGGACGTCGTCCGCCTGACCAGTCGCATTGGCGCGGTGATCGGCAATGTCCGTCTGTCCGGCGATCTTCCCGGCCAGACTATCGACGCGATCAATCAGCTGCTGCTACGTCACAAGGTCATCTTTTTCCGTGGCCAAAATCATCTCGACGATGCCGCGCAGGAGCGTTTCGCGCAGCGCCTAGGCAATCTGGTGCCGCATCCGACGGTCGGTGCAATCAAAGGCACGTCCTCGATCCTGGAACTGGATTCCGGCCGTGGCGGCGGCCGCGCGGACCAATGGCACACCGATGTCACCTTCGTCGATGCCTATCCCAAGTTCTCGGTGCTGCGTGGCGTCGTGATTCCGGAATTCGGCGGCGATACCATTTGGTCGAACACGGCCGCCGCCTACGAAAGCCTGCCGCCGGCGCTGCGGCGCCTGGCTGATGAACTCTGGGCGGTCCACAGCAACGCCTACGATTACGCGGCGGTGCGCTCGCAGGCCACCGAAGCCGACAGGAAGCATTTCGAGGAGGTCTTCACCGGAACCGTTTACGAAACCGAGCACCCGGTGGTGCGCGTACATCCCGAGACCGCCGAGCGCACGCTGCTGCTCGGCAACTTTGCCCAGCGTTTCCTTGGCTATTCGAAAAGCGACGGCCAGAAGCTGCACGACCTGTTCCAGTCTCATATCACGGCACCCGAAAACACCGTGCGCTGGCGCTGGCAGGAGGGCGACGTCGCGATCTGGGACAACCGCGCCACCCAGCATTATGCCGTCAATGACTATGGCGACCAGCGCCGGGTGGTGCGCCGCGCCACGGTCGATGGCGACGTGCCCGTCAGCGTCGACGGCCGGCGCAGCATCACTCGCGTCAAGACAGTCAAGCCCGCGACCGCGAAGGCGGCGTAGCGCATCCACCCTGCCCTCTCACGCAAGGAATTTGCCCGATGCGTTCTCGCCTGTCGTTGGCGCAAGCCATGGCCCGTCTTTCGATCAGATCCGGTGTAATGGCCTTGGCCGCGATGCTCGGTTTGCTGGTCGGCCAGGCCTCCGCCGAAACGCTGGAAAAATCCGAGATCCGCTACCAGGGCTGGGCCAGCCAGGTGACCTTCCCCGAACTCGCAGAAGACCTCGGCTATCTGGCGCCGCTCAAACTCAATTGGGTGGGCAACACCATCAGCGGCCCGCAGGATATCCAGACCGTGGTGACCGGCGACACCGACATTGGCGGCGCATTCTATGGCGCGGTGATCAAGCTGATCGCCGCCAAGGCGCCGATCAAGGCCGTGCTCGGCTATTATGGCTCCGACGAAAACACCTGGCAGGGCTTCTTCGTCAAGGAGGATAGCCCGATCCAATCGGCACGCGACCTGATCGGCAAGAAGGTGGCCGTCAATACGCTCGGCGCCCATCTCGAATTCGTGCTGCGCGAATACCTCACGCGCGGCGGCCTCAGCGCCGACGAAATAAGGCAGGTCACGCTGGTGGTGGTCCCGCCGGTCACTGGCGAGCAGGCGCTGCGCCAGGGACAGGTCGAGGTCACGACGCTGGCAGGCGTGCTGCGCGACAAGGCGCTGGAGCGCGGCGGCATCCGCAAGCTGTTTTCCGACCGCGATCTGTTCGGTGACTTCACCGGAGGTCCCTATGTGCTGCGCGACAAGTTCATCAAAGAAAACCCAAACACCACGCGCAAGCTGGTCGAGGGGATCGCGAAAGCCATCGAGTGGGCGCGCGCCGCACCGCCCGAGGAGGTTCGCGCCCGGTTCGAGAAAATCATCGCCGAACGCAAGCGCAACGAAGATGCCTCCTCAATCAAATACTGGAAGAGCACCGGCGTATCTGGCCAGGGCGGCCTGATCAGCGATCACGATCTGCAGATCTGGATTGACTGGCTGGTCAAGGACGGGACGCTGAAACCCGGCCAGCTCAAGGCGGCCGATCTCTATACCAACGAACTCAACCCCTACCGGCCGGCGTCGACGACCGGCGCCGTCAAATGAGCGAGGCCAAGATCAGCCTGGATCAGGTCGGCATGGACTTTACAGTCCGCGGCGATAGCGGCGGCCCGACGCAGAGCTTTACCGCGATTGCGAACGTCACGTTGGACGTCAAGCCAGGCGAGTTCCTGACGCTGGTCGGGCCCAGCGGCTGCGGCAAGTCTACGCTGCTCGACCTGCTGGGCGGATTGACCATGCCAAGCCGTGGCCGAATTCTGCTCGACGGCCGCCCCATCACGGGCCCTGCCCGTGACCGCGGCATCGTGTTTCAACAATACGCGTTGTTCCCCTGGCGCACAGCCGTGCAGAATATCGAGTTCGGACTGGAAGTCGCAGGCGTCGGGAAGAAGCAGCGCCGCGAGCAGGCGCGGCATTATCTCGATCTGGTCAACCTGTCGGCGTTCGCCCACCGCTACCCGCAGGAACTTTCCGGCGGCATGAAGCAGCGGGTGGCGATCGCCCGCAGCCTCGCTTATGACCCCGAGGTGCTGCTGATGGATGAACCCTTCGCAGCCCTCGATGCGCAGACACGCGAAACGCTGCAGACCGAATTGCTGCGGATCTGGCGCCGCACCGGGAAGACCATTGTCTTCATCACCCACGGCATCGACGAGGCCATTGTACTCGGGCAGCGCGTCGCCGTGATGACGGCGCGACCCGGCCGCATCAAGCATGTCTTCGACATCCCCGAGGATTTGCACAGCGAGACCGACGATGTGCGTTCGCTGCCGCTGTTCGGCAGCGTCCGGCACGATATCTGGACGCTGCTGCGGGACGAAGTGCTGAAGACCGAGCAGGATCAGACCGGCGGACCGAACCCGCTCGCCGGCAGGTCGCGGCGTCCGTTAGAGGAGCCCGCTCATGTCTAGCTTCGAGCTTGCGCCGAGCGAACTGCCGTCGGAAGCATTAGCTTCGGGCATTGCCCGTCCAAAGCGGTCGCTCGCGGCGACCGGACGGAGACTCAAATCTTTCGCGCGTCGCTCCGCGCTGCTGATCGCGCTTCTCGCGCTCTGGGAGATCGCGCCGCGCGCCGGATGGACGGATCCGACGTTCCTGCCTCCGCTCTCCGATGTGCTGGGCGCCGGCTGGGAGCTCGCGCTCAATGGCCAACTCTATGAACACGTGGCGGCAAGCCTGTTTCGCGCCCTCAGCGGATTCCTGATCTCCGTGGTGGTGGTCATTCCGCTCGGGCTGGCCATCGGTTGGTATCAGAGGCTCGGCCAGACCCTGAGCCAGCTCATCGAGGTGCTGCGCAACACCGCGCCGCTGGCGCTGCTGCCGGTATTCATCCTGCTTCTCGGCATCGGCGAGGTCTCGAAGGTGACCATGGTGATCTACAGCTGCGCCTGGCCGCTGCTGCTCAACACCATCGCCGCGGTCAAACAGGTCGATCCGCTGCTGATCAAGTCGGCGCGGACCATGGGTGCGACGCCGCTGCAGTTGTTTGCCAAGGTGATCCTGCCGGCCTCCTTGCCGACGATCTTCGTCGGCGTGCGGCTGGCCAGCGCGGCGGCGATGCTGGTGCTGGTGGCCTCCGAGATGGTCGGCGCCAAGGCCGGCCTCGGCTATCTGATCATCTATGGCCAGTACAGTTTCCTTATTCCGCAGATGTATTTCGGCATCATCGCGATCACGGCCATGGGCCTTTCATTCAACGCGGCGCTCGAAGGCCTGGAGCGGCGTTTCACGCGGTGGCGGGTACAGCCCGACAACGCCTGATCGCCGCGTCGTCTCGCCGAGGCCGGGGACCCGGCTCCGCCTCGACCTAGTATTCCAGGGCCTTGTCGTAGATGTCCGCGAGCGCTGCGCCGCGGGCATAGGCGTCGAGATTTGCAATAATCTTGTCCGACAACAGCTTGGCACTTTCACCACCGCTCCAGGAAATATGTGGGGTCAGGACGATTTTCGGGTGCCGATAGATCGGGTCGTCATCGGCCGGCGGCTCCGGATCGGTGACGTCGAGCGTCGCTGCGGCGAGCTTTCCTGTATCCAGCGCCCGCAGCAAGGCCGCCTGATCGATGATCCTGCCGCGCGCGACATTGATCAGATGCAGCGTGCTTCGGGCTCGCGACAACACCTCCGCGTTGACAAGATGCGTGGTCTTCGAGGTCGCCGGCACGGCCAGCACGAGATGATCGACATCCTCGATCAGCTCTTGAATATTCGCGGCGGACTGAATTCCCGGTTCCGGCTCAAGCCAGGCCGATCGGCGCAACACCTTTACCGACATACCGAACACGAAAGCGCGTTCGGCGACCGCTCTCCCGATCGAACCAAATCCGGCAATCCCGATTCTTTTTCCGTAGACCGAGCCGAGCGACCCCTTTCCCCAGTCTTTGCTGCCAAACGCGCGACGCTCGTGCAGGCGTTTTTCGAACGCCAGAATGGCCGCCATTACATATTCGGCGATCGGAATCGCGGCAACTCCCCTTCCCGTGGTCACGACCGGCGCCTCCGTCAGCCAGTGCGGGAACAAATCAATCCCGGTCGAAGCGGTCTGGATCCAGCGCAGATCAAACGGCCACCCGCTCGGCCTGGTCGCCGGCGCTTGCTCCCAACCTGCATTCGGGCGCGTGAGCAGCACATCCGCGCCGGCAGGAATCTGCCATGGCGGACGGTCCGTCGGGTGATCGATGATCCACGGACGGGACCAGTGATCGACGATTGCACCGCGCAGCTCCGGGCCGAGCTGATTGATGACGACGGGCGCCCTGAAACTCAAGGCACCGCTTCTTGTTCTCATCGACATGTTGTTCATCGTCGGCTCGCTGCAAATGTTGCCGTGATCATCGATTTCGCGGCAGGTTTCGCCGCAAGCGTATGATGAATTTCCAGGATTGTATTTTCAAAGAACTGACGTAACGCGAAACATTCGCAAATGGCCCCCGACGCATACGAGTAGAATCATCTCGCTGCGGCGATCACCCGCGTTGTCCGAGACCCGTCAGACGCGATAATAGAGCCTGCGGACCGAACCGCCGGCGTCCTCGAGCAATTCAGAGCGCATGCGCCGAATCGCTGCCAGCGTGGCGGAATCCTCGTCGGCTCCTTGCGGGAATACCCGGTCCCGGGGCAGCCAATCCCAAAATCGAAGGCGGTCGAAAGCTGCGATCAGATCTGGGCGCACACCGGCGAGCCAGACTGTGAGGTTCCGCGATTGGGCGTGCTTGAGGAAGTGCTCCAGATGCTCAAGGCTTACCACATCTGGGTTACGCACGCGTTTCAGGCGCAACACGACATGCCGGCTCGCGCTCGCTTCCGCCCTACGCTGGACATCAAGCAACGTCCGTTCGAGCTCCTGCCCCGCGCCAAAGAACAGCTCGCCTTCGAGATCATAGAGCAGGAAACCGCAATCCTTCGCGTCAGACGTCAACCGCTCGCGCACGACATTATCATGATCGACGAACAGCTCGGCGGTCTTCAGCCGCGCGGCGCGCGGCACGAACAGCAGGATCGAGAGCGCGACTCCGATCAGTATGGCAATGTCCAGACCGAACGCCACCGCCGACAGCGCAGTGACGATCACGACGCCCGCGTCCATGCGGGATGCCCGAAGGGTATAGGACAATCGCCTGAGATCGATCAGGCGCACGGCTGTCAGCAGCAACAGCGCCGCCAGCGCCGGTTTCGGGACATAGCGGGCCAGCGGCGCGAGCGCCACCACGGCGATCGCGACGAAGCCTGCCGTGAGAATTCCGGAGAACCGGGTGGCCGCTCCGGCCTGAAAGTTGATGGCGGAGCGCGACAGCGAACCTGAGCCGGGCAGACATTGGAAAAAACCTCCCGCGAGATTGGCCAGTCCCTCGGCCAGGCATTGCCGGTTGAAATCGAGCGGCTGACGGGTTTGATGGGCGATCGATTTGGCAATCGCCAGCGCTTCGAGCAGGCCCAGAAATGCGATCGCGACGCTGTCCGTGGCGAGATCAAAGGCCCAGCCGAGCTTGACGGTCGGAACATGAAAGCTCGGCAGGTTGCCTGGGACCGATCCGGCGATGGCGATCGCGGCCTTGCCGGAGGCGCCGGGCACCGTCCAGCCCGCGAAAAACGCCAGCAGGCTGACCAGGACCAACACCGCCAGCATGTCGAACTGCGGCAGCCGATAGCGCTGCACCAGCTTTCGCGCCAGAACCGCGAGCAGTACGGTCGCAACCGTGACGGTAACGGCTTTGCCATTGACCGCATCGCCCGCTGTCAGCGTGCTCCACAATCGGTAAAGCACGTGCTGCGCACCGCTTCCCTTGTCACGCACGCCGAGCGCGTTGCTGATCTGGCCGATCGCCAGCAACAAGGCGGCAGCGCTCATGAAGCCCAGGATGACCGCTTCGGAGATGTATCGGGTGAGATCGCCGAGCCGGAAGACTGAGATGAAGATCTGCACCGATCCGACCATGGCGCCAAGCAGGAACATCGCCTCGGCCGCCTCGATCCGCTGGTCGGCGTCGAAGATCGACAGCGCGCTGAACACCACCAATGAGATCGCGCTGGTTGGGCCGTTGATCAGATGCGACGACGAACCGAACACGGACGCAACGGCCGTGACGATGATCGCCGAGAACAGGCCGTATTTCGGATCCACGCCGGCCAGCAGGGCGTAGGCCATGCCCTGGGGCAGCGAGATGGCAGCCACGGTGAGGCCGGCGATCAGATCGCGCCGCAATGCGTCTCGGCTGAAGTCACTCATGGCGCTCACAGGCCTCGAAGCGCAATCACCGCATCGATGATGCCGTTTTCAGCAAAGAACTTCTCA
>NZ_JBEKXH010000218.1:0-10578 GCF_049512235.1 Bradyrhizobium sp.
TGCAGAGTAGACCTGCTGGCGCGGTCAGGCACAGTCCTTGATCCGGGTTCGCCAATCCTGATTGCACACGGTCCGGCCTCCGCGCTGCTGCGCGGCTGGAAGGTGGCGCAGACCTTGATTGAAATCTGGTCCGGTGTTGCAACCGATGCCCGCGCAATCGTCGATGCGGCCACCGCGGTCGCGCCCCATATTGCGATCGCCTGCACCCGCAAGAATGTTCCCGGCACCAAGCGCTTTGCCGTCGCCGCGGTGAAAGCGGGCGGCGCCGTGATGCACCGCCTCGGCCTGTCGGAGACGGTGCTGGTTTTTCCGGAGCACCGCGTCTTTTTCGCCGAGCAATCGCTTGCCGGATCGGTCGAGCGGCTGCGCCGGGCCGCGCCGGAGAAGCGGCTGGTGATCGAAGTGACGACGCTGGAGGCGGCGGTCGAAGCGGCCGCGGCCGGTTTCGACGTGATCCAGGCGGAGAAATTCGGGCCGGCCGAAATCGGCGCGCTGGTGGCGCGAATGGCGTCCATGGGAGCTTTGCGATCGCGCCCCTTGGTAGCGGCCGCCGGCGGCATCAACGCCGGAAACGCCGCGGCCTATGCGCGCGCAGGCGCTGATGTCGTCGTGACTTCCGCACCCTATCTGGCGCGACCGCGCGACGTTCAGGTGCGGATCGGCCCGTCATGAGGGGCAAACATAGTGGCAGGAACGGTCTTTCGCAGTCATGTCTTTCCCGATCGCCTGGAAAGCCCCGCCCTTCCGGACGGTTAGAGTATTATAATACCTTAGTGTTAATCGTCCGTCATCAACAGAAGCAAAAAGTAGTGGCAGGAACGGTCTTTCGGAGTCACGCCTTTCCCAATCGCTTGGAGCGCCATGCACTTCTCCGCGTTTATCCTTGTCAAATCAGCCCAAGCAGGTCAAGTTTGAAGCGCACCGGCGCAGAAAATGCCGGTTAAGGCCAACAATAATAATTAGGGCGGGAAACATGAACAGATTTGCTATCGGATGCGCCGCATTGTTCGGCGTGTCCGGCTTGCTTGCGGGACCTGGAATCGCGCAGGAAGTCAAACAGGACAAGAAGTCGGCCTCGGGCGCCGCGATGGTGGCTCCGGTGACGCAGCAAGAGCTCAACGCGGCGGACAAGAGCTCCACCAATTTTCTTTTGACCAACGGCAATTATGCCCAGACGCGCTTTCATCCCGCCAAACAGATCGGGCGCGACAACGTCAAGAACCTGCATGTCGCCTGGATTTTCCAGACCGACGTCAAGGAATCGCTGGAAACCTCGCCCATCGTCGTCGACGGCGTGATGTATGTGACGACGTCGTTCAGCCATGTCTATGCGCTCGATGCGAAAACCGGCGCGCAGCTCTGGCACTATAATCACAAGATGGGACCGGTGACGACGTTCTGCTGCGGTCCCAACAACCGCGGCGTCCAGGTTCTCGGCGACCTCGTCTATCTGGCCACGCTCGACGCCAAGCTGGTCGCGCTGAATGCAAAAACCGGCGAGGTTGTCTGGACCAGCGACGTTGCCGATCCGGAGCTCGGCTACAGCGAGACGATGGCGCCGACCGTCGTCAAGGACAAGGTGCTGATCGGTACCAATGGCGGCGAATACGGCATCCGCGGTTTTGTGAAGGCCTACGATGCCAAGACCGGCAAGCTGGTGTGGACGTTCAATACTATTCCGGAGAGTTCGGTCGGTGTCTGGGCGACGAAAGACGCCACCGGCCGTGACATGCACCGCGACATCCAGGCCGAAAAGGACCAACTCGCCAAGTCAGGCGACCCCTACCAGAAGCTCGGTGGCGGCGTCTGGCAAAATCCCGCCATCGACCTCGCCACCAACCGGATTTATTTCGTGGTCGGCAATCCCTCGCCCGATCTCGATGGCGCGATCCGGCCCGGCGACAATCTCTATACCGACTCGCTGGTCTCCCTTGATCTCGATACGGGCAAATATGTCTGCCACTTCCAGTACATTGCCCATGACGTCTGGGACCTCGATGCCGTCAGTCCGGCGGTGCTGGTGGACGTGAAGGGCAAGGATGGCAAGACCATCCCCGGCGTGATCCATGCCGGCAAGACCGGTCACATCTATGTTCACGACCGCAAGGATTGCAGCCTGATCAGATTCTCGGAGGCCATGGTGCCGCAGGAGAATATGTGGGTTCTTCCCACCAAGGACGGCGCCCGCATGCTTCCGGGGGCCAATGGCGGTGTCGAATGGTCGCCGATCGCCACCGACCCGTCACAGGGCCTGGCCTATGCCATCAACCTGCATCAGCCCATGAACTACTTTGTCGAGAACTCGCCATACCCGAATGGCAAGTTGTGGCTGGGCGGCGCCTTCAAGACGATCCCGAGCGAGGCGCAGGCCGGCAATATTACCGCGGTCGACTACAACACCGGCAAGATCAAATGGCAGGTCAAGACCCCGGAGCCGATGATCGGCGGCATTCTCGCCACTGCGGGCGGTCTTGTTTTCACGGGTGAAGGTAACGGCAAGTTCGCCGCTTACAACTCCTCGACCGGCAAGGAATTGTGGAGCTTCCACGCCGGTGCGGGCGTCAATGCGCCACCCTCGAGCTACATGGTGGGCGGCAAGCAGTATATCGTGGTCGGTGCGGGCGGTAACACCCAGGTCGATTTCCACCGCGGTAACAACATTATCGCTTTCAGGCTGGATTGAACGCGCGGACGAACGATCGCTTCTGAAGCGGGGCCGGTCACGGCCCCGCTTCTTCTATGAGGGCTTCCATCGGAATGAGATTGATGCGCGGCGGGTTTTGCGGGTTCGTTGTTGACGCGGTTACGCTCGGAGCATTTTTGGCGATCGGCCACTCGCCGGCAAATGCCCAAAGCATTGCGGAAAAGACCGAGGTCTGCGCTGGCTGCCACGGTCAGGACGGCAAGCCGATCGACAAGACGATTCCGACACTCTGGGGCCAGCAGCTTGGCTACATCTACATCGAGCTGCGCGATTTCAAGCGCGGCGACCGCACAAGCGAGATCATGCAGCCGATCGCGATGGCGCTGGAAAAGCAGGACATGCTGGATATCGCGGCGTACTTTTCGCAGAAGCCCTGGCCTGATCTGGGCCAGCCGCGTGCATCGAAGGAGGTTTCGGATCGGGCCCTCGGCGCCAACCGCTCGGTGGGCTGCACCGGCTGCCATCTCGATCATTTTCAGGGCGACGGCACGGTGCCCCGATTGGCGGGCATGAGCAGGGAGTATCTGACAAAAACCATCGCCGACTTCCGCACCCGTACCCGCGGCAACAATCCCGGAATGTCCGACCTGATGCTGGCCACCTCGCCTGACGATCTCGCCGCGCTGGCGGAGTACCTGGCGGGACTCTAAGGTGGCGTCAGGCGCGCACGAAGCGAAGATAAAACCGTGAGATCGGCGGCGCGTTTTCCGGCCTTGTCCTTGAGAGACGAATCAGCCCCTCGCGCCAGCAATAAACCGGCAATATCCGCACGGCCGCCCTCGGCCGCAATCATCAGAGCGGTGCGGCCGCGGTCATCGCGATCATCGACACGCGCGCCCGCCTCGAGCAGATAGGTAACAACCTTGATCGCCTCCGCCTCCGGGACCTTTTCGTCCGGGCCTGACGCCCACATCAGCACCGTGAGATCATTGGCGTAGCGGGCGTCGATATCGATATTTCGCGCCAGGAGCCGCTTCACAATGTCGAGCCTTCCGCCGGCCGCCGCATAGACGATCGGCGGCTTTCCGGTTTCGTCGGGCGCGCGCTCGTCGGCCCCGGCAGCAAGCAACGCCTCGACGATGGCATCATTGCCGGCATAGGCGGCGGCGGCGACCGGAGAGATTCCACTACGCCCCGTTAGCTTGACGTCAGCGCCGCGTTCGATCAGCCGTTGCGCGATCGAGATGTGGCTGCCTTCGGCTGCAAAATACAGCGCGGTGGCGCCGGCCAGATCGCGCGCATCGATCGGAGCGCCGCGCGCCAGCAGCAGGTCCACCATCTGCAGATGGCCTGATCTGGCGGCGTGACCGAGCGGCCGGGCGCCAAGCCGGTCACGGGCGTCGACCGACGCGCCCTGGTCGAGCAGCCTGGTCGCCAGATCGACGCAATTGCCATCGACAGCCGAAAATAGCGTCAGCGACACCTCCAGCGCCGTGATCTGTCGCCCGGCCATTTCAAACCGGCGAGACAGCCCCTGGCATCGCTCGGAGTCCGCAGCGCCAGCCGCCGAAACGGTGCAGAGTGCGGCGGACACGATCGAGCCTAGAAACACAGCATGGCGGTGCAAAGCGTTCTCTCCCCGGCACATAACTTGTTGCCGCCTGGCGGCAGGATTGTTTTGAGGTATCAGGCTGGCATGGCGGCAAGCCCCTGCCAAGAAGGGGAGGGGCTTCAGACGGAAAAATCGATCCGGCGCGCCAACCCGCGAGGTCCGTCCGACGTCAAGCGCCCGTCATCGGCAGGCGTCGTTCGCAGCCTCGGGAACGGCCAGAAAGGTAATCGTGGCCTGCTCGAATGTCAGGGTATTTGGGCTCGTCGGCGCGCCTTCGATCGGCGGCAGTTCATCCCCGGCACCCAGCGCCAGCGCGCTTCCATTCAGCATGACATGCTCATCGAGCAAGTCCACGGCATCCAGGGTGTAGCGCAATGACGCCGCCGGAAGCATCAGCACGTGCGGCGCCTGGCGGTCGGTGTTGATCACCAGCAGTGCGACGCCGCCCGGCGTGCCTCTCAGGCAATGGGCGTAGACGTGAAGGCCGGATTGCAGGGGCACGCCGGCCTCGAGCACCGTGGTTCCCATCAGTTGCCGCCAGAGCAGCGCGCCCCAATAATTCGGTCGGGGTTGCAGCGTGCTCTCGTCAAGCAGGCCGTAGTCGCTCGCCGCCAGCGTATTGTGCATGACGACCTGAACGCCAGCCTTCGCCATTCGCCCAAGCTGATCGAGATAGCGGAACGTATCAAGGAAGCTTGCCGCCCATGAGTCTCCGCCACATGCCGCTTGCGCGGTTTCCGTCAGCCAAATCGGCTTGCCGGGCTCGAAGCGGTCGCGGAGCGTTTTGTAAAAATCCGCTGACCGATCCGTCCGTGAAAGCCATTCTTCGGATAGGGCCGCCTCCGGTCTGCCGCTGCCCCCGCATCGCTTCGACACCGCGCCGTAGTGGTGATACGAAACCACATCCAGTCCGGGCGTGGAGGCGGCCAGCAGGTCTGCCGCGGCCGTTGCTGAACTGGCTGTTCCGGGACCGGCGATCAACAGGTCGGGAGCAGCCCGCTTCACAAACGCAGAAAATATCCGGAAGTCCCTTCCGTACTTCGCCGCGTCATAATCTTCCGGCGCGCCGCCTATCTCGGCCAGATCCGGTTCGTTCATGAATTCAGCGGCGACGATACGGCCTCCGATCGCGCCGGTGTAATCGAGCAGGCGACGCGCCTGGTTCGTAGTCCAGTGACCGGCGGCATCGCGACTGCCCGCGCTGATGGCGAACGATGTCACGATCTCTGCATCCACCGCGTGGGAGAAATTGATCACGCCCCGCCATTGCGGGCGGGTCAATAGGCTGTTGAAGCCAGCCGGCGCCCCCGCTGGCGCATCGTCCGCATCCGCAAAGTAAGTGCTGTTCGCCCAGGTGCCGCTGACCCGGAGAAAGGCGGGCGCCAGCGCGGACGCGAGCTTGCGCAGCCGGGCATTGCCCAGATCGATCGGTGGCCGGTACTGAAATAAGTTGGCATCCTCCCTTCCCGGCGACGGGCCCCGCCAGGATTGCGGCGGGGGCGCAGGCGAGGGTTCCGGCCTGGATCGATAAGGCTTCCAAAACCATCCGCCGGTTACTTCGACCATCTCGATGTTGTAGGACTGGAAGCGCTGGTCGACCGTGCCGATGCGGGGCAGGCTTGACGGTGTGACGGCCGGCGCGCCGGCGAGGGCGCCTGAACAGATCGCTGCGGCCAGCCATGTGGATGCCAGCAAGCCGCAGAGCCTCGCGCTGCCATGATTGCACACGCGCAATCTCTCCTGTCATTGGCTCGGATTGGATGTCAGGATGACATGACCGCGATCCCGGTCAATGTCCTCGGGCCGGCTCGCGCTGGGTCTTCCTTCATCGAAGCCGAGCAGGTTGCCGCATTGGCCGAATTTGATTTGCCTTGGGCATGCCGAACGCCTTTATATCTAGATATGCGACGTTCGACGCGGTGGCTGGCCGCGAAACAAGAAGGCGGTTGTAGCCTGACGACAGGGAGGCGCGGCGTGTCGCGTTCGGCAAGCTATTTTTGTTGCTGGGTTGCAATGGCCATGTTCGCGTGCCTGACGCGGCCGGCCGTTGCGCTGGACCCGCGTTATCCGGACTGGCCCTGCCAGCAATTGAAGGTGCCGGGGATCTCGATCGCAAGTGTCTGGAGCGGCCCGTCGATCGATACCATCGACAACACCAAACCCGCCGATCCCAGGGAAGCCGACCTGGTCTTGCGGCTGGTCGCCCGCCGCACCCCCATGGAGGACGCGCGCAAGCTGATAGACGACTACGTCACCGGCACGGCCGAGGAAAAACAGCAAAAGGCCAAGACGCTGTTCGCCGCGCTGTATTCGACGCTCAACGCGCAGCGCGACCAGGTCATGAGCGGCATCGAACGCTTTTCACGCAAGCAGAAATCCATGGCCGAGGAAATCCGCGCGAATGCGCAAAAGATGCGGGAGCTTCAGGACCAACCAAACGCCGATCCGGCGCAGAACGATGCACTCGCCAATCAGCTTTCCTGGCAGACGCGCATCTTCGAGGACCGGCGGAAAACGACGGCCTACATGTGCGACGTGCCGGTCCTGATCGAGAAGCGGTTGTTTGATCTGGCCAGCGCGATCCAGAACGCTCTGAACGCCGATACGCCGGCCAAGTGAAGATTTTCAAACGTCCGCTATTCGCCGGGGCGCGGTTTGGGCGCGGCATCCGCTAGCGGAAGGCCGGCGGCGCCCCAGCCGTCAGTTCCATCCGGATACCAGGCGACGTCGGAATAGCCCAGCGAGAGCGCGCGCTTCGCCGCGTTCCACGACATCCAGCAATTCGCCAGACAATAGAACACCAGCATTCTGGCGCGGTCGCCATCGGTCGCCTGTTCCAGACCCCTCACGAAATAGTCGGCCATGCGGGGCGCCAGTTCGCCGTAGCCGGTGTCGGGCAGCCAGATACTGCCTGGGATATCGGCGCGCGGCTTGTCGCGCCAAAGGGTTCCCGCCGGCAGGTCCCGCGGCCGTGGCGGCCTCGGCAGCACATCGACAAAGGCAGCCGAATGGCTGCGCCAGATCGTTGCCGCTTCGTCAGTTCCGATCACCTTGGCGCCACGCAGCGTCGCGGGCACAGGCGCGCGATAATCTTCGAGCCGATAGGTGTCGGGCTCGGATACCTCGGCGGCGGCCGCAGCGGTTGCGGTTGCCACCATCACCCAAAACGCCAGCCGCAGGGCGGTCTCGATCATGGCCGCTTGGATAGATCGTCTTTGGTGATGGGAAGATTGGCCTCGTCCAGGATGGGTATGTTGTAGCTGATCAGCAATTGGTTGATCTCCGCCTGGTTCTCCATGATCAGCTTGTTGAGGGTGCGCTTCCACTCCTGGTCCGCCGGCCGTACCGCCATGCCGATGCGAAAGGTCATTGGCGGCCCCGCCGTTTCCTTGGTCAAGGGAACGACGACCAGGGGCGGGTCGGTCTGCCTGGCATAATAGCCGGCCATCGGACCCCACAATATGCCGCAATCGATCTCGCCTTTGGCGAGATCGTCCATCATGGCCTGCGCCGAGGAATCAGCGCGGGTGTCGACGAAAAGCGGGTAGGACTTGGCGTGGGCCAGAAGACCGTTGATCGCCATGTTGGTGCTTGGCGGAGTCCTCGCGACGACGCCAATCCGCTTGTCCCTGAGCCTCGGATCTTCGATCGCGGACACATCCTCAAGGCCGCTTCCGCGCTTGACGACCAGCGCATAGGTGGTCCGGTAATAGGGAATCGTGGCCTGCGCTTGATCGTCGCCTTGCGGAAATCCCATGATGGTATCGCATCGGTAGGAACCCAGCGTCATGCGGACGAAGCCGGTGGCCTGAGGGAAGTAGGTGTAGCTGAGTTTTTTGCCGAGCTTAGTGGCAAACAACTCGGCGAGCTTGTTCTCGAATCCCTCGCCCTTGTCGTTGGAGAACGGCAGATTGCGTGGATCGCCGCAAGCGCGAAAGACCTCGGGATCGACGAGTTCAAGCGCGCCGGGGTCGCTGGCCTGGGCCCTGGCCTCGATGGAGCCCAGGGCCACCAGGCCGCACGCCATCACCGCAGCGAAGGTCGGCGGCAGGATCGCTGTCCACCGCCAGATCCGAGGTGTCGGCATCGGGTGCTTCCTGGCATGCGATCTGGTCATTTGATCCCCGTGCAACTGGATTCGGCGTCCTTGGCCGCTTGCGACTTGTCTTCGTGACTGGGTGGACGACCGCCCGGAATGGCGCCGTTGGCGCGGGCGCGCAGATACACGTAGATGTCGTCGAGATAGCACATCACGTTAACGTTCGACGCAAACGACGGCATCACCTTGTCGTTGGCGGCATCGACGTTCTTGCGACCGTTGGTGACGATGTTGGTGAAGTCCGCATAGCTCAGCGTCTTCAACGATTCGGCCAGCGCCGGCGCATAGCTTGATCCCTCGCCATTGGGACCATGACACACATGGCAGTCCGAATGGTAGCGACGAAAGCCGGAGAAAGTATACCAGTCGACAGTTCCGTCCGGGCTGACTTTGTAAGTCGGGTTGCCGTCCTTGTCGGCATATTTGCCGTTGTCGGACGACGCGACCGCCGGATCGGCGGGGCCGTCGGCGTTTGCGGCGCCGCCTGCAAAGATGCCCGCCCAAACCACGAGCGCGAATTTCCAATGATTGATACTCACCGCCGTCCTCATGCGCTTTGAAGTGAAGGGAATAAAAATCGGCGCGCAGCAGGAATGCCGCGCGCCGATGTAAGGTCATCTCACCGTAGCGTCGCGCCTATTCGCTCGGCAGAGCAAATACCGTCAACGTGCCGCCGAGCGAGGTGTAGGACGCCAGTCCCGCATAGCCGCCGACCGCACCGAGGCCCGCGGTATCGACGGTCTTGTCTTTGGGCGGCAACTTGCCCTGGTCGACGGCGCCATGCCAGGCGGCGGCGTTTTCAGGCTGCAGCAGACCGGCTGCCAGACCGATGCCGGCCCAGCCGCCGACGCCCGAAAGCACGGCAACGTACTGCTTGCCACCGTGTTCGTAGGTCATGACGTTGCCGATGATGCCGGACGGGGTCTTGAACTTGTAGAGTTCTTTCCCGGTCTTGGCATCGACCGCCTTCAGATAGCCTTCGAGCGTGCCGTAGAACACGACGTTGCCGGCCGTTGCCAATGCCCCGCCCCAGGCCGAGAACTGCTCCTTGTCGGACCAGACGATCTTGCCGGTCTTGCCGTCCCAGGCAATGAAATTGCCCATGTTGGTATCGCCCTTGGGCGGATACATCGCCACGGCGGCACCGACATAGGCCTGACCCGCGGTATAGGAGACCTTGTAGGGCTCGTAGTCCATGCAGACATGGTTGGTCGGAACATAGAACAACTGCGTCTCCGGGCTGTAGGCCGCGGGCTGTTCGTCCTTGGTGCCGAGCGCCGCCGGGCAGATGCCCTTCGAGTTGGTGTCTTCGCCGCCATGCTGGGTCGAATAGGCGTCGACCACCAGGGGACGACCATAGGTCTTGGACGACTTGTCCATGTCGACCTTGGTGGCCCAGTTCACCACCGGATCATACTTCTCCGCGACCAGCAGCTCGCCATCGGTTCGATCAAGCGTGTAGCCGAAGCCGTTGCGGTCGAAGTGGGTCAAAAGCTTCCGCGCCTTGCCGCCGACCGTCTGATCGGTGAGGATCATTTCATTGACGCCGTCGAAGTCCCATTCGTCGTGCGGGGTCATCTGGTAGATCCATTTGACTTTGCCGGTATCGAGGTCGCGCGCCCATATCGACATCGACCACCTGTTGTCACCGGGGCGTTGCACCGGATTCCAGGTCGAGGGATTGCCCGAGCCGTAATAGACGAGGTTCAGCTCGGGATCGTAGGAGTACCATCCCCACGTCGCGCCGCCGCCGATCTTCCACTGGTCGCCCTGCCAGGTCGAGGTCGATGAATCCGGCCCGACCGGCTTGCCGAGCGCCGTGGTCTTGACCGGATCGATCAGGGTGTCGGCGTCCGGACCTTCCGAATAGCCGCGCCAGGCCAATTTTCCGTCCTTGATGTTGTAGGCCGAGACCCAGCCGCGCACGCCAAATTCGCCGCCGGAAATGCCGACAAGGACCTTGTCCTTGAATACGAAGGGCGCGTCGGTGCCGGATTGACCCTTGCCGGCCTCGCCGTCCATCACCGACCAGACCTTGGCGCCGGTCTTGGCGTCGAGCGCCACCAGGGTGGTGTCGGCCTGATGCAGGAAGATCTTGCCGTCGGCGTAGGCGACGCCGCGATTGACCGTGTCGCAGCACATGATCGGGATCACGTTGGGATCCTGCCGGGGCTCGTATTTCCAGAGGATCTTGCCTTCATTATTGAGGTCAAGCGCATAGAC
>NZ_JBEKXH010000219.1:0-10571 GCF_049512235.1 Bradyrhizobium sp.
CGATCAAGCCCCGGATCTGACGCCTGGCCCGTTCGATCTCGTCTTCACAACTTGGGGGACCATTTGCTGGCTGCCTGACGTGAAGAAATGGGCAAAGGTCGTTGCGTCTGTGCTGGCGCCGGGCGGGGAGCTTTATTTCGCAGACGCCCATCCGGGGTTCAACGTGCTGGAAGAATACGCGGAAAGTTTGCGCCCACGTACGATTTTCAAACGCCTCCCGACCAGCCGCTGCGGCTCGTGGATGAGACCACGTACACTGGCGACCCGACTATCATGTCGCATCAATCAACACGACAGTGGATACACTCGCTCTCGGCGGTCCTCGGCGGACTCATCGATGCCGGACTGACAATTACGATGTTTCGTGAACACGAGGTCTTGCCTTGGCGGGGTCTGACAAGCCTGGTGCCTGCATCGGAAAGGATGTGGCGGCTTCCAGATGGCGTGCCGCGCATGCCCTTGTCTTATTCAGTAAGAGCAAAAAAAGGCTCGTGAAATAGTCGCTCACAATGGCAAGTGCCAGCATGGCATACCAACCCGCTCGGAGCGAGCAAAGCTATGCCGATCAAGCGAATAGTTTGGTCGAATCATACGCACGATGGGATCTATTCAGCGGATCCGTTCTCGTCGCCCACGACGGCCATCCGGTATTCCGCAAGGCGTTTGGCCCTGCCAATCGTGAATGGGATATTCCAAATGCGCCGGACACGAAATTCCGCATTGCATCGGTTACCAGGCAATTTACTGCAGCAGCAGTTTTGCGCCTCGTTGAACGAGGGGCCCTCAAGCTGGACGACCCAATTTCACAATATTATCCGGGGGCTCCCGCCTCCTGGCAGATGATCGGACGCTAAAATTACCTTCGAAACGGACGATCGCGGACGAGCCGTCCGCCTTGTTCTTCATCAGGGCGGATTAGACACCCCGGCACCACGAATGGATTGAACGAGAATCCCTGGTTCGCTGGTCCGCCGTGGGGTGCAACTTTCAGCTGGCACGGCGAATTCCGTTTTGGGTCACAAAAGCGCTGGTTTGACCATCTGCCAGCCGCTTTCATCCAAGCGGGTCGGCCGAGGGCCGGTACGAAACTCGCAATGACGGAGCCAGAAGCAGCGAGTAGCCCGCATGAGCGAAGCGACATGCTGGACCTCAGAAACCCCGGAGTCGCTTCGCTCATCCGGACTACGCTGGCTGTCAGTTTCGTCTATGAAAGCGATGGGTTTCGCAAAGGGCTCAACCCATCCAACGAGCTACGCGTCCACCATCGGTACCATGCGCTCGTAGATACAATCATCGCGCATCTTGAGAGGCCATGATGAGAATTTGTTTGCTGGGGGCTGGCGCCACGGGTGGGCATTTCGCCGTCAAACTGGCGCGGGCGGGTCATGATGTGTCGGTGGTCGCGCGTGGCGCGCAACTGGAGGCGATCGAACGGAACGGTCTGCGGCTGCTCGCCGGCGAGGAGGAGCTCAACGCCCGGGTTCAAGCCACGGCGCGGGCGGGCACGCTCGGCACGCAGGATCTCGTGATCGTGACCGTCAAGACCACGGCGCTGGCCTCCATTGCAGAGGGGCTTGAAGCGCTGGTCGGCAACCAAACCGCCGTGGTCTTTCCGCAGAATGGGATGGGCTGGTGGTATCCGATCGGCCTGCCGGCCGGCCGGCCAGCGCCGCCGGCGCTTCCGATCTTTCAATTGGCGGATCATTTCAATCGCTTTCTGCGCATCGATCAGATCTTGCCCGGCGCGATTTATTCGGCCAACGAAGTGGTCGCGCCCGGCGTGGTCCGCAACACCTCGCCTGGCCACAACGCCCTCCTGGTCGGGGCGCTTTCGCCCGGCCAGGAGGACAGGCTGGCCCGGCTTCGCCACGCCCTGGATGCCGCGGGGATCGCATCTGCTGATATCACGGACGTGCGGCTCGCGATGTGGGGCAAGCTCCTGGTCAACATGAGCGGATCAATCATCGCGCTGGTGACCGAGAACAAGTCGTCGATCAGCCGAACGGATCCGGCCCTGGCCGCGATCCATTTCCGTGCCAACGCCGAGGGGCTTGAGATCGCCCGCGCGCACGGCTATGCGCTGGAAGGCACGGTCGATCCGTTGAAGATCCGCGCCGGGCTTCCCGATCACAAGCCGTCGATCCTGCAGGACTACGAACGGCGCCGTCCGATGGAGATCGGCGAGATCATCGAAGCGCCGCTGGCCTTTGCCCGCGCCGCGGCGGTGGCAACCCCGACGCTCGATACGCTGGCGGCGATCGCGATCCGGCGCGCGCGCGACCGCGGGCTGTATTAAGGCCAGCCGAGCAGTTGCTCGCGCGGCTGGCGCCCTCGCGATGAGTAGCACGGCGCGATGGCGGCCGCTCAGTACGATTTCGGCAATCCGAGTTCGCGTTCGGCAATGAAGCACAAGATCATCTCGCGCGACACTGGCGCGAGCTGGGTGGCGACCATCTCGCGAAAATAGCGTTCGACGTGGTACTCGGCGGCGTAGCCCATGCCGCCATGGGTACGGATAGCGCGGTCGCAGGCGTGGAAGCCGGCGTCGGCGGCGAGATATTTCGCGGCGTTGGCCTGCGCGCCGCAGGGCTGGCCGCTGTCATAGAGCTCGGCCGCGTGGAGCGTCATCAGCTCGGCGGCATAGAGTTCCGACCAGCATTGGGCGAGCGGATGCTGGATCGACTGGTTCTGGCCGATCCTGCGGCCAAACACGACGCGTTCATTGGCATAGGCGACCGCCTTTTCGAGCGCGCGCCGGCCCATGCCGACCACCTCGGCGGCGTTGAGGATCCGCTCGGGGTTGAGGCTGTCGAGGATATAGCGAAAGCCCCTGCCCTCCTCGCCGATGCGGCATTCGACCGGAATTTCAAAATTGTCGTAGAAAACCTGGTTGGAGTCGACGGCGTGGCGGCCCATTTTGGGAATTTCGCGGATCTCGACGGTGTTGCGATCGAGATCGGCATAGAACAGCGTCAGCCCTTCGGTGGGTTTTGCACATTCTTCGATGGGCGCGGTGCGCGCCAGCAGCACCACCTTGTCGGCCTGCTGGGCGGTGCTGGTCCAGATCTTCTGGCCGTTGACGATGTAGCGATCGCCGCGGCGAACCGCCCGGGTCTTGATCCTCGATGTATCGAGGCCGGCATCGGGTTCGGTGACGCCGAAACAGGCGCGCGAAGAGCCGTCGATAATGGAGGGCAGCCAGGCCTTGCGCTGCGCGTCGGTGCCATGCTTGACGATCGAGTGCAGGCCGAAAATATTGATGTGGATGGTGGAGCAGGCCGCGAAGGCGCCGGCCGAGCGGCCGACCTCCTGCATCATGACCGCCGCCTCGGTGACGCCAAGTCCGGCGCCGCCGAATTCCCGGGGCATGGCGATGCCGAGCCAGCCGGCGTCGGCGATGGCCTTGGCAAATTCGTGCGGGAAGGCGTGGCTGCGATCCTTCTCGGACCAATAGGCGTCATCGAAGCGGTCGCACAAGGCGCGAACCGCGTCGCGGATTTCGGCGCGCTCGGGCGTGGAGGCAAGGCCCTCGAACAGCTTCATGCGTTGTCTCCTAATGTTTCGCCCCCTCTCTCCCGCACTTGCGGGCGAGGGCTGGGGTGGGGGAAAGCCACATCCGCCTTTGCCAGAGGCTTCCGCGAACAAGTCGGCAGTCCCCGAGTAGCGCCCCCACCCCACCCTCCCCCGCGAAGCGCGGGAGAGGGAGTGAGAGGACGATGCGCCCCTGACGTAAACGGATCGGCTTTATTCGCTCGCCCGAAGAACGCCTATAGCCCAGCCTGGTACTTTTTCAACGCCGCCTTCAGGTCGGCGTCGACCGCGTCGGGATCGCCGCCGCTCTTCCGCACCGCGGCCGCCCAGGCCTCGTGCAGCGGCCGCAGCGACTTCTTCCATTCGCCAAGCTGCTCGGCCGTGAGTGGGTAGACCTCATGGCCGGGATCGGCCTTCAGCTTGACGCGGCCGGCGGTCTCGAAGTCGATCCAGGAGCTGCTGATGCGGGCGGCCCAATCCTGGTTGCAGTGATCGTCGATGACCTGTCTCTGCCCGGGCGACAGCGCGTTGTAGCGATCGAGATTGATGTTGTAGGTGAACAACGCGGTGTAGAGCGGGGCATCGATATGGTATTTCACCGCCTTGTCGATGCCGAACAGTATCAGCGAGCCCCATGGAAAAGTGATCGCATCGGCGACACCGCGCTCGATGGCGTCGCGCGCCTCCGGCGCCGAGGTCTGGACATTGGTGCCGCCAAACATCTTGACCATGTCGCTGATGGTTGATCCCGCGGGCCGTATCTTCATTCCATTGAGATCGCTGGGCAGCACGATCTTCTTCTTGCTGTGCAGCGTCCCGGGATCGTGCAGGAAGGCGAAGCAGACATAGGTATCCTTCATCTCGGTCCTGGCGTATTTGCGGTACCATTCGTCGACCGCGAGCGTGCCGGTCCGGCCGTCCTTGATGAGAAAGGGAAGCAGCGCATCGGCTGCGATCGGGAACCGTCCGGGCTGATAGCCGGCGCTGACATAGGTCACGTCGGCGATACCGTCGCGCGCCATGTCATAATGATCAAAGGCCTTGCCGAGCTGTTCGGAAGGAAAGATCGTCATCCTGATGGTGCCGCCGGATTGTTTCTCAATGTCGTCGGCCCACGCTTTGGTCGCAGGCACCAGAGGATGGGTGGGCGGCAGCCACAGCGACACCTTCATGTTGACGATCCTGTCCGGTGCGTTCCCGTCCACAACGACCTTGTCCTGCGCCCAAGCCGGCCACGCGCAAGCCGCGATCCAACATATCAGCAACAGCCTTTTCATCCCGGCCTTCCCCCAACGCTTTAACTGCTTGGCCGCTCGCGACGGCGGATCCTGCAACACGCCCGCAATGTTCCTTTCCGTGATTTTGATGTCAATCATCCCGGTTGATGCGAAGTCGCACGTCCTTCGTGCGCGCTAAAACCATGCAACCTCGACCGTGGGGCGGCCGGGACCCGCGACAGCCGGCTACGCGCCGCAAGCGACCGCGGCCGTCATCATCCCGCCGATGCCGGCGGCCCGATCGATCCCGGCAATGACATCGGCCAGAAGTTGGATGGCGGAGGTGTTGGTACCGATTTCCTCAGCCAGCGATCGGGCAAAGCGCACGACATCGTCGTAGCTGGGTTGCCCGACCGGCGCGTCGACCGATCCCGAAACGACGCGGCCATCGCGCAAGCCCAGCCGGATCCGACAGCGCCGCTGTTCGATAGCCGGATAGGCAACGACTTTCACGCCGGCTGCGGTGGCCAGCAGCTGGCCGTCGTCGACGCGTCCGAGCCCATCGGGGGTGATCCGCCCGTCGATGGCGGCCAGGGCCAGGCAGAACTGGGCGCTCATCTTGGTGGCGACGCTGCTGGCGAAGGGGCCGGCATGGTCGATGCCCGGATAGGCCGCCTCGTAAGGGTTGAGTTCCAGGACGATCTCGGTCAATGCGCCTGACGTGAGCGCGTGGGCGGCCATGAGATCGAGCAGCAGCCCGACCGGTCCCTGCAGGATCGCGCAAACCGGATAGGGTTTGACGGTGATCTCGCTCAGCTGCCAGCGCTGCCCGACACCATCCAGCGCTTCAAAGGGCTGGCTGGATGCTCCGGCAAAAGCGCGATAAAAGCCCGCCTCGCCCTCGAAGGCATGGACCGCAGCACGGGCACCGCAGGCCGCCGCGCGCGCGATCGCGATCCCGTTGCGGGCGGCGAAGGCCAATTGCAGGGGTGCCTCGGCGCTGCCTTCAAGCCATACCTGCGACAGGCCGCCGGCCAGATGGGCGCCGAGCCCCAGCGCCTGCGCGGTTTCTTCCGCCGTCAACCGCATCAACCGCGCGGTCGCGGCAATGGCGCCGAAGCCGGCGAGAACGGCCGCCGGCCGGAAGCCGCGCGCCGCAATCAGGTGGTCGAAATCGCGGCCGATCCGGCACAACACCTCAACCCCGAGGATGGTGGCAACCAGGAACTCCGACCCCGTGCTGGTGTGCGCCTCGGCCACCGCCATCGCCGCCGCCAGGGTCGGGCTGCCCGGATGCGAGGTCGATCCGGCATGGGTATCGTCCTGCGAGCGCGCATTCATCAACGCGGCGTTGGCGAAGGCCGCGCCTTCGGCGCTGACACGGGCTCCATTCCCGATCAGGGTGGCTTCCGCGGGCGCGGGCCAATATCGCCCGGCCATCCGCTGCCCGATGTTTTCACGATGCCGGGCCGCCAGTCCGACCACGATATTATGCAGCAGGCTGACTTTCGCCCGCTGCACCACGGCTTCGGGGATGTTGGCAGCCGCCGTTTCCGCGACCAGCCGTCCCATCACCTGGCTCAGCGACGGTTGAGCCACGCTTCCCCCCGACGCCTGAGAACAACCATGCTGCACCAAGGAAAAATGCGGATGAGCGGAGCGCCGGCGAAAGCCGACGGGCGAAATTCCCTCGTCTCCGCGACATCACTCCGTTCTCGATCCGTAACGCCGATTCCGATTACGTGGCGGCTGGCCGGGTGTCAAACATTGCGCGATTTTGGTTCGGCCAGGGAACGCTGTTATTCCCATGGCCCAGCAACCCGGCCATGGACGGACACAGCGAGTTTGTTGCTTACGGGATTGCGAGCGCGCTCATTGGAGCATGCCTCGTCTGGTATGCGCGAAGGAGGTCAACCTCGGTGCGGCCGTAAGGCGAGCACGCGCCCGCATCAGCCGCTCTGGCCGCCTCACTCCCAGGCGTCCGCGCGCGCCAACCGTCATCGCCGCGAAAGCATGCGCGGGGATGACGAGTTTGCCCGATGCGGCAGCGCGTAGATGGTTGAGCCCCTCGCGAAACCCATCTCTTGCGAAGACGAAAACGGATGGCTGGCCAGCACTCTCCAATTACTTGAGGATGGTCGGGTCATGATCCCGCTGCAGATGGCCGTCGAAGCACAGTATTGACTGGTCTTCGCTCAGGTGAATCTGCCCTAGCTAGGGGCAGGGTCCAGACCGTGTCCGGCCTGCATCAGCGGGCGGCAAGACCGCTTGTTATGTTGAATGAACCCATCATCGGATGACTTTATCATCGGATGACTTCCCGACTGAACGGAACGAGGGTGCGATCGGCGCATTGTTTTGCTAGGCTGTGACATGGCATGGCCGCGGCCCCGCCGATCCTCCTCGACAGCACCCAGCAATTGGCCGTGCTTTTAAAATTGAAAGCAAAAGATAATGGAAGAGTCCATGAAAGAAGCCATCCGGGCTCGCGCCCATGAGCTTTGGGAGCTGGCCGGAAAGCCCGATGGGCGCCACGATGAGTTCTGGTACGAAGCGGAAAAAAATATAAAGCGGGAAATGGAAGATCTTAGCGTCATAGCGCAAAGACCCGAGCCAATGAGTTTCCCGTAGGGCGGGTCGGAAGCAAATGCGCGTCCGATGGCAAGCTCAGGCGTGCCCCGATGGACGAAACATGGATCGGCTTCGCTCCACCACTCCTACACACGGCCCCCGGCCTGCGCGAGGATGCATCGAGCCGTCGCAATGCGGCGTGCTCGGCTTCCAGTGGAACGTGATGCAGTAGCTCGAGGGTTGCGGTCCCAAACGTGACGATGGGCCGGGGGCCAGCCGCTCGCACGCTGAACAGGCATCCTAACCATTTATTCAGAACATGCAGCGACATTGAGGGCGGGTTGCGTATCACGCCCATTGTAGCGAAAGCCGTCGCCGATTTCTCAACCCGGCGGCGGCTTTTTCCAGGCTGTATTGGCTGCGTTGGCCCGAATTCCGGCGGAAGTCAGGTCAGCCGCGCAGGCCAGATGGCTTCCCGGGCCGCGCCAGTGCCGACGCCCTTTGCCCAGAGGCACCCCCCACACCACCGCTGCGCGGGGGGAGGAAGTGAGACAGCCTCCTCCCTCACTTCCCTCACGCCACGCCCATCAAATCCGCGAAGACGCGCTAACGTTCGTAACAGACCTCATTCGCCGATCTGGTCGATCTGCTTGAAGTGGTCGCCCTCCACCACGTTGATGAAGATCACGGCAGACTTGTTGTCGCCGTTCTCGGTCCATTGCACCGGCTTGGCGTAGGCGATGCCTTGGAATGTCAGCTTGCGCAGCCCTGCCACGACATCGGCGCGCGTCGGGATGCCTTGCCTGGCCTTGGCGGCCTCGGCGATAGCAACCATCAGTATACGCGCCGAGTCGTAGGAGCTCGCCGCATAGTTGTTGATGGGCCCGTACTTCGCCGTGTACCTCGTACCGAACTCGGACGATCCAGGAACAGTGCCGATCGCGGGGGCTGCGGAGAGAATGCGAACACCTTCTGCTTGGGTGGCGGCCCCTTCGGCGGCCTGGATGAACGCCTTGGTATCCCAGCATCCGTCGCCACAAGTGAACAATTGAACCAGGCCCTGCGCCCGCATCTCCTTGAGGATGAGCGCACCTTCACGAATGCCGGCAAAGAAGAGCACATCAAATTCCTTGGGCCACGACTTGACGAAATCGGCGAAGTCCCGGTCCCCGACCTTGACGGATTTGCGCGCCACCACCGTGCCGCCGGCGCTGAATCCCGCAATGAACTGGTCGGCCAGTCCGACGCCGTATGGCGTTCCGTCGTCGACCACGAGCGCGCGCCTCTTGCCCATGTCCTGCATGAGATAGCGCGCCAGACCCGGCCCTTTGCGGTCGTCACGGTTGGTCAGGCGAAAGATGGTCGCAAAGCCGCTCTCGGTCACCTTCGGGTTCGACGCCATCGGCGTGATCACCGCGAGGCCGCAGTCCGCATAGATCTTGCCGGTGGCGATGGCGACGCCGCTGTTGACGTGTCCGACCACACCCAGGATCGCCGGATCATCGCAGAAGCTCGTGGCGACCGCCTTCCCTGTCTCGGCGTCCGCCCTGTCGTCCAGGGCTATTGCAACGACCTTGGCGCCCGCGATGCCGCCTGCGTCGTTGCGCTCGGCGATGGCGAGTTCCGCCGCCTGTTTCATCTCGACGCCGAAACCGGCCGAGGTCGTCGTCAACGGCCCGCCAATGCCGATCTTGACATCCTTGCCCGCCAATTGCGCAGCGGCTGGGAACGCTCCCGCGACAGCCAGAAGGAGCAAGGCTACAGCGCTGCGGCGACCGGTCATGGCAGCCCTCGAATTTCATTGCGATGGTTCAGGCTGTCACGCGCGCCGCTACCAGTCAACAGCGGATAGATGGTTACATAGCCCTCCGCTGCGCCGACGGTCGAAAGGCCTGAGATATCGAGCGGCTTGATGGCGCGGCTGAACAGCTGCGCGCTTGCCGCCGCTACCAATATGCAGTTTGGTGGTTACGATGACCGCCAACCGCCGGAGCAAAGTTTTCCTCCCGCCTTCGCGCGCCGACAGCCTGGATCTCGTCGGCGGGGAACTGGCATGGGACTTCACGAACACGTCTTCGGGTCGCGGTTCGCCCTCTTGCCAGGAACATCTGAGGGATTTTGATACGCTCATGCAGTGGGTCGAACACGCCCGCGTCCTGCCGCCCTCCGATTGCGGCTATGCGCGCGCCGAGCTCGCCGGCCATCCGCGCCGGTCGCGGCGCATCTTTCTGCGCGCGATCGAGATGCGAGAGCTTATTTGGACGATCGGGACGGCGCTCGCAGACCAGAGGCCGGTCCCGGGGCAGCTGCTCGCGTTGCTTTCAGCCGCCCACGCCGAGAACCTCGGGCACGCCGAGATGAAGATGCGCCTTGGCAGCTACATCTGGGTCTGGGATCCCCATCGGGATATCCAGGCCGCCATCCTGGGCCCCATCACGCTTTCAGCCTTGACGCTGTTGATGGAGAAGGACTTGCTGCGCACCAGGCGGTGTGCAGGCCAGGAATGTGGCTGGCTGTTCTTCGACACCACCAAGAACAACCGGCGCCGCTGGTGCGAGATGCGCGTATGCGGCAACCGCGCCAAAGTGCGGGCCACCCGGGAACGGCAAAGACAGGCTCGAAAAGGCCAGTCATGACGGAGCAGGGCAGCGCAAATCTTTCCACGTCATCGCGAGGAGCCCTTACGACGAAGCGATCCAGTTTCGCCCGTCGGAGAAACTCGTAGCTCGTAGCATACATCACCGATCCGGCACGTGGTCGGGCACTTTGATGGTCGAGGGCAGCCGCCCCTCACATCGTAGCCCCCAGCACCCACGGCGCGAACTCGGCGCCGCCGAAGTCAAAACTCTCGCTCTTGGTCGGCTGGCCGGATGCCGTCTTCAGCATCAGATCGAAAATGCGCTGGCCGCAGGCCTGCACGGTTTCCTCGCCGTCGAGGATGGTGCCGCAATTGACGTCCATGTCCTCTTCCATGCGCTTGTACATCGCCGAGTTGGTGGCAAGCTTGATCGAGGGCGCGGGCTTGCAGCCGAACACGCTGCCGCGGCCGGTGGTGAAGCAGACGAGATTGGCGCCGCCGGCGACCTGCCCGGTCGCCGCGACGGGGTCGTAACCAGGGGTGTCCATGAAGACAAAGCCCTTCTTGGTCACGGCTTCGGCGTAGTTCACGACATCGACCAGATTGGTGCTGCCGGCCTTGGCCATCGCGCCCAAGGATTTTTCCAGGATGGTGGTGAGCCCGCCGGCCTTGTT
>NZ_JBEKXH010000220.1:0-10560 GCF_049512235.1 Bradyrhizobium sp.
CTTGCGATGCTGCGCTCCCTCCCCCGCTCTTCGCGGGGGAGGGTTGGGGTGGGGGAAGCTCCGGGCGAAAATCCATCGATCGGGTATCGCGGCCACATCGCCACGAGGCTGTGCATTCCATCCCGAATGCAGGTGCACCAGCTATCGTGCGAGGATATGATCGGTCCATCCCTCCGGCGAAGTCTGCTCCCTCTCCCGCACTTCGCGGGGGAGGGTCGGGGTGGGGGTCTCGCCGCATCGGAGGTCATGATGGCTGAGCAAAAAAGCCCAACCTGGAAAGTGTCTTCAAAACTGCGCTCCAACGCACGCACGCTGAGAAGGAACTCAACCGACGCCGAACGAATACTCTGGTCCGAACTTCGCGATCACCGGTTAAACGGCGCCGGTTTCCGGCGCCAGGTTCCTATCGCAAACTACATCGCGGATTTCGTCTGTCATGCGGCCCGGCTGGTGATTGAGCTCGATGGCGGACAGCATTTTTCAGATCAAGCCGAACAGGCCGACGCGCGACGCTCAGCCGTGATTGAGGCGAAAGGCTTTCAGGTGCTTCGCTTCAGCAATCACGACGTGATGACAAATCGCGCAGGTGTGCTGGAAACAATTGCGACTGCCGTTGCGGCGCGAGCCCCCACCCTAACCCTCCCCCGCAAGAGCGGGAGAGGGGACTGACCGGTTTCGGGGCTAAGGCCAACTACAAAATTTCCAAAATTTCAGAATTGAGTCTAATTAATTTGACGGCCGGCCTACGGCAGCAACGCCGCCGGCAAGTCATCGTACGTGTAGGCCCGCGGGCGGTTGCGCCGGACAAATCCGCCGACCTGCCAGGCAAACAGCGCGGCAAAACCGACCAGAAACAATGCGCCCGGCCATTCGCCTGTCGTGAGGGCGCGCACGAAAAGTCCCGACATCGCGATCGCGACCAGGCTCAGCAATGCGAGCGCGGCCGCATAGGTCCGCGGCCCGAGGCCGCCGCTCAGCGCGGCATTGCTTCCGGCCTCTCGCATCCGCCCATGCAACTGCGTGATGAAGGCGCTGTAGTCGCGGCCCTGCGGCGCCATCAGGGCCGCGGTCTGCCAGCTGGTCGACAAGATGGCGAGGCGCGAACCATCGACATGTTCGATATCGGCGCGAAAGCGGCGCGACTGCATCCACACCGGGCGGTACGACAGCCGGATCGCCGCGATCGCGGCGTAGGGCCACGTGCCCGATCTTCCGGAGAGGTGCCACGACAGCCCATGGTCGGTCAGTTCGAAACGATGAGCCGCGCCGATCAGCGACGCCTTGTAGGCGTAGCGGCTGACCGGGGCGCCATCCGCCGAAATCGTTGCCTGGTCCTGCAGCGGCTTTGGCAATCCCTTAGGTCCCGGTCACAGCGCGCGATCCGCCAAAGCGCTCGCGCGCCCCATGGCGTGAACCGATTGGCGATCGGAGCATGCGCGCCTGGAATGGATCAGGGCAAAGGCTTGCGCGCAGCGCCGGCGTTATCTTACAAGCCTACCATGGCCGAGACGACCTATTTCCCGCGCCGGCTGATTCTCGGCGGCGCCATGATTTCGGGAGTGCTGCTGGCGCTTGCCGTGCACATGCTGGGCGTGGGCCTCGGCCTCGACCTCGGCGGGCTGTGGCGATCGGACACGAGCGATTTCGTGCCGACGGGAGCGGCGATGGCGTGGTGGCTGATCGCCAGTGTCGGCTTTTCGGGCGGCTATTTTACCGCAACCCTGATGGACAGCGCGGTCTCCGGACAGATCCCGGAGCGGATGCGGTATTTCCTGATCGCCGTCGGCGTGCTGGTGCTGGCGGGCGCCGGTCAGGCCGCCTCCGCGCCCAGTCCGCTCCCGACCATTTCCGGCGTGCTCGCGGGCCTGGCGGCGCTTTGCCTCGGCGCGGTGGTGGCGTTTTGCGGCGCGCATTTTGCGCTGCGCAAGGGTGATGAAGCGCCACGGGCACCTCGCAGGCAGTCGGCCGCCGCTGGGTAACTCAGGATGGGGTCAGAAGCTCCCTCCCCCCACGCGCATCGCGCGTGGCGGGGAGGGGTCGGGGGTGGGGGTGGCGCGGCGTTCACCGAAGCAGCGGTTCCTGCTGACCCCCCACCCCCAACCCCTCCCCACCGCTTCGCGGGGGAAGGGGAGAAGCAGACCCCAGCGCAGCCGCCGGAACCGGCGGTTGCTTCGGCAGCTGTACGTCCCATGCCAGCCCAAGCAGGACCAACAGACGCAGCAGCAGATAGGTCAGATCGATCTCCCACCAATGGCGCTGATTGGACGCGGAATTCGGCTCGGCGTGGTGATTGTTGTGCCATCCCTCACCGCTGGTGATGATGGCCACCAAGGCATTGTTGCGGCTGTTGTCGCTGGTCTCGTAGTTGCGGTAGCCGAACAGATGGGGAAAGGAATTTCCGCACCACGTGACATGCCAGACCAGAACGGTTCTGATGATGACGCCCCAGAGCCACAGGCCGGCGCCAAATTGCAACGCCTGATGGATCGTTCCGCCCCGTGCCAATTCGATCAGGGCGCCGGCCGCAAAATACAAAAGCGACTGGGCCAGCGTGATCCACACCACGGCGCGCTCGATCCATCGATAGAATTTGTCGCGGATGATATCGCGCGCATATCGGTCATAGGCGACCGCGCGGCGCAGGTCGGTATTTTCGATGAACAGCCACCCGACATAGGACCAGAACAAACTGACCAGGGGACTATGCGGGTCGGCCCGATCGTCGGCGCGGTGATGGTGCAGGCGATGGGTGGCCACCCACCGGGCCGGCGTATCCTGAACACAGCAGACCGCGATCATGGCAAAGCTATGCTCAAGCCACAGCGGACAACTAAAGCTTCTGTGGCTCAAGAGCCGATGATAACAGAGATTGATCCCGGCGGCGCCAAAGATATAGACCCCGACCACCGCCAGCGTGACCCCGGTCCAGCTGAAGAACCATGGCAGCAGCGCCAGCAAAGCAATCAGGTGATAGCTTCCAACGGCGAACGCATAACGCCAATTGATCTGCCTGTGACCGGCACCGTTTGGACGGGACAGAGATCGGTCATGGCAAACGGCAACAGCCACGCCGGCGCGGCCAACTTCCTCCATCGACTTTCCTGATTCTCAATGAGCAGGTCTTGTACACCCTGTTTGGCGAATCCCGGTACATTATGTTGCCGGGCTGCCGGCCAGCGGCGGAACTGAGAAAGAGGGCGCCCTGAGGGGCGCCCCTACGTGACGTCGAACTCCGTAGGGGCGGCGCGCGCGCCTTGTGGTCGCCCTCTTTCGGCGCCCCCGCATCCTTCTCCTCGAAAGATTACGAAAATTTTAGCCGCCGGCCGTTCGCGCTGGCGGGTGTTGGAAGTGGTTTTGTTTACCATCGGCCGCGATGGTTAACCGATGATTAACCGATGATTAATTCTATTCTGCCAGTGGTGCTTGCGGCGACCCGCTATCCCACGGGGCGAACGGAGGTTTCCAATGAGCGACATCATGAGCATCCTGCAATCTGCCTACGCGGCAACTCCGCAGAGCCTCATCTCACCGGGCGACAAATTCGCCGCCGTCGATCCGAAAAAGTATCAGGGAACCTGGACCGGCAAGGATTATACTAATCAGCCGATAACGGTTTCGATTACCAAGGTCAGCGGCTACCGCGCCAGCGTGACGCTTCAGACTTCCGCCGGCCTGCAGTTTCAAAGAGCCCTTATCACCACCAAAGGCACGTTTCGGGTCGGCGATTCCCAGTTCACGCTCACCGGGACCGGCACCGCGCGAATAAACACGATCGTGACCGATCCCACCACCGGCATCCAGACCAATCAGCAGGCTATCCTTGATCTGAAAAGCTAGCCCAGCGTTTCCGAAGTTCTGATCAAATCGACGCGTGCGATGCTGCGCTCCCTCTCCCGCTCTTCGCGGGGGAGGGTTGGGGTAAGGGTTGGGGTGGGGGAAGCTCCGGGCGAAAATCCATCGATCGGATATCGCGGCCACACGCAACCAACACCGCCTATGCCGCGTCCCCACCCCACCCTCCCCCGCGAAGAGCGGGAGAGGGAGTGAGAGGCCAATGCCCGTGGCCTGAAATAATAGGTTTCACGGAATCGATCCACTAGCCTGCTGCGTATTGGCGTGGAGAAAGACGCGATGTTTGATACGATCATCCTGCTGACCAGCGCGGTCGAGCGAGCGATTTTCATCTCTGTTCTGTCCACGCATCATCCATGCCTGACGATCATCCCTGTGCAAGCGCTGGCGGACCTGAACGCCCTGGAGCCCGACACGCTGGCGCGGGCGCGGCTGATTGCCTACGCTACCGGCGTCATCGTGCCGGCGAATGTCCTCGATCAGCTCGGCTACGGCGCCTATAATTTTCATCCGGGACCGCCGACCTATCCCGGCTGGGCGCCGGCGCATTTCGCGCTTTACGAGCGCGCCACTGAATTCGGCGCGACCGCACATGTCATGATCGCCCGGGTCGACGAAGGCCCGATTGTCGGCGTCGAGATGTTTTCGATTCCGCCAGGCGCCTCCGTGGTCAGCCTCGAAGGCATGGCCTATGCACGTCTCTCCTATCTGTTCTGGACCTTGGCAAAACCGCTGGCCGCCTGCAGCGAACGGCTGCCTCAGCTGCCGCTGCGATGGAGGGGGACGAAAAGCACACGCCGCGACTACGCGGCGCTCTGTAACATTCCCCTGGATATTCAGAGGGAGGAACTGGATCTCCGCGTCGAGGTGTTCGGCAGAGATCCTAACTTCGGTTCGCCCAGAACATTTATCTGCACGGCGTAGGGTTCCGCACCGTGCTGCCGAATCGCCCGAGCAGCCCCCGTAGGCGGGCTGGAGCCCACCGGGTCCGCCGCGAATGCCCGGCGTGCACGAGGCATATTTTTACAATCGCGATTGAACCGGGCGGTCGGAGTTCGACACCCAACTGAAGGCTGCCGCAGTGCGGTTTCCAGTTCCGTGGCTCCATGCTTCGAAACGTATCGCGGAGGCTGTCATCGGGCGCGCGTTGGCGCGGCCCGTTGGCGATGCTCCCCGGAGGATGAGGTCCGAGCCCGCAAGAGCGAAGGCTGCGCCTCTCGAACCATGATCCGGTTCAACTGGAAAGTGCTGTGGTGGCAGAGATAATTTCAGCGCGCGCATTTGCTGACCGAAAGGGACTTGCCATGCCAGGGATTCGAACGGCATTCCTCCTGATCGCCTGTCTGCCGCTTGGGGCCTGCGTCACAAGTCCGCTCAGCCGAATTGGCGCGGAGTCTTCGAACCCGGTCGCACTGTCCGGCTACGCCACCTCTCCCGGGCAGGCGGTCACCATCCAGGCGGTCGATCAGAACACCGGAAATCCGGTGACCCAGGGCGTGACCAATTCGGCGATGTCAGGCCTGCCGTTCAAGACATCCGGCGGGATCGGCTACACGCTCTATCCCTGGTCGTACAACGCAGGCGTGCTGCCGCCCAACTACTGGTCGCCGCAGTCGATCGTCGCCGACGTGGCGACCAGCCAGGGACATCTGGAGATCACAGCCTCCGCCGGCGGCAGCAACCTCGACACCTTCAGCCCGGCCGCTTTCAGTTCCGCGCTGGTGTCCGGCCAAGACCCTGCGACCGCGGCCAATCAATACTCCGACGGCAAGTCCACCGTGCTGTTCGATCAGACGGGCGTCGGCTCCGGCCCGGAGACGCCGTGGGTGACCGTGCAGGGCATGATCTCGGACCAGCATTCGAAGCTCTATTCTGCGGTAGCCTGGAGCGTCGGCTACTATACGGTCGAGGACGGCAAGAAGATCTACGGCCTGATTTGCGCGCCGACGTCGGGCGGCCCCTACCCCCTGGTGATCTACAACCACGGCGGCACCGGCAGCACCGATGGCGGCAACATCAGCGGCGTCGTGACCGCGGCGGGCTGGACCAGCCAGCCCCCCACCGCGCCGGACGGTCTCGGCCAGTGTCTCGACTGGGCCAAGCGCGGCTGGGTGTTCGCGACCACGTCCTACCGCGGCGAGAGCGTGAGCATCACCTCCTCGAGCCCGGCGTTTGCATCAAACACCTGGACCTCGGACGGCCGCGTCGAGTTCTGCATGGGCGAGGTGACCGATGTGATGGCGCTCACCGATCTCCTCGTCAATCACACCAGCGCCATCACGCTCGGCAGTCCCAGCGAGAGCGTGCCGATCCAGGTCAACGGCAAGCTCCTGATGTACGGCTATTCGCACGGCGGCTGCATCACATACCGCGCGGTCGAACAGGGAGCGCCGGTCACCGCGTTTGCCGACATCGAAGGTTTTACCGACCTCAGGCTGAGCTACCTGACCGGGCTATCGGAGGGCTTTACGCCGGTGCAGGCCGCGATCGGATCGGGGGCCTATCAGCCCGGCGTCAGCGTCTACTTGCCCGATAGCAGCGGCGTGATGGGCTATAACTGGCGTTCCGCGCATTACTTCGCTTCGCGCGGCGACCTCGCCATCCAGAAATTCAAGACCATGCCGATCCTGATCCTGCAGGGCGACATCGACACCGACTACTTTCCGGCCTATCCACTCAATCCAACCCCCAATCCGGTCCCCCTCGCCCAGGCTGCCGCGATCGCAGCCGACATCGGGACCACCAACATTTTCGTCGGCCCCACCGGCGTTTCGCCGCCGTCGAGCGAGCCCTGCATCGACGGCCCGGCGGGCGCGGCGCTGCCGCCGACGCTGACGGCGCCGAACGGGTCATGCCCGATCTCGTTCACCCTCATGGACACCGGCGATCCCTGCGTGAACGGCAGCACGCCGCCGCCCGGGCTCGGGCTCTGCAAATTCCTGCCGCTGCCGCTGACGCCGCTGCCGGGCCAAACGCAACAGCTGCATTACCTCGTGGTCTACCACAACATGTACCACACCAATGGCGGCCTCGCGATCAAGGAGACCTTCAACCGCTTCGCCGAGCTGAATTTTGACCGGCAACCCGGCTGCGACGGCCTGGAAGCCGATTGCGCCTCGGATTGACGACGTCTGTCCTTGGACCCCCCTGCTGGATCATCAGGATAATTCCAGGACCTCGTTGAGGGTGCTTCGAAGGACAAACGAACAAGCGCACACTCGTTCCCCAATATATGTCGGAAACCCGACAGATGGCGATCGCATAACCGCGATACCCGGCGATCCCTTCAGCCTACTCGGGCCGAGCCAACTCGCCCAAAAGCCATCCTGTCGTGCCCGTTTTCATCGGATCGGCTGCCAGCAACCGTGTCTCCGTGTGGTGGCACTTAAGGCATTCGAAGGTTCGGTTCTCGAAGCCGCCACGCGCATCCTCAACGCCGACTGTCAGCATTCGCGTTTGGCAGGTGGGGCAACGCGGGCGCTGGATCGGCAGTAGTTCGGGATCGGGCTTTCGCATGGCGACGCTCGCCGAGGGTCAGACGGTGATGGGCAAAATTACTATCCGCACGCGAAAACTGTCTGTCCGGTACCGGACAGAATATCCGGGAATATATTTATAAACCTGCGGAACTTTTGAGAACAAGGCCATGCCGGTCCGCATGCACGTACGGCCAAATCTTGAAGTTGTAACATGCGTCTTCACAGAGTGTTATTTCCTGAGTACGTTCCCCACAGGCCCTGCCGCCGGGTGGTGATGCAATGAGGCGAGCAGCGATCATGACCAGCCTCTCCGCCGACGTGACGCGGCGGGTTCGGCATTTCGGTGACTTCGTCACCGTACCGCTTGCCATCGTGTTTTTCGCGTGCCTGGCCGGCTTATATTGTCTCTATCTGATCCTGTTGGGCGTCGCGGCCTGGACGCTGCTGGAATATCTGGTGCACCGAATTGTCTTCCACCGTTATGCTTCCGTGGGCCAACGCCTGCATCAGCTTCATCATGAGCATCCGAACGATCCGGACTCGGAAAGATCCAGCCTCAGTACGCCGCTGATCGCCTTCCCGATCGGGTATCTGCTGATCCGCCTCGCCGGGGTAGAGGCTGGGTCAGCGATTTTCGCCGGACTGCTGCTGGGGTATCTGGCTTTCATCGTCGTCCACCATGCCGTGCACCGCTGTGCGATCGAACCAAACTCCTGGCTCTACTCAGCCAAGATGCGGCACCTCGCGCATCATCGCTTCGAGAATTGCAATTACGGCGTGACGACCATTTTTTGGGACGTCGTTTTTCGCACCAGCGCAAGCAAGCACGATTGCCGGAGGCCCGGATTCCGGAGCCTGATGAAAGTGCTGGAGCGGAGATCTTGACGCTGACCTGGTGGACCGATTCCATGAAACCTATCAGGTCAGGCTACAGGCATTGGCCTCTCACTCCCTCCCCCGCTCTTCGCGGGGGAGGGAGCGCAGCATCCCAAGCGCCGATATGCCCGAACTTCGGAATCGCCCAACTAATCCCTGGCGCCGGTCCGCTGCGGCGGCGCGTTCGCTGGCGCCGGCGGGTGCGCCGCCAACCAGTCCATGCGCTGCAGGTCCATGGTCTGCACCGCGGCGGTGTCGCCGAATACCATGTATTGCGGCGACTGCGGCGACCAGGCGGGCCAGTTGAGCCGCGGCGTCGAAGGCTTGCCGGTCTCGGCAAATGCAATCAGCGCGCCGGCCATGCGGTCGGTGAGCTCGCGGTCGTACGCCGTCCAGACCCGCGTCGGCCGCTGCCAGTTGAACGCGTCGAGGGTGTCGAACCAGTAGGGCACGTCGGCGGTGTGGTAAGCCCCGACGGTCAAAGGGTTCTGGTCGGCGATCCCTACGCCGGGCGCATAGGGATGCTTGCGCATGAAGGTGTCGATATAGACCGGCGCCGTCCCGTATTTGGCTTGCACCTCGGCGCAGCTGCGCGAATTCATCATCATGCCGTTCTCCATGGCCGCGCGATGGGCCATCGGCTGAACGTCGGCGTCGGTCGGCGCCGGGTAAAGCTGAAGGAACTGGTCGGCGTCGGCGCCGTACATCTGGCGCGCGATGGCCTGGTAGTCCGCGACGTTACCGGCGCGGGTCAGCCTGTATCGCGCCGCATCGAGGTCGTCGCCGTTGGAACTGGCGATCACCGGCACATCGCTCGCCTGGTGCGAGGCGAAGGCCTGCTCCTTGGTGCCGGTCCAGAAATAGCCGTCGACCACCGAGGGAGCCCGGACACCGGACACGCTGAGGCCGAGCTGGTTTTCCTCCTGAAGCGCAAGGATGCGGTCGGCCGGCACGTTGCGCATGGCTTTGAGGTCCGGTGCGCCAAGGCGCTGCTGCAGTTCGAGTCCGGCGTTCTCGCCGTCGGCGAGCGGGTTCACGCCGCCGATCATGCCGGTGCCGCTGAAGTTGCAGGCGCTCGACATCATCGCGCCGCGGAACAGGCCCTTCGACAGCGGGCTCGTCACCTGTGCCGCCACGGAGCCGGCTCCAAACGACTGCCCGGCGATGACCACCTTGCCGGGATCGCCGCCGAACTTCGCGACGTTGTCGTGGATCCATTTCAGCGCCGCGTTCTGGTCGAGATAGCCGTAATTGCCTGAATGGCCGCCCTGCTCCCGCGTCAGCTCAGGATGCGCCATGTAGCCAAGCAGGCCGACGCGATAGTTGAAGTTGACAAAGATGGCGCCCCGCCTGGCCATGTTCTCGCCGCCGTAACTGGCCATGCCCGACGAGCCGAGCGTCCCGCCGCCACCGTATATGAAGACGATGACCGGGCGGCCATCGCCAGGCTTGGCTTCGGCCGGTGCCCAGAGGTTGAGGTAGAGGCAGTCTTCGCTGGTCGGCTCCTCGCCGAAGTAGTGGTTGATGTCGTGGGCGCGCAACACCTGAATGCATTCGGGACCCCTGCGGTCGGCATTCCAGATACCGTCCCAGCTGATCGGCTGTGGCCGCTGCCAGCGCAGTTCGCCAGTCGGCGGCTTGGCGAAAGGAATTCCCAGATAGGCCTTCACCCCGGAGCCCAGCCTGGTTCCCGAGACTTTGCCGTCTGCGGTCGCCACGGGATCGCCTGGCAACGGCACCATCGCATCGGCCGAAACCAATGTGGTCGAGGCGAGCAGAGCGCCCGCCAGCGAAATCGCTGCGATCGCGGATAGCCCGATGCCCATCGCGCATCCTCCCTGTGTTGGTTTTTTTTCGCAAACGGGAAGCGTTGCTCGCCCGGTTCTGAACGGACTTCCCAGGAATCTAACACGAACTCCGGGTCGGCGGGAGAGGTGTCGTGGCATCTCCGCCTTCGCTCTGCGAGTTGCGGCGGATGGGGCGGCTCCAAATCCTTGGGCTGCGCACGCGCGGCATGCGAACTGATTGCCGTGATGATGAGGAGATGCCGGTGATTTGCCCGACGTGTCAAATTATTTCTTGTCCGCCAAGCCTTCCGACGACGCCGCGCAAAAAAGAAACTTGCCCGACGGGCTAGGACAGGCCCTAGATCTGGTGTGATTTGGGCTGTCAAGCCACAATAAGAAAAATATTACTGTTGCTGTTTTGTTCGAATCAGTCCAGGGTCACCGCTGTCTCGTTCCAGATGAGGGGCGTATCGCGATCGTCAGACACGCGGGATGAGATGCGGTGGACGCGGCAGCGTCGGGCGTGGCCAGGACATGGCAGGGCAGGATGTACATTGAGGTCGCCT
>NZ_JBEKXH010000221.1:0-10534 GCF_049512235.1 Bradyrhizobium sp.
AGGATCCCGCCCGCACACCTGGCAATGAAGGACAAGCCTCTTCGGTATTCGCGCCGGCTGGTGGAAAGCCGGCAGAGACCAAAAAAGCCCGATCCGTCGTTGCTTTAAGTCGCGTCCCCCGTTGAGAACGAGGTGCGCCGGTTCGCCTCCGGCTGCCAGTCACGGTTGCAAGGAGCGAAGAGACCTTCAACGGCATCTCTTGAGAGAGATGCTGGCCTCCCAAGTCAGATGCGACTTGGGCGACCCTCGGTTCTTCGTCCCTTGGCGGCTGTCCGGCCTCTTGTCCGGATACCTACCGACTGACACACGACCACAGGCACGTGCGAAATTGGGCAAGAGTTGAAATAGGCGTTTTGAATCGGCTTCGCAAGATTTTTTTTAGGCTGCGGAGAAATTTGCCTAACACGTGCTTGCGGAGCATCACTCAGCGCCGCAAGCATCGCTCGAGGATGAACGAACGTTAAGTTTGCTTAACGAGGTGTCAACGATCCGCGTCGCGGTTTGAACGTTCATGCGCGAATTGCGCGGCCGCGCGCGGCTACTGACAGCGCATTAATGCAGGTGGCGTGCGGCTTTCTTTGAAAACTAGGCGCGGCGCGTAAACGGCTCGACGCGCTGTGCGGCGCGGATGAACGCCGCCATCACGAAGACGCCGAGCGCGAACAGCACGGCCTGCAGGATGTGCGCGCCGGTGTCGTCGAGGCCTAGCAGGATCGCCAGCGCCCAGCCGCCGGCGAATGCCGCGCCGAACACTTCGGCGCCGATCAGGATCGCGGCGCTGATGACGGTGACGACGCTGGGCCAGATGATCTGGCGGGAAGCCGGTGCCGAGGGTTCTGAACTCATCGAGCTGATATCCTGTTTCGGGCCGCAATCTCTCTGAAAAGGCCGCCGCTATCAAGCGCAAAAGGCCCAAAAAAGCCGGATCGCGTGATATAGCCTGGGTAACGCAATTGGCAACGAAATCGGAAAATCCTCATGTCAGAAACCCTGCAAACGGCGGCCGCGGCGCCAGCCCAGGTAAACCCGCTATTGAAGGCCTGGCAGACACCATTCGAGACGCCGCCCTTCGCCGAGATCGCACCGGAACATTTCCTGCCCGCCTTCGAGCAGGCCTTCGCCGATCACGCAGCCGAGATCGCCGCCATCGAGCGCGATCCGGCGGCGCCGGACTTTGCCAACACCATCACCGCGCTGGAACGTGCGGGCAAGCTCTTGTCCAGGGTTTCCGCCGTGTTCTACGACCTGGTGTCGGCGCATTCCAATCCGGTGCTGCTGGAGATCGACAAGGAGGTGTCGTTGCGGATGGCGCGGCACTGGAACCCGATCATGATGAACGCGGTGCTGTTCGGCCGCATCGCGCTGCTGCGCGACCAGCGCACCCAGCTCGGGCTGACATCGGAAGAGCTGCGGCTGTTGGAGCGCACCTATGTCCGCTTCCATCGCGCCGGCGCAGGCCTCGACAAGGCGGCGAAAGCGCGGATGGCCGAGATCAACGAGCGCCTGGCCCACCTCGGCACCGCCTTCAGCCATCATCTGCTCGGGGATGAGCAGGACTGGTTCATGGAACTCGGCGAGGCCGATGGCGACGGCCTTTCGGACAGTTTTGTCGCCTCGGCGAGGGCCGCGGCCAGCGAGCGCGGCATGGCCGGCAAGGCGATCGTGACGCTGTCGCGGTCCTCGGTCGAGCCGTTCCTGAAGAGCTCGAGCCGACGCGAATTGCGCGAAAAGGTGTTCAAGGCCTTTATTGCGCGCGGCGACAACGGCAACGCCAACGACAATAACGCCACCATCGTCGAGATCCTGAGCTTGCGCGAGGAGAGCGCCAGGCTTTTGGGCTATCCGACCTTCGCCGCCTATCGGCTGGAGGACTCGATGGCAAAAACACCGCAAGCCGTGCGCGGCCTGTTGGAGCGGGTCTGGAAGCCCGCGCGTGCCCGGGCGCTGGCCGATCGCGATGACCTGCAGGCGCTGGTGGCGGAAGAGGGCGGCAATTTCGCGCTGGCGCCGTGGGACTGGCGCTACTACGCCGAAAAGCTGCGGCAGCGCCGCGCCAATTTCGACGACGCCGCGATCAAGCCCTATCTTTCGCTCGACCACATGATCGAGGCCGCCTTCGACTGCGCCACCCGCCTGTTCGGGATCAGCTTTTCCGAACGCACGGACATTGCGGTGTGGCATCCGGACGTCCGGGTCTTTGAGGTCAAAGACAGCGCCGGCCGCCACCGGGCGCTGTTCTATGGCGACTACTTCGCCCGGCCCTCGAAGCGCTCCGGTGCCTGGATGACCTCGCTGCGCGAGCAGCAGAAGCTCGATGGTGACATCGCGCCCTTGATCATCAATGTCTGCAATTTCGCCAAGGGCGCCCTTGGCCAGCCATCGCTGTTGTCGCCGGACGAGGCGCGGACGCTGTTCCACGAATTCGGCCACGGCCTGCATGGCATGCTGTCGGAGGTGACCTATCCCTCGCTGTCCGGCACATCCGTGTTCACCGATTTCGTCGAATTGCCCTCGCAGCTGTACGAACACTGGCAGGAGCAGCCGCAGGTGCTGCGGCAGTTTGCCCGACACTACCAGACCGGCGAACCGCTGCCGGACGATCTGTTGCAGCGCTTCCTGGCGGCGCGCAAATTCAACCAGGGCTTTGCCACGGTCGAGTTCGTCTCCTCGGCGCTGCTCGATCTGGAATTCCACACCCAGGGCGCCGCGGCGAGCCGCGACATCAGGGCATTCGAGCGCCGGGAGCTGGAAAAAATCGGCATGCCCGCCGAAATCGCGCTGCGGCACCGGCCGCAGCAATTCGGGCATATTTTCTCCGGCGATCACTACGCGGCGGGCTATTACAGCTACATGTGGTCCGAGGTGATGGATGCCGACGCGTTCGGCGCCTTCGAGGAGGCCGGCAACATTTTCGATCCCGCGACAGCCAAGCGCCTGCACGACGATATCTATTCCTCGGGCGGTTCGCGCGATCCCGAAGATGCCTATATCGCCTTCCGGGGCCGCGCGCCGGAACCCGACGCGCTGCTGCGCCGCCGCGGCCTTCTCGAAACGCCCGAGGCCGCCTGAGGTGAGGGTCGCAATGCGCCGGTTGCTGGTGTGGCGGCTGCTGGCCGGCGCGCTGGCGTTTGGCGCGACCCCGGCGCTGGCACATCCGCACGTCTGGATCACCGCCACCAGCGAGTTGATCTATGCCCCCGACGGATCGGTATCAGGCGTGCGCCACGCCTGGACCTTCGACGACATGTATTCGAGCTACGCGCTGCAGGGCATCGAGAGCAAGACCAAGGGCGTCTATAGCCGCGAGGAACTCAGCTCGCTGGCGCAGACCAATGCCGAGTCGCTTAAGGAGTTCGGCTTTTTCACATTCGCCAAGGCCGACGGCAAGAAGCAGAAATTTGAGGAGCCGGTCGACTATTATCTGGAATACAAGGATGCGGTGCTGACGCTGCACTTCACGCTGCCGCTGAAAACCCCGGTGAGATCCAGAGAGCTTGTGGTGGAAGTGTTCGATCCGGAGTTTTTCATCGACTTCAAGTTCGCCGAGAAGGACCCGGTCAGGCTGGTCGGCGCTCCCGTCACCTGCCAGATGAAATTCCAGCGGCCCAATGACGGCACCGCCAATGCCCAGAAGCTCGGCGAGCAGAATTTCCTCAGCGGCGATAATTCGAACTATGGCGCGATGTTCGCCAACAAGATCATGGTGGATTGCCCGTGAGGCCGGACTCCCGTTGCAGCCTCGCGCGCGGCCTTATGATCGGCGCCGCCCTGGTGAGCGTCCTGATCCTCGACAGCATGGTTCACGCCCTGATGGCGCAGACGCCGTTCGGCGGGCCGCGCCCAGGAGGCGCCGAGCCGCAGCTCGGTGGCATCGTCGGTTGGCTCTTGGCAAAGCAATCGGAATTTTATCGCGAAATGTCCGCGACCATTCGTGCCGCGAAGTCCCAGGGGTCGGCGGTCTGGACGCTGCTTTTGATCTCCTTTGCCTACGGCATTTTCCACGCCGCCGGCCCCGGCCACGGCAAGGCGGTGATCTCGTCCTATCTGGTGGCCAACCAGGAGACCGCGCGGCGCGGCGTCGCCTTGTCGTTTACGTCCGCCATGATGCAGTCGCTGGTCGCGGTGGTCATTGTCAGTGTCTGTGCCTGGCTGCTCAATGCCACCGCCAAAACCATGTGCGGGGCTGAGAAGGCGATCGAGATCGCAAGCTATGGCCTGATCACGGCGTTCGGCGCCCGGCTGGTCTGGACCAAGGGCGGCGGATTCATGCGCGCGCTGCAGGCGCGGCCGGCGCCGGCGATCGCCGAGGCCGTGCATCATCACGGCCACGACCCTCACCATCGTGACCATCATCATGACGACGACCATGTCCATGACGCGCATTGCGGCCATTTCCACGGCCCGGCGCCGAGCGAACTTGCCGGTCCCGGCGGCTGGCGGCGGGGCATGGCTGCGATTTTCGCTGTCGGTATCCGGCCCTGTTCGGGGGCGATCCTGGTTCTGGTGTTCGCGCTGGCACAGGGGCTGTTCTGGGCGGGCATTGCCGCAACCTTCGTGATGGGGCTCGGCACCGCGATCACGGTGGCGGCCATCGCCGTCCTGGCGGTGTCCGCGAAAGGGCTGGCGCGGCGCCTCGGTGGCGCCGGCGAAGGCGGCGGCGCGCTCTTCATGCGCGGCGTGGAATTCGGCGCGGCGGGGCTGGTGCTATTGTTCGGCGCGGGTCTTTTGTTCGGCTACATCACCGCCGAGCGCGTGACCTGCTTTTGAGCCCGTTCAGCCGGGAAGGTAGTTCCGGATCAGCGGCAGGAAGAAAATTCCGATATTGATCGTAAAGCCGATATTCCACAGGATCGACCTCAGCCTCGGGCGGTCACCCAGATAGGTGAAGACATAGGCGATCCGCACGATCAGAAACAGCAACGCCAGTTCGTTGATGCGGCTCTGTGGCGCGGCGTGAAATTCCGCCAGCAGCACGGCGACAGCGAAGAACGGGAAGCTCTCGATGCCGTTCTGGTGCGCCCCCAGCGCGCGCGCCCGGATCGGGTCGGCGTAAAAGCTGGGGTCGCGCGGTTTGGCGTTGTTGAAGCTGCGAAAGCCGATCCATTTGACCGGCACGATCGTCAAGAGATACACCATCAGCGTTCCGAAAACGCACCATTCGGCGACTGTCATGGCTCCCCCCACGCGGCAAGCAACAAGTGACAGTACCGAAAGCGCCATTATCTTGACAAGGATTGTGCAACGCGCGAAGCCACAGCCCTGATGACAGCAGTGTTTCCCATCGAGAAAGCAAAGGCTGATGCCGAGGTGAGACCTCAGCGCGTCGGCGTGCTGCTGGTCAATCTGGGCACCCCCGACAGCGCCGATGCCAGGGGCGTGCGCGTCTATCTCAAGGAATTCCTTTCCGATCCCAGGGTGATCGAAGATCAGGGACTATTGTGGAAACTGGTGCTGAACGGCATCATCCTGCGTACCCGTCCGGCCCGCAAGGCGCGCGACTACCAGAAGATCTGGAACGCCGCCAACAACGAATCGCCGCTCAAGACCATCACCCGCGCTCAGTCCGACAAGCTCGCCGCCGCCATATCAGACCATGACCATGTCCTGGTCGATTGGGCGATGCGCTACGGCAACCCGTCGATAACATCGCGGATCGAGGCACTGTCCGCGCAGGGCTGCGATCGGCTGCTGGTGGTGCCGCTCTATCCGCAATATTCCGCCGCGACGTCCGCGACCGTGTGCGACGAGGTTTTTCGGGTGTTCAGCGCCATGCGCGCGCAGCCGACCCTGCGCGTGACGCCGCCCTACTACGACGATCCTGATTATATCGAGGCGCTCGCCGTCTCCATCAAGACCCATCTGGCGAGCTTGCCGTTTCAGCCCGAACTGATCTTGGCTTCCTTTCACGGCATGCCGCAGAAGTATATCGCCAAGGGCGACCCCTACCAGCGCCAATGCATCGCCACCACAAGGGCGCTGCGCCAGCGCATGGGGCTTGAGCCCTGGAAATTGATGCTGACGTTCCAGTCGCGTTTCGGCTTCGACCAGTGGCTGCAGCCATACACCGACCAGACCATCGCGCGGCTGGCCAAAGACGGGGTGCGGCGCATCGCGGTGGTGATGCCCGGATTTTCCGCCGATTGCCTGGAGACGCTGGAAGAAATCGCGCAGGAAAACGCCGAGATCTTCAGGCACAATGGCGGCGAGCAGTTTGCCGCAGTTCCCTGCCTTAACGACAGCGAGCCCGGCATGGACGTGATCCGCCAACTGGTGCTGCGCGAGCTGCAGGGCTGGATATAATCGTTTTCCCGAGATCTCGCTATCACGCGCTTCGAACCTTACATCCACGACTGGCGACCAAGTCAGGGTTTGCCGCGCTGGGCCGCGGGGCGAAGGCGTGACGTTTCGTACCATGATGCCGCCGAACCTGATCGCGATGCAATCCGACCGGAGGACGCTCTAATCCCTTTGGTTGCTCCACCGTTCGGCAAAGCGGTGCAGCGGTAGGAAGGTTTCCAGTAATTCCCGGCCCAAGGCGGTGAGGCAATAGCCGCTCGCAGGCTCAAGTTCGACCAGCTTCACCCGCCGCAGCTCCGACAGCCGGGTCTGCAGCACGGTGGGCGAGGCGTCGTCGCAGGCCGTGCGCAAGGCGCGTGACGTCAGCGGCTGTTCGCGCAGCTCCCATAGGATCCGCAATGTCCAGCGCCGGCCCAACAGGTCGAGCAGCACCATGATCGGCCGGCCCGAGGTCGAGCCGCGCACGCGTTTCTTCATGACTGAGGCCCGTTTCGGCATCGGAGTTTCCCTTGCGCATTGCTACAAATAGTGTAGCGTACCGCTACGTTTATTGTAGCACAGGAGCCAGCGATGTCCCGTATTCCAGGGCTTGAGCCGCCTTATGCACCGGAAATCCAGCGGCAATTCGACCGCATCATGCACGGGGCGCCGCCGCTGCGGCTGTTTGTTGTCATCGCCGGCAATGCGCGGGCCTGGGAGAAATTCCGCGCCGGCAGCCTGTTGGACGGCGGCCCCTTGTCGCTGCGTGAACGTGAGGTCGTCATCGACCGCACCTGTGCGCTCGCGAATTGTGAGTATGAATGGGGCGTGCACGTCAAAATATTTGCCGATGCGGCGGGCCTGACCGAGGCGCAGATCCGCGCCACGGCACTCGATGGCGCGGATGCACCGTGCTGGTCCGAAAGCGAGCAGGCCCTGATCACGGTGGTCGACGCTTTGCACGCCCGCGCCACGCTCAGCGAGGCGGAATTCAAGGCGTTGTCGGCGCACTACAACGAGGCGAAAATCTTCGAAATCGTTCTGCTCTGCGGCTTCTACCGCACCGTGTCCTATCTGGCGAACGGGCTCGATCTGCCGCTGGAGGAAAACGCGGCGCGGTTTCCGGTGGCGGCTTGACCGCCGTCATTCCCCGATGCGCAATTGCGCATCTGAGGAGGTGCCTTGGGTCGGCTATCGCCGGCTTGAGGCGCAGGCTCGGAATCGATAACCCCGGATCGTGGTAGTGGGTTCCGGCTCGCTCGTTTGACTCGCGCCCCGGACGACAGTCATTTTGTGAATGGCGGCCGCCAGCCTACGCCACGCCTGCCCTCAGCACGTCGTGGACGTGGACGATGCCGACCGGCTTTTTGGCCTCGGCGACGATCAGGACGGTCACCGCGGGTTTGGACGAATTCAGCGTATCCAGCATTTCGGTGGCAAGCATGCTTGGAGGAATCGTCCTCGGATTCCTGGTCATCACCTCGTCGACCAGAGCCGTCATCAAATCAGGCCGCATGTGACGGCGCAGATCGCCGTCGGTGATGATGCCGGCGATCTCGCCGCCGGTGTCGACGATGCAGACGCAGCCGAATCCCTTCGACGACATCTCCACCAGCGCGTCCGACATTCTGGCGCCGAGTGGCTTTACCGGGATGGCGTCGCCGGTGTGCATGATGTCGCGGACGAATTTCAGCATCGCCCCGAGCTTGCCGCCGGGATGGAAATTGGCGAACTCAAGCGCCGTGAAGCCGCGGCCTTCGAGCAGCGCGATGGCGAGCGCGTCGCCGATCGCCGCCTGCATCAGCGAAGAGGTGGTCGGCGCCAGATTGTGCGGACAGGCTTCGCGCGCCCTGGGCAGCTCCAGCACGATGCGCGCGGCGGCGCCGAGCGAGGAGCCGGCATTGGACGTCACCGCGATCATCGGAATCGCAAAGCGGCTGGAATAATTGACCAGGTTTTTCATTTCGGGCTGCTCACCCGACCACGACAGCGCGATGATGACGTCATCCGTCGTGATCATGCCGAGATCGCCGTGGCCGGCCTCGGCCGCGTGCACGAAGAAGGCGGGAGTGCCGGTGGAGGCCAGTGTGGCGGCGATCTTGCGCGCGACATGGCCTGATTTGCCGAGCCCGGTGACGATGACACGACCTTTTGCAACCAGGATCAGGTCGACCACGGCCGCGAATGCCGATCCGAGCGAGCCCTCTAGCGCCGCGACAATGGCGCTGATGCCGCTGCCCTCGGCATCGAGCGTGCGCAAGGCCGACTGCACGGCTGAGTTCGCCTGATCGGGTCCGGATGATGTTGGCATCAGCGGTTTCGGGTTTGGCATGAATGATTCCCAGAGGTGGCGGGCCATCGCTTTCGCCCGGCTGTCCTTAGCACGGCCGGTTTGGCGAGGCGACGCGACAGCGGCGGCCTTCAACTGCCCATTAACCATACTTGTTTTAACTCCATTAACGACGTTTTCCGCTCCGCGCTCGCGCGGGCGCCGTGCCGTTCGTCAAGTAATTGAATCTGCTGGAGTATTGTTATCGTGAAGCCGGGTCCAGCCAAGGGCCGCCGCAGCCGCGCAACGAGCCTTGGCGCGGTTTTGGCATGCCTTGTGTTGATTGCATTCGCGCAACCCGTGGCGCGCGCCCAAACCCTCACCCCCGGCCTGTTTCCCCCGCTACGCAACGGGCTTGCTTTGCCGCAGCAACCGCTGCTGCGCGGCACCAGCGACAGCATCGCGGACACGACCGGGGATCAGGCCAACGCTGCGAGGCAGGGTGATCCGGACACGCCCGCGCCATCGCGGATTTTCCATATCCCGACCTACGACCAGGCCGCCGCCAGCGGCGCGTCGGACACCGGCTTCGATTCGCTCAATCGGTCGCGCAAAAAGACAAAATTCCTGCCGGGGCAGCCGAGGCCGAAACCACCACCGGGTCCAGGCAGCCCGGTGCCGCTGACGCTGATGCCAGCCGCCGCCTCGACGGCGACGCCGCCGATCGCGCTACCGCCGTCCGCGACTGCGAACAAGCCGCCGATCCCGCCCGCGATGGCCGGCACCGTCGACGGCCAGCCGCCGCGCAAGCGCCTCAAGGTCGATGACGATCCGTTCGGCGAGGTCGGCGATCACGGCGGTGGATTTCTGGTCAAATCCGCGGTCGAAATCTCGGGCGGCTACGACACCAATCCCGGTCGCACCTTCATTCCCCGGGGCTCGCCGTTCTACGTGGTGGCGCCGGAAGTTTTGGCCGTCTCCGACTGGGAGCGCCACGCTGTTGTCGCCGACCTCAGGGGATCGTTCATGGGCTATGGCACTACCTTTCCGCCGACAATCGACGGCGCCATCTCGACGGCGCCGACCAATGTCGACCGGCCGGATTTCACCGGTCATATCGACGGCCGCCTCGATGTCACCGAAGACACCCGCCTGACCTCGGAACTGCGCTTGAGGGTTTCAACCGACAATCCCGGCAGCCCGAACATCCAGGCCGGCCTCGCCAGATACCCGATCTATACGACGGTCGGCGGCACCTTCGGGTTCGACCAGAATTTCAACCGGCTGAATATCGCCGCCGGCGGTACCGTCGATCGCACCGTCTATCAGGACTCCACCCTCACCGACGGCACCACTGCCACCAACGACGACCGCAACTTCACCCAGACCGGCGGCGTCGGCCGCCTCAGCTACGCCGTGCTGCCGGGGCTAGAACCGTTCGCGGAGGTCGAGGGCGACAGCCGCGTGCACGATTTGCAGCTCGACCGGTTTGGCTATGCGCGCGATTCGAGCGGCGGCTACGCCAAGGCCGGCAGCTCCTTCGAATTTTCGCGGCTCTTGACCGGCGACATCTCGGTCGGCTACGCATTGCGCGATTATGTCGATACCAGGCTGGATCGGCTGCAGGGCCTGCTCACCTCGGCCTCGCTGACCTGGAGCGCCACGCCGCTGACCACGGCAAAATTCTATTCCGATACCTCGATCGACGAGACCACGTTGCCCGGCGTCTCCGGCGTGCTGACCCATATCTACACCGTCGAAATCGATCACGATTTCCGCCGCTGGCTCACGGGAATCGGAAAATTCACTTACGGCACGCTCGACTATCAGGGCGATGGCAGGCACGACAAGACTTACTCGGTTTCGGGTGATCTGATCTACAAGATGACGCGCAATATGTGGCTCAAGGGCACGCTGCGCCGCGACTGGCTCGACTCCAATATCGCCGGCAACAGCACCAATTCCACCGTCGTCATGCTCGGGGTGCGA
>NZ_JBEKXH010000222.1:0-10523 GCF_049512235.1 Bradyrhizobium sp.
CGTCGCGATCGGCCGCGCGCTTGCGGTAAAGCCGCTGCTGCTGCTCGCCGACGAGCCGACCGGCAATCTCGACGAGGCGACCGCGGATGAAGTGCTGGCGCTGACGCGCGATCTGGTGAGCCGGACCGGTTGCGGCTTCCTGATGGTGACCCACAGCGCGCGGCTCGCCGCCACGCTCGACCGCCAGGTCCATCTCCACGCCGGGCTGATCGCATGAGCCGCATACTCTGGATCCTCGCGGTGCTGTTGAGCCATTGGCGGCGGCATCCGATGCAGCTCGCGACCCTGCTGATCGGACTGATTTCGGCGACCGCGCTGTGGAGCGGCGTACAGGCCTTGAACCAACAGGCGCGCGCCAGCTACGACCGCGCCGCCGCGACCTTCGGCGGCACGAGAACGGCCGTGCTGGTCGGCCGCAAGGCTGCGACATTCAGCCAGCAACTCTTTGTCGATCTGCGCCGCGCCGGCTGGCCGGTGTCGCCCGTGCTCGAGGGGCGGCTTCAGATCGACGGACACTCGTTCCGGCTACTGGGCATCGAGCCCCTGACGCTGCCCGCGGAGGTCGGCAACGGGCCGGTGATCGACAGCGCCGGTCTGCAATCCTTCCTGACGCCTCCGGGCCAAACGCTGGTGGCGCCCGAGGTGCTCGGCGAACTTGATTTGCCGCAAGGCACGACGCCGCTTTCGAGCAGCGGCGCTTCGCTGCCGCCGCTGCATGCGCAGGCGCAACTGGTACCCGACGTGCTGGTGGTCGATATCGGCATGGCGCAGCGGCTGCTCAACCGGCCGGACCAGCTTTCGCGGCTTCTGGTCGGCAAGACAAAAGGCCCGCAGGCGCCGCTCGAAAGCGTTGCCGGCGAACAACTCCGTCTGGTGGCACCGGACGCGGAGAGCGATCTCGAACGCCTGACCGACAGCTTTCACCTCAATTTGACGGCGTTCGGATTTTTGTCCTTCGTGGTCGGACTGTTCATCGTCAATTCGGCCGTGGGCCTTGCCTTCGAGCAGCGGCTGCCGATGCTGCGGACGCTGCGCGCCTGCGGGGTGTCGGCGCGCCAGTTGAACGCGGTGTTGGTGGTGGAACTGGTAGCGCTGGCGCTGGTCGCGGGTCTCGTCGGCCTGGTCTGCGGCTACCTGATCGCGGCGGCGCTGTTGCCCGACGTCGCCGCAAGCTTGCGCGGCCTCTATGGCGCGGAGATTCCCGGCGAGTTGACGCTCAAGGCCGAATGGTGGATCGCCGGCATCATCATCAGCGTGGTCGGCGCGCTGGCGGCTTCGACCACCAGCCTGATCAAGGCGATCCGCCTGCCGGTGCTGGTTGCAGCCCAACCCCAGGCCTGGCTTTGGGCGCAGCATCGCTGGCTGATGCTGCAGGGCACGCTGGCGCTGATCGTGTTCGGCGCCGCCGGCTTTTTTCTGTGGTATGGCGATTCACTGATGTCGGGATTTGCCGTGCTGGCGGCCCTGCTGATCGGCGCCGCCCTGGTGCTGCCCTCGATCCTGGAAGCGGTGCTTCTGATCGGCCAGCGCAGCGCGCATCGCGCGCTCGCGGTCTGGTTCTGGGCCGACAGCCGCCAGCAGCTTTCGGGATTGTCGCTGGCCTTGATGGCGCTGTTGCTCGCGCTCGCCGTCAATGTCGGCGTCGGCACCATGGTCGAGACCTTCAGCCGCACTTTTATCAGCTGGCTGGACGGACGGCTGGCGGCGGACATTTATCTCAACGCCGCCGACAACGCGCAGGCAAGGGAGATCAAGGCGTGGTTAGGGCAGCGGCCGGAGGTCGAAGCGATCCTGCCCGGCGGCCGGGCCGATGTGCAACTGGGTGGCGCGCCCGTCGAAATTCTGGGTATCGCCGATCACGCAACCTACCGGGATCACTGGCCGCTGCTGCAATCGGCTCTCAAGGCCTGGGTTCGCCTGCGGCCGGGCAATGCCGGTTTTGTCAGTGAACAATTGGCGCGGCGGCTGAAGCTTTCGATCGGCGATGAGATCGAGGTGCCGGCGCCCGGGGGAAACTGGACGATCGAGATCGTCGGCGTCTATGCCGACTATGGCAATCCGAAGGGACAGATCGCCGTCAACATTGCGGCCCTGACCCGGCGCTTTCCCGACCTCCCGCTGACGCGGCTGGGCCTGCGCGTCCAACACGCCGAGATCCCGGCGCTGATCACAGCCTTGCGGGACAAATTCGGCCTCGACAGCCGCAACCTGTTCGACCAGGCGACGCTGAAGGCGGAATCGACGAAGATCTTCAACCGGACCTTCGCGGTCACGGCGGCGTTGAACGCCTTTACCCTCGGCGTTGCCGGGGTGGCGCTATTGACCAGCCTCTTGACCCTTGGCAATTCACGCCTGCCGCAGCTGGCGCCGCTGTGGGCGATCGGCATCACGCGGCGGCAGCTCGCAGGCCTCGAACTGTTGAAGACCCTGTCCGTCGCGCTGATCACGGCGCTGCTGGCGCTGCCGCTCGGCCTCCTGGTGGCGTGGTGCCTGATCGCGGTGGTGAACGTGAAGGCGTTCGGCTGGCGACTGCCGTTTGCTGTCTTCCCGCTGCAACTGCTCCAGCTGCTCGGCGTGGCGATGGCGGCTGCGCTGTTGGCGGCGCTCATTCCCGTCCTCAAACTGGCGCGCATGCAGCCTTTGAACCTGATCAAGATCTTCGCCGATGAACGATAGGCGCGTAAACGATAGGCTTGCGATCACCCGCCGCGCCTTGTTCGGCGGCGCTGCGGCTCTCGCGCTCGGCCGAAAGCGCGCGGGTGCGCAGGGCTTCGCCGGGCTCGACAAATCGGCCGAGGAGTTCGCGCCGGTCACTCCCGGCAGGAAATTTACTTTCCCCGCCGACCACGGGCCGCATCCGGACTATCGCATCGAGTGGTGGTACGTCACGGCAAACCTGGTGGATTCGAGCGGCGCGGCCTTTGGCGCGCAGTGGACCCTGTTTCGCCAGGCCATGAGATCGGGCGCGCAGCAGGAGGGCTGGGCCAATCCCCAGCTCTGGATGGCCCACGCCGCCGTGACCCGGGCCGACAGCCACCGCTTCAGCGAAACATTCGCCCGTGGCGGCGTCGGCCAGGCCGGCGTCGAGGCCAGCCCGTTTCGCGCCTTTATCGATGCATGGGAAATGCGCGGGCTCGATCAGATGCGCGACGACGCCATCGCGCCGCTGCAGCTGACCGCAGCCGCGGAGGATTTTTCCTATGCGCTGCGGCTCGATGCCGATCACGCGCTGGTGCTGCAGGGTGACGCCGGCTACAGCCAGAAATCCGAGCGGTCCGGACAGGCTTCCTATTATTACAGCCAGCCATTCTTCAAGGCGAAGGGTAGCCTCACCATCGATGACCGGCGCACCGAGGTCACCGGTCAGGCCTGGATGGACCGGGAGTGGAGCAGCCAGCCGCTCACCTCGGACCAGACCGGATGGGACTGGTTTGCGCTGCATTTCAAGACCGGCGAGAAACTCATGCTGTACCGGCTGCGCCGGCGCGACGGCCATGATTTCAGTCCCGGCAACTGGATTTTGCCCGATGGCACCAACCGGCAGATCGCGTCAGGCGATCTTGACATCACAGCGCTGAATTGGACCGAGATCGCAGGACGCAGGATTCCGACCCTGTGGCGGGTCGCGATTCCTCGTCTTGAACTCAAGATCGAATGTGTCCCGCTCAATGACAAGAGCTGGATGGGGACGAGTTTTGCCTATTGGGAAGGGCCGATCAGTTTTACGGGCAGCCACGCCGGCGTAGGATATCTGGAAATGACCGGCTATTGAATACAGACGCCAAAAAGGGGATCCTCGAAATGTATCATTTCACCGCACTCGTTACCTGCCTGGCTATCCTGCTTTTTTTCTTCACCTCCATTCAGGTGGCGAGGGCGCGCGCGAAATTCGGCATCAAGGCGCCGGCGATATCGGGCAATCCCGATTTCGAGCGGGTGTTCCGCGTGCAGATGAACACGCTGGAATGGATGCCGATCTTCCTGCCTTCACTATGGCTGTTCGCGATCTATATCAGTGATCCGATCGCCGCCGCGATCGGTCTGGTCTGGATCGCCGGCCGCATCCTCTATATGACCGGCTATTCGCAGGCCGCGGAAAAACGCGGCCGAGGTTTCGGGATTCAGGCGCTGGCGTCCGGCGGGCTCTGGCTCGGCGCGTTCGGCGCGATCGTCCGGCAGATCATCCATGGATGAAGGGATGGTGGCGCAGGCCAATCAATTCGACAGCGGCCGACCTGTAGCGGTTGCGGCGCGGATCTGAAAGACCGTGCCACACGGCGGCGTCCATGGATATCGACGCCATCCACCCGCTTCGGGTTGCGAGGCGGAATATCCGGTCCATACCGGGACTCGACGCTCACCGAAGATAAAGGTGCCCCTGTTTTCGGCGGTCGCAGGGTCTGGATAAATCACATAGATGCCGGTGTGGCCGTCGATGCTAAAGGTTAAACCGGCGTTATTCGCCGCTCAAGGGTCTGGGTATGCAGTGCGCGCAATGCAATAGCCAGAACAGGGACAACAACGACTATTGCGAAAGCTGCGGCGCACCGCTCGGAATCAAGTGCGACGCCTGCCATCACGTCAATGGGCCGGCCAGTCGTTTTTGCGGGCAATGTGGTACGGCGCTGGTGTCGGGCCCGGCCAGCCCCGATCCATCTTCGCAGCGCCTGCTGCGGTCGCTGAGCAGCAAGGGCGGAGAACGCAAGCGCCTCACCGTACTGTTCGCCGACATCCGGGATTCGACCAGCCTGATTGACAGCCTGGGCGATCCCGAACCGGGCATGCGGCGTCTGGAGCCTGTGCTCAACCTGATGAAGGATGCCGTCCATCGCTACGACGGCATTGTCAACAAGGTACAGGGCGACGGCGTCATGGCGCTGTTCGGTGCGCCGCGTCCCCATGAGGACCATGCCGTTCGCGGCTGCCTGGCGGCTCTGGCGATGCAGGACGCGGTGGCGAGGCTTGAAGACCCGGGTATGCAGATACGCGTCGGGCTTCATACCGGCGAAGTCGTCGTCCAGACGATCGAAAACAGCATCTACCAGACCTACGACGCGGCCGGCGCCAACGTGCATCTCGCCAAACGAATGGAGCAGATGGCGGACGAGGGCTGTATTTTCATTACCAGGGATACCTATGCTGGCGCCAAGCAATTCATCGAGGTCGTGCCGCAGGGTATGCAGACCATTCGCGGCATCGCGGCGCCGGTAGAAACCTTCAAGCTGACAAAGCTGCTGAATGCCCCGGCCAGCGATGTTTTCCGCAGCGGAAGGCGCCTGACTTCCCTGATCGGACGCAGCGACCAATTCGCCGCCCTCGAACTCGAACTCGCAAATACCGTCAAGGGCGACGGCCGGGTGGTTGGCGTGGTCGGAGAAGCCGGGATCGGCAAGAGCCGGCTTTGCTTCGAGTTTACGGAAAACTGCCGGCGGCAAGGCGTTCGCGTCTATGAGGGACGGGTGCTGGCGCACGCGCGAGCGACGCCGTTCCAGCCGGTGCTGGAACTGCTGCGCGATGTCTTCGACATTCGCGCCAGGGACTCGCTTGAGGGGGCGCGCCGCCGCGTCGTCGAGCGGTTCGCGGCACTGTCGTCTTCCGAGCAGAAGCTGCTTCTGTTGCTGGACTTTCTGGGCCTCGCCGACGCCGCGCGCCCGGCGCCCAAGCTCGACCCCAGGGCGCTGAAGATACAGTTGCTGGACGTGGTCAGGACGCTCGTGCGTTCGGGGCCTCGCGACACCGCTACCGTCGTCGTGATCGAGGATTTGCACTGGATCGACGCGGCCAGCGAAGAATTCGTCGAGGCGCTGGCAGAGGCCGTCGTCGATACCACGACGCTCCTGATCGTCAATTTCAGACCGGGCTTCGTCGCATCCCTCATGCAACGTCGGCATTATCGGCAGATCGTCATGCCTCCGCTCGCCGCCGAACAGGCCCAGCTGTTGCTGCGGCAGCATTTTGGTGAGGATCCGTCGCTGGCCACTTTAAGCCGGGATATCATCGAGCGCGCGCAGGGCAACCCGTTTTTTCTTGAGGAACTGGTCAATGCGATCGCCGAACGCGGCGATTTCGAGGGCGAGAGAGGCGCGTTTCGGTTGAAGGGTGGGGTCGACACCATTCCACTGCCCACCACGGTTCAGGCCGTCATTGCGGCACGCATCGATCGCCTTGAGGAAACGGCCAAGCAGGTTCTCGAAACGGCCGCGGTGATCGGCCGGGTGGTCTCGCTCTCGGTCCTGCAACGCGTCACCGCGCTCGCCCATGGCGAATTGTTCGAGGCGATATCCCAGCTCAGGGAAGCCGACTTGCTTTACGATTTCCCGCCCTTCGACCAGGGGCTTCTCGCGTTCCGCCATCCCCTGATCCAGGAGGTGGCTTACGCGATGCAGCTGCGATCTCGACTCATCGTCTTGCACGCGGCTGTCGCCATCGCCATCGAATACTTCGACTGGGGCAAGCTCGACGAATTCGCCGGGCTTCTCGCCTTCCATTATGAGGCGGCGGGTCAAACAATGGAGGCGGTCGCACATCTGCAACGCGCCGCCAGATGGATTGGCCGAGCGAACTCCGCCGAAGCCCTCAAGAGCTGGAAAAAGGTCCGGGCGCTGCTGCAGGATCAGCCTCGATCCGAGCACAACGACCGACTGCGCGCCTTTGCCAGCGGTCAGATTTTGAACTTCGGTTGGCGCGAGGGTATCTCGGCCGATGACGCAAAGCCCTACGCCGAAGAGGCGCTGAAATATGCGCCCAACGAGCCGATACTGCTTGCCGCATACGGCCGGATCCTGGCGGCAACCGCGGCCGCGGACGATTATGTTCGTGTCATGCAGGACGCGCTGAAACTGACGCCCAGCGAGGGGGACATCGGACGCTTCGCGATTGTCAATGCGATGCTCAGCCAGGCGTTCTTCATGGCCGGCCGGTTGACGGAAGCCCTCGATGCCGGCGCCCTCGCGCTGGCCGCCATTGCCGAGCAGGGCGGTTTCGAGACCAACGTGACCCTGGGCCTGAACGCCGACCAGATTCTGGGCTTCGATGTCGAACACTGGATCAAGTGCTTCAAGACGAGAATACTGGTCCGGCTCGGCCGCTTTGGCGAAGCCAAAGCGCGGATCGCTGATGTATTACAGACCGCCCCGGAGGGCGTCGCCCCCATCGTGCAATTCATTGCTCATCAATCATCGGTTGAAATGGCGTGGGGGCTGGGCGACCCCGATCTGGCTAGCCAGGAAGCCACGAGGGTGGCAGAGATGGCCGCGCAATCGGCGATGCCGTATTTGCGTGTCAGGGCTATGGTGTGCGCCGGCCTCGCAAAGGCCACTGCAGGCAATTTTGTCGCGGGAGCGCAGGACCTGCAAGCGGCGATTGATTTCGGCCGCAGTGCCAGGGCTGGGATTGAATACGAGGGTCGGATGCTGGCCGATCTCGCTGAGGTTCTCTACCGCGCGGACGATCTCGGTGCCGCGCTGGAAGCGGCCACGGAGGCTATGGCCGTCGCCTTGCGGCGAACCGATCGCGTCGCCGAGTTGCACGCGACCCTCGTACAGGGGCTTATCCTGACCGTCGCCGGCGACCGCAGGGACGATGCTGAGGCCGTCCGGCTGCTCGAGCACGCCGAGCAACTGTTCACCGTATCCCACGCAGCTTTCTTTCAACCCCAGTTGTCCCAGCTTCGATTGCAGCTTGAACGGAGTGTCTAATTAGGTGCAGAATGTCGCGTTTTTCAGAGGTGAATTTAGACCGGAGGACTTTTTTATGGGTGACTTCATTAAAGACAGCACCACGAGTGACATCCTTGTCCGGCTGAACAAGCGATTTGACCCGGACGAGCTGCCCGAAATGGTCGCATTGCAGAAGGAATTCAAGGTATTCTCGGCCGAACATAGCCTGCAGCAATCCTTTGCGCTGCTCGGCATCGTGCCGGCGGACTGGTCGGAGCGACAGCGCTGGTATCGCTTCCTGGATCATCTCAAGACCTACAAGTCGGATCTGCCGAAGGTGAGCGGGCACGACCGGGTGATCAAGGCCATCAAGGACAATCTGGAGGCCGACAAGTCGCTGCCCATGTCCATCGTCTGCCACTCGGCGGCAGACGACCCTAACGTGAAGGCATCAACGGGCAACCCCTTCGTTTTCACTTCGGGCACCTACGCCATTGTTTCAATTCCGACCACGCCCGCACGCCAGGCCCGGCGGCAGCCCGCGGACGCTGCGAAGGCGCGGCCTGCGAAGAAAAGCAAAAAATGAGTCTCTCGCGGAAGGCCGATCGCACAGGCATTGAGCCTGTCGAGGGGATTCTGCGGGACGTCTATTCCGACATCGAGGCCTATTACAGCGAGCGTGTCGCCAGACATGGCGCCACGCCGCTCGGGGTGGACTGGTCATGCTGGGCCACCCAAAATCTTCGCTTTGTCCAGCTCCTGAAGATTTGCGACTTCTCTGCGCCCTTTGCATTGAACGATATCGGCTGCGGCTACGGCGCGCTCGCCGCCTTCCTCGCTCTGCGTCACGGCGATGCCAAGATCGACTATCTGGGCGTCGACCTCTCGCGCGCCATGGTGCAGCGCGCGCGCCGGCGCTTTTCAAGTCCCGATCACCGCTTCGTCGTTGCCAAATCCAGCCCGCGGATCGCGGACTATTCCGTCGCCAGCGGGATCATGAATGTCAGTCTCGGCCATTCCCGCGCGGTCTGGGAGGACTTCGTCGCCACGATGTTGCGGCAGATGCGACAGACGAGCCGCCGTGGGTTCAGCGTCAATTTCATAAGCGACGCGACCCGCGCCGGATCGCCGGCAACAACTCTCACCGATGGTCTCTATCGCACCATGCCGCAACCATGGATCGGCTATTGCGAAAGTCAGCTTGGTTGCTCCGTCGAAATCATGGATGGCTATGGCATGAGAGAATTTACCTTGCTGATCCGATGCAATGACACGACAGCGGATTGAAATCATGGGTACGAACCTCGCGGCGTATCGAATTGGCTGGCCGCCCTCGCCGCGCCCACTCTGTCTTTATGAGCGGAATTACCTCGCTCCCGGTCCGATGCGCGTTTCGCGACCGCGGCGGCGCGCGATAGGACTTGCCCGCGTGCGTGAGGAAAGCGGCAGCTACTGCTTCGGGGCGTACTGCATCTCACCGCTTCCGAATGACCAGTTCTCGGGCAAGACATCAACGAGAGAGATAAAGACGTCCTGCCTGCGCACGCCGGCCCTGGTGTGGAGATCGTCGGCGACCTTGCGATAAAATGCTTTCTTCACGTTTCACGTCGCAGGCCACGACCCGATGATCGCCTCCCGATCATTTCGTCAGCGGGCAGCCCGAGTCCTTGGCGGACAGGAACGCCTTGTCGCCCGGAACCACTGCGAGCTGCTTGTAGTAATCCCAGGGCTTCTTGGACTCCTGCGGCTTCTTGACCTCGAACAGATAGAGATCGTGCACCATGCGGCCGTTTTCCAGCACCTTGCCGGCTTGCGCGAACGCGTCGTCGACCGGAAGCTCCTTGAGCTTTCTGGCGACGGCTTCGGTGTCCTTGGTGCCGGCGGCCTTGACGGCCTTCAGATATTGCAGCGTCGCCGAATAGGTGCCGGCCTGGATCATGTTCGGCATCCGGCCGGTGCGCGCGAAGAAGCGATTGGCCAGCTCGCGGGTCTTGTCGTTGTGGTCCCAGTAATAGGCTTCGGTCAGCACCAGGCCCTGGGCGGCTTCCAGGCCGAGGCCGTTGACTTCCGAAAGCGTCAGCAACAGGCCGGCGAGCTTCTGGCCGCCCTTGACGATGCCGAATTCCGCCGCCTGCTTGATCGAATTGGTGGTGTCGAGGCCGGCATTGGCGAGCCCGATGATTTTCGCCTTCGAACTCTGCGCCTGCAGCAGGAAGGATGAAAAATCCGACGAGTTCAGGGGAATGCGGACCGAACCCAGGATCTTGCCGCCCTTGGCCTTGACGACGTCGCTGGTGTCCTTTTCCAGCGCATAGCCGAAGGCATAGTCCGCGGTCATGAAGAACCAGGTATCGCCGCCGGCTTCGACCAGCGCGCCGCCGGTGCCGACCGCGAGCGCATGGGTGTCGTAGGCCCAGTGGAAGCCATAGGGCGTGCAGGCGTCGCCGCTCAGCCGTGAGGTCGCCGCACCGACCACAATGTCGATTTTCTTTTTCTCCTTCGACAGCTCCTGCACCGCGAGCGCGACCGACGAGGTCGTCAGCTCGGTGATCATGTCGACGCCTTCGACTTCATACCAGCGCCGCGCAATCGCGGTGGCGAGGTCGGGCTTGTTCTGATGATCGGCGGAGATCATCTCGATCTTCTGGCCGAGCACGCTGCCGCCGAAATCCTCGATCGCCATCCTGGCGGCCTCGACGGAATATTTTCCGCCGTAATCTGCGTAGACCCCGGATTGATCGTTCAAAATACCGATCTTGACGCCCTGCGCCATGACCGGACCCACGAGCACAAGCCCGCCAGCCGCGACGGCTGCCAGCAATACCGATTTCATGAGATGCCTCCCCCAAGCTTTCCGTTGTTGTC
>NZ_JBEKXH010000223.1:0-10507 GCF_049512235.1 Bradyrhizobium sp.
GAAGCCGCGGTCGCCGAGCGCACTGCGCATCTGCTGGTGGCCAATGAGAAGCTCCGCGACATCGAGCGCAAGCTGCACCAGTCGCAAAAACTGGATGCGATCGGCAAACTCACCGGGGGCGTCGCGCACGATTTCAACAACATGCTCACGGTGATTGCCGGCACTACCGAAATCCTGGTCGCCGACCTCGGCAATCGGCCCGAGCTTCAAGCGGTGGCAGCTCTGATCGACCAGGCAGCGGACCGTTGCACCGAACTGATCCAGCAGTTGCTCGCCTTCGCCCGCAAGCAGCCGTTGCAGCCACGCAACGTGGACCTCAACGCAACCATTGCCGATATTGGGAAGCTGCTCAGGCCTACACTTGGCGAGCAGATCGAAATCGGCTTGATACTGGAAAACGGCATGGCGGCCGCGTGTATCGACCCCTCGCAACTGGCGAATGCGCTGATCAATCTGGCCGTCAACGCCCGGGATGCCATGCCGGACGGCGGCAAGCTGATTCTGGAGACCGCAAACGTCGTGCTGGACGAAGCCTATGCGCAGGGCAATCCTGACGTCCGCCCGGGCGCCTATGGCTTGATCGCCGTGAGCGACACCGGTACGGGGATGTCGGCCGACATGTGTGAAAAGGTATTCGAACCGTTCTTTACCACCAAGGCGTCGGGCAAAGGCACCGGACTCGGACTGAGCATGGTGTATGGATTCGTCAAGCAGTCGGGCGGGCACATCAAGATCTACAGCGAGGAAGGCCACGGCACGACGGTCAAGCTCTATTTGCCGTGCGCCGGCGGATGCGTCGAGGCGGCTATTCCCGTCGTCTTGCCGACACATGGCGCCGGCGAAACCATCCTGGTGGTCGAGGATGACGATCTGGTGCGCGGCTTCGTCACCGCGCAGTTGGACAGCCTGGGCTACCGGACGGTCGCGGTTGCCGATAGCGCTGCGGCGCTCGGGCATGTCGAACGCGGACAGCCCTTTGATCTCTTGTTCACCGACGTCGTCATGCCCGGCGCAATGACCGGCCGCCAGCTTGCCGACGAAGTGACCAGGCTCCGGCCCGGCACGAAGATCCTCTATACGTCAGGCTATACCGAGAATTCAATCGTGCACCACGGACGGCTCGATCGAGGCGTGTTGCTGCTCTCCAAGCCGTATCGCAAAGCAGCCCTCGCCAGCATGGTGCGACTGGCGCTTGGCGATGCCGCAGGCGCCGAAGCGCGACCTAGCCTCCGCGCTGGTACATCAATCGCAATTCCGATGCGGCGGCGGCGCGCAAGCTATGGAGCGCCTTCTTCAGGATGAGAATTTCGTTGGCGGTCAGGGCGCGGCCTTCGCGATGCGCCTGCATCAAGGGTGCTTCGGCGATGCGCGCAGCTTCGCCGGTGGCCGTGAACCCGACCGTCGGTCCGATGCCGCAGATGCCGTGCAGATCGCGATAGGATTGGGAAACCTGCTTGCTGACACCCTCGGTGCTTCGGGACATGCGGTCGGCCGAGACCACCGCCTCCGTGATCTTGCTTTCGAGCGTGGTCGCGAAGCGGTGCCGCACCCTGGCGAGGCGGGCCTCAAATTGATCGGCGTACATCGTGTACTCCCCTGTTCTTTGCCGCAAGCTTCCACGGCAGAGATTAATGGCCAGTCACGATCCGCGAAAAAAAATGTAATGCGTGAATAGAATGCCTGGCTCGATGGCCGCGCCCGAACAGCGGGCGATGGTTGCAGTATTTCTACGCAAAGGTAAGTTAACGCGCGCATAGGACGAAAACCGCTAGCGTCATCGCAATCGCGTCTGAGCCGAAAACCGCGCCTGTTCAAGTCGAAGCTTGCGGCCATAGTGTCGAGTAACCCATCACGCATTCCTTCAAAATGAGGTCGCTCCATGTCTGCTCTACAGCGCCACGACACAAGCCAGATGCCCTCCCTCGCCAGGACGGCGGCGCGAATTCTGGTCATCGATGACGACGACTCCGTCTGCGCCGCCATTCAGGCCATCCTGGCCCGGCGCCAGTGCGACACGGTGGTCACCTCACGCGCCCATGCGGGCATTCACGCGTTCCTGGCCGATCCGTTTGACGTGGTGATGGTCGATCTGTTCATGCCTGGAATGAATGGACTGGATACCATCACGCGCATCCGAAGCGAGTCGGCGGTACCGATCATTGCCATGTCCGGCTTCCGGCTGCGCAATTCGCTGGATGCCGATCAGGATTTCCTCGGCATGGCGAAGCTGCGCGGCGCGACGATTTCGCTGCGCAAACCGTTCTCGCCTTCGCAGCTGGTTGCCGCCATCGACCGCGGACTTGTCCCGGCGGCCTCGACCGGACAGTCAATACAATGAAGCAGAAACAAAATCGGGCGAGCCATCCGAAATGGATGGAGAGCGGCACCGAGAGGGCCGGCGAACCTGAAATAGGACGGCCGTCGCCGGAACGGACGCGGGCCGCGAACGAAGTGGGATCCGCGATCGCCCATCAACTCAACGGGCCGTTGACCGCATTGCGGCTCTATATCTGCGAGATCAGGCAAGGCTTCGGCCAAGCTGACGACAGCGCGGAAACGCGAGACAGCATGCATCAGCTGGTGGAGGCCGCGTTTCATGAAACCGAACGCGCCTGCGCGATGATGCAGGCCATCGCCGAGAGCTTCGAGGGCCCGTTATATCCGGAAACCGCCGCCGCGCTTGGCCGCGATGTGATCAGCTGGTGGTCGCGGAACGCCAGCCCGGACGCGGGTGGGCCCGGTCACGCGGAAAACGTCGCGACGCCCTCCATCCGCGAGCTTCTCACCCCACGGGAGCGCGAAGTTCTGGGTCATGTCAGCCAGGGATGCTCCAACAAGCTGGGCGCCATCCGCATGCAGATCGGCCCGAGAACGTTCGAAAGCCATCGTGCCCGCCTGATGCGGAAGCTCGGGGCCAGAAACGCGGCAGATCTGGTCCGCATGGCGCTCGGTGAAGTCAGGTGATTTCGTGAGACCTTCCGCGGAAACGACGGCGGCGAGCATCGAGCCGGGCAGGCGTGAGCGGTGGGCCAAGCAGGCGTGGCCGCTCTTGTTGGCATGCGGCTTCCTGATTCTTGTCAGCGCCTCCTCGATCTATCTCGTCGTCTCCTCGCAATCCGGACAGGAGATGATGAACCGTTCGCTGCAGCTCGAAAACAGGCTGTGGGGAATCATGGCCACGGTTCGCGTCGCCGAGAGCGAACAGCGTGGCTATCTCCTCACCGGCGATCCGGACTACCTTGAGACTTTCGGTACCACCGTCGATGCCGGTTTGACCGCGGTCGCCGACCTGAGAAAGACCGTGGTCGCCGACCCGGCGCGGCAACGGGCACTTGCCGAAATCGAACCGTTGATGGTGAGCAAGTTCGCCGAGCTGCGGGAAACCGTCCGCCTGCATGACGCCGGCGAGCACGCCGCGGCCGTGGCCCTTGTCCGCACCGGCCTGGGCCGCGATCTCATGACCAGAATCCGCGTTGCGACGCTCCGCCTGATGGACGAGCAACGGCAGCTGGTCGCGGAACATACCTCGACTGTGGTATCGACCAACATCCGGCTCCTGGTGGTTAATCTGGTCGGGCTCGGGCTCATTGTCGTGCTGGCGATGGCCTCGGTTGTTGCGATACGCCGGTCGGCCGCAAGGGAGCTCGCGCAGAGCGAAAGCCGCGCCGATGAACTGCAGGGGACCATTGACCATCGACGCAAGACCGAACAAAAATTCAAAGAGCTACTCGAAGCGGCACCGGATGCGATGGTGGTAGTGAACCAGCGCGGTGAAATCATCCTGAAGAACTTCCAGGCGGGAAAGCAGTTCGGATATGGTCACGACGAGCTTCTCGGACAGAAGATAACGAGCATCATTCCCGATGGCTTTGCCGAACGCCTGCGCGCGGACGGCCTGCGATCGCCGGCCGACGCGCTGGCCCAGCAGATCGGCACCGGCATCGAACTGGTCGGCCGGCGCAAGGACGGCGCCGAGTTCCCGATCGAGATCATGCTGAGCCCGCTGGAGAGCGGCGAAGGAACTCTGGTGACGGCGGCGATCCGTGACATCAGCGTGCGGAAGGAAGCAGAAGAGCATCTGGCGCAGATGGAGGCGAGGTATCGCGGACTGCTCGAAGCGGCTCCCGACGCCTTCGTCATCATGGATCGAAGCGGCAACATCGTCCTGGTCAATGCTCAGACCGAGAAGTTGTTCGGGCACGCGCGGGCCGATCTGCTCGGCCGGAAGATTGAGTGTTTGCTGCCGCCGCGCTATCACGCCCGACATCCATCCAGCCGCGATCAGTTCTTTTCGGCACCGAAGGTGCGTCCCATGGGCGTCGGCCTTGAGCTCTACGGACTGCGCAAGGACGGCAGCGAATTCCCAATCGAGGTCAGTCTGAGCCCCCTGGAGACGGACCAGGGAATGCTGGTTTCGAGCGCGATCCGGGATGTCAGCGTGCGCAGGGAGGCGGAAAGGCATCTGGCGCAGCTGGAGGCCAGGGCGCGAGGGCTGCTGGAAGTGGCGCCCGAGGCCATGGTCGTGGTGAACCGGCAGGGCGAGATCGTGCTGCTGAACCTGCAGGCCAAGAAGCAGTTTGGATACGGCGGCAGCGAACTGCTCGGCCAGAACGTGACGAATATCATTCCGGACGGATTCGCCGAGCGGCTCTTGCGAGACGGGGTCGAGGTGCTGGCCCAGCAGATTGCCGCCGGGATTGATCTGACCGGGCGACGCCAGGACGGCGGCGAGTTTCCGGTCGAGATCATCCTTAGTCCGCTGCAAAGCGGTGAAGGAATTCTGGTGATCCGCGACATCAGCCTGCGAAAGAATGCCGAAAAGCATCTGGCGCAGATGGAAGCGCGGTACTACGGCCTGCTGGAGGCCGCTCCGGCGGCGATGGTCGTGGCGAACCGCCGCGGGAAGATCGTCCTGCTGAACCTTCAGGCCGAGAAAGACTTCGGATACAGCCGCGACGAACTCCTCGGGCAGAAGCTCAAGAGCATCATCCCGGAGCGCTACGCGGAACAACTGATCGAAAGCGGTGCTGCGCCGGAAAATGCAATAGTGCTGCAAGTCGGCACGGACATTGAGCTGACCGGCCGGCGCAAGGATGGCGGTGAATTTCCGATCGAGATCATGCTCAGCCGCCTCGAGGGTGCTGAAGTGCTTCTCGTCATCCGGGACATCAGTATACGCCGGCAGACCGAACGGCTGAAGGACGAGTTCGTCGCGACCGTGAGCCACGAGCTGCGCACGCCATTGACCTCGATTTCCGGTTCGCTCGGCCTGCTGGCGGGGCAGTGGGCCAGCACCTTGCCCCCATCCGCGGCGCGGCTGCTCACGATCGCCCACACCAACAGCCAGCGGCTGGTTCGCCTGATCAACGACATTCTCGACATCGAGAAACTCGAGTCCGGGCGCGTCGTGTTCAATCTGAGCCAGGTCGCCGTGGGTGCCCTGGCGGGCCAAGCCATCGAGGACGTCAGGGGATTTGCCGATAGCTATGGCGTCCACGTGCGGCTTGGTGTCATCTCGAATGGCGTTGACGTGAACGCCGATCCCGACCGGCTCGCCCAGGTCATCACCAACCTGCTCTCCAACGCCATCAAGTTCTCTCCGGCCGGCGGGGAAGTGCTGGTCGCGGTGGAGAAGATCGCTGACGATGTCCGCATCAGCGTGCGCGATCACGGCTCCGGTATTCCTGACGAATTCAAGGCGCACATCTTCGAGAAATTCGCCCAGGCCGACGCCACCAATACGAGGCAGAAGGGCGGCACCGGCCTCGGCCTCAGCATCGTCAAGCAGATCGTCGAGCGATTGGGCGGCAAGATAGGTTTTGACGATGCGCCCGGCGGCGGCGCGATCTTTTACGTCGACCTGCCGGTATGGGACGGCCGGGCCGGCGGCGAGATCGACCTCGACTCCGATCCGGCGGATGCGCGCATCCTGCTCTGCGAAGATAACCGCGAAGTGGCGGCGCTGGTCCGGACGGGGCTACGGTCGGCCGGCTTCGCGGTCGACTTTGCCCACACGGTCGCCGCGGCGCTGGCGCGCGCGGACGCAACCCGCTATGCGGCGATCCTGACCGATCTGAAGCTTCCGGACGGCGATGGCGTCGGCTTGATCGTCCGGCTGCGGGCGCGGCCGGATTATCGGGACACACCGGTCATCGTGATTGCCGGCGATGCCGATCAAGGCCGCGGCGACGTCAGATCGTCCCGGCTCAATATATTGCGCTGGCTCCGCAAGCCAATCGCTTTCGGGCCCCTGATAGAACTTCTCAAGGCCGCAACGGCGCTGCCGCCGAGGCAACGTCCGCGGATCCTCCATGTCGATGACGACTACGACGTGCTTGCGCTGGTCAACCAGGAGCTCCGCTCGATGGCCGATGTGGTTTCCGCCGACAGCCTCGAAAGCGCTCGCCGCACGCTGGCAACCGATCGAATCGACCTCGCGGTCATTGATATCGAGCTGGGCGGAAATTCCGGGCTCGACCTGTTGCCGGTTCTTCGCGACCGCACCGGCAATTCCATTCCGGTCATTATCTTCTCCAATCACGGCGCGCAGGTGCCATGTGACGGTCAGGTCAACTCCGCACTGTCCAAGATGAATTCGTCCCTCGAAAGCCTGAGTGCCGCTGTCCGCGATCGGCTGGCGCTGCTGCCGGCGCAACCCGCAAAGGAAGTCGCATGACCACGATCCGCATTCTCCACGTCGACGACGAGCCTGATATCCGCGAAGTCGTGGAATTATCCCTCGGCCTCGATCCCGCTTTTGCCACGCGCAGCTGCGGCTCCGGCAAGGAGGCCCTCGCGGTCGCCGCCGATTGGCAGCCTGACATGATTCTGCTCGATGTCATGATGCCCGGGCTGGACGGACCGGCAACTCTCGTGCAATTGCGGGAAAACGCTGTTACGGCCGGCATCCCGGTGATTTTCATGACCGCCCGCGCCCAGGCCCGCGAGGTCGATCACTTCTGCTCGCTTGGCGCCAGCGGCGTGATCGCGAAACCCTTCGATCCCATGACGCTGGCCGCATCGGTGCGCAGCTATGTCAAGCCGGCGCGCGATCCGATGCAAGATCTGCGGGCCGGGTTCCTGTTGAGGGTCAGAAAAGATACCGCCACGCTTTCGAAAGAGCGTCTTGTGCTGAAGGATGGAAACCGGCCGCCGGCCACGCTGGACCGGATCAAGATGGTTGCGCATGCGCTATCGGGAGCCGGCGGAATCTATGGCTTTGCCGAACTCAGCGACGCGGCGGCCACGCTCGAAGACGCGGCCATTGCCGAGCTCGCGGTTCCCGGTGCCGGCGATGCAACCAACCTGGCGCTCGATGATCTGATTTTCCATGCCGAGAGTTGTTCGGCTTCCGGAAGCCCCCTCAGCTGAGGCGAGGCACCTGCCGCGCAGCACAAACAACCGATCTCCCGTGTATTACTACGCAGGCAGAATTTAGCCCCGCATTAGTTCATCTGGGGTTTGATCAATGTCGAAATGCCGGGCAGTCCATACGATCCGGCGATCGGTAACAGGAGCGACATCATGCGGCAATCGGCCTTGGAAATCGATGCACCGGACGTTCAGGCAGGTACGCCCGCGATAGCTGAATGGCGATCGGGGGGCCATACGCCCAGGATGCTCATCGCCGATGACGATCCTTCGGTCGTGAGGTTGCTTGCGGCTCACTGCACGCGCATGGGCTTCGATATCGAAACCGCCGCCAATGGAATTCAGGCGCTTCTCAAGACCGGCCGGTTCAAGCCCGACATTCTGCTGATCGACGTCAACATGCCGGAAGTGGACGGCCTGTCGGTCTGCGCTCATCTTCTCGACTCGGGAAAGGCTCCGATGGACGTGATCGTGATCACCGGCAGCAGGGATCCGAATACGCTCGAGCGGTGCGAGGGCTTTGGCGCTTACTACGCGCGCAAGGGGCCGAACTTCTGGAACGATCTGGAAGCCGCATTGGCGGAGATCCATCCCCGCATGGCCGGCGGGATCCGGCAATCAAGTTCGGGCGACGAGGCGCCTCCGGAGATACGACGACATCCGCGCGTGCTGCTCGTCGACGACGACAACGACGTCAACCGGTTTCTCGGCAGCCGGCTCGAGAAGTGCGGCATCGAACTGGCCTATGCCTCCGATGCGATCCAGGGTTTCAAGATGGCCCGCCGCGACGAACCTGCCGTCATCGTGACCGATTATTTCATGCCGAACGGCGACGCCAAATATCTGCTGACCAAGCTGCGCACCACGGCCGTGACGGCCAATATTCCCGTCATTGTGCTGTCCGGACGGCAACTCAACGAGACGACCATACAAACGCTGCGGCGGGAGATCTACGGCCACCCGGGGGCCGCGCATGTCTTGAGGAAATCGGAAGATACTTCGGCGCTGTTCGAAACGCTGAAAAAATTCTGCGGGTTCGAGCCGGAACGGACCCGGTCGACCGACGTCTGGCTAGGGAGCCACAACTGACCGCGCGGCGCGCACGAGGGCAGTGCGCGCAATCAGTCGTAGGGTGGGTTGAGCTCTTCGCGAAACCCACCAATTCCGCCGCTGCGATGGGTTTCGTGACCAGTTCGGACATGCGTCCGATCGGGTCGCTCTACCCATCCTACGAGATAGATTTCAAGGAATCGGCCGTCTAGTGAACAGTGGCCATTTCGGCGCTCGCGGTGGAGCGCAACAGGGCCAGTCCCTCGCGCAGCCGAGGGATCTCGTCGTCGGTGAGTTCGCGTCCGGCTTTGACGACGGGGAGGAGCAATTGCTCGATCGAGCGCGCCACCCTGCCGGTTCCGACAAAACCGAGGGTCGCGCCGATGCCGCACAGGCCATGGGCCTGGCGATGCGCGATCATGATGGCATCAAGCCCGGCCTCGTCGCTCTCTCGCGGCATCGCGCGCTCGATCTCTTCAATGCGGTAGTCTATTCTGGAGGCGAAGCGCTCGCGCACCTCGGCAATGCGGTCGACGAACAGGTCGCTCATGACGGTAGCTCCATGGACGCGTCTTTCGATACGCGAGAAATTAGACACTTCAACCGTTAATGATCCCCTCAGATTTTTGGCGGACGGCTCGTCAGCGGCGCGAGCAGCGCAGAACATCGGTTGGGGTGAGCTGGACGGGGGCTACGCATTAGTACCGAGGCAATAGTTACCCGGCATTAGCTCATCCGGGGGTCCGATCGATGCCGAAATGCCGGACAGGCTGACACGATCCGGCGATCGGAAACAGGAGCGACACCATGCAACAAGCTGCCCTTGAAATGGAACGGCGCGATGTCCAGGACGCGACAGCGTTCGCAATCGAATTTCAGTCGAGCGAAGAGGCCGTAAGGATGCTCATCGTCGATGACGATCCGTCGGTTGTGCGATTGCTTTCAGACCGCTGCGCTTGCATGGGTTTCGATGTCGCGACGGCGGCCACCGGGATGCAGGCCTTTCTCAGGGTAAGCCGGAACAAGCCGGACGTTCTCGTCATCGACGTCAATATGCCGGAGGTTGACGGCCTGTCGGTTTGCGCGCATCTGATGGCGCAGGACAGGGCGCCGACGAATGTGATTGTGATCACTGGCAGCAGAAATCCGGACACCCTCGATCGATGCGCAAGGCTTGGCGCATCTTATGCGCGCAAGGGACCGAATTTCTGGAGCGATCTGGAAGCCGCATTGGCGGAAATCAATCCGCGCTTGGCCGGCAGGGTCAGGCGATCCGGTTCGACCGAGCCTGAGATTCGGCGACGTCCGTGCGTGCTGCTGGTCGATGACGATAACGACATCCATCGAATGCTGAGCAGCCGGCTGGAGAAATGCGGCATCGATATCGCCTATGCCCCCGACGGGCACAACGCACTCGGGATCGCGCGCCGCAACGAACCGGCCGTCATCGTGACCGACTATTTCATGCCGAACGGCGATGCGGAATATCTGCTGACCAGGCTTCGCGCCGACGCGGCGACCGCGGCCATTCCCGTCATCGTGATGTCGGGACGGCACCTCAGCGAGGCCACCGACCAGCGGTTGCGGCGAGAGATTTCCGGTCACCCCGGCGCCGCGCATGTCCTGAGAAAATCCGAAGGCAATGCCGCGCTGTTCGAAACGCTGAAGCAGTTCTGCGGGTTTGAACCAGAGCGAACCGGGCCGGCCGAGGTGTGGTCGCGGAGCTACAACTGACGCTGCGCCAAGCAGCCTGTCGGTTCAGGTTCAAGCCTCCAGCAGTTTGCCGCGCACGTTCGGGCCGAACGCTGCGATCGTGATGATCACGACGACCATCGCCGCCGTGATCAGGCCGAACACGCCGCCGACGCCCAACTTGCGCAGCACATAGGCGATGATGAAGCCTGAAAAGGTCGCGCTCACCCGGCTCATCGAATAGACGAGGCCCGAGGCGCGGGCGCGGATCGCGGTCGGGAACACCTCGGTCTGATAGGCGTGATAGGCATAGGACATGGTCATGTTGGCGGCGGTGAGCAAGACGCCGCTCAGGATCAGGAGCGCAGGCTGCGCCAATTGCGAGAACGCCGTC
>NZ_JBEKXH010000224.1:0-10461 GCF_049512235.1 Bradyrhizobium sp.
GTACTGCCTTGCATTGCGTGAATGATTTTCGCGCAGTGCAGCAGCATAGCGATTCCCGGCATATATCTTCGATAGACAATGTCGGCCAATTTCATAGAAAAAAAATATCCAAGCGGGCGTCAGACATTCGTTTCAGGGATAACATGGCGCGATGTTTCTCGCGAACCGTCTGAAATGTAGCGGAAAGGACACATTGCGGAACAAACTATTGCGGTGTGACGCACATATTTGCCGAAACGCGACTTTTTTCGCCGTTAATTTCAGCAAAACGGCGGGCAATTGACCTTTGTCTGAGCAAAGAGCTCGAACGAGCTCACGCCAGATATTTTATTTTAATGAAACGGCCCGCTAACCCGCATCGATTTTTTGCGGTCCCCCAACGAAAGATAATTCCGAAGGTTAACGGAATCGTGAGCGCCTGAGGGCCTGGGGGCTTCTGTGGCATCAGCTTGGGGCAACACTATGACAACAGCTTGGGGCAACAAAATTATGAAGAAACTTCTTTTGGCCGGCATCTCCTTGGCCGCGATCGCATCGAGCGGTGCCGCGCGGGCTGGCGATGACGCGGCGAAAGGCAAATGTCCCTATGGCGGCGATCCCTACAAGAATTATTTCTGCCTCGACGCTTATCTCGGCGACGACTTCATCGGCCGCTTGACCAATTACTACAGGCTGGAGTGGGGACATGAGGCCGCTCCTTCCGACCCCAAGGCGCCGCCATCACGCCGCCCTGAGACCGAGGTTCCGCCGACGCCGCAGAGCACTCCGCCGATGCCGTTCACGGAATGGCCCTATGGCGGCACCACCAACCTTGGCGTGACGCGGCCGAACTCGATCGACAGCCCGCTGATGGCTGCGCTCGGGAATACCGCTCCCGGCCAGTGGCTGAACGACGCGCATATCCAGATTTACGGCTGGATTGATCCGGGCGGCAATCTCTCAACCAACACTCAGCGCGGCGGCAACGCGCCGGCCGCCTATAGCTACAATCCGAACACGGTGCAGCTCGATCAGGCGGTGATCTATATCGAGCGCTTGCCCGATACGGTTCAGAGGGATCACGTCGACTGGGGCTTCCGGCTCGCGCCGATCTACGGCGAGAACTATCGCTACACCACGGCCTACGGGCTCTGGAGCAACCAGCTTCTGAACAGGAACGCGAACAACGGCTACGACATGCCGATGGCCTATGGCGAGGTGTTTATTCCTTGGCTGTTCCAAGGAATCAACGTCCGGGTCGGACGTTTCATTTCAATTCCGGACATCGAGGCCCAACTGGCGCCGAACAATTACATGTACTCGCACTCGATGACCTACACCTTCGACAACTATACCAACACCGGTATTCAAACGACCACGGCGCTGACCAAGAACTGGATCGTCCAGTTGGGCTTCACGGTCGGAACCGAGGCGATGCCCTGGCATGCCGGCGCGATGATCCCCAATCCAGACCCGAACCCGCTCTATCCCGGAGCCACCATGCCGAAAGATCCGGGCGCGGTCCCGAGCGTTACCGCCGGTGTGCGCTACACCAGCGACGACGGCAAATTTGACGTCAATCTCGTCGCCGACGGCATCAACGGCGGCCAGTGGGGTTACAACAACCTGCAATGGCTTGGCGGCACGCTTTATTACAAGTTCAACGACCAGTGGCACATCTCGATCGAATCCTACGATTTGCACCAGAACAGCGTGCCCAATTTGCTCAATCCGGCCGTCGTCGGACCGAACGGTTTTTGGACTAATGGAGGCACGCCGTTTTCGCCGCAATTTATGCCGAACAACGCGCCCGGCCTCGCAATTTGTCAGAACGCCGTTGTGCTGTCCTGCACGGCGGAGTTCGAGACCATCCTGATGTATCTGAACTACAAGCCTGCTCCGCTCGACAACATCTCCTATCGTGCGGAATTTGTTGACGACAAGGAGGGGCAGCGCACCGGCACCAAGTCGCGTTATATCGAGACCGGTATCGGCTGGCAGCACTGGTTCTCGCCCCAGATCGAGATCCGTCCCGAGGTTTCGTACTACAAGGCGATGGATGGATTCGCGTTCAACGGCAATGCGAACCTGGGCATTCCGAACACCAGAAAATACGCCATCATCGGTGCGTCGGACATCATCATTCATTTCTGATGCGGAAAGGTCGCGGGCGGCTCAAGTCGTCAGACGTTCGTCAGAACAATTTCGATAGGGGATAACAATGAAGCGAACTCTTTTCACCACCGTCTCGTTGGGTGTGCTGGGCCTTATGTCGCCTGCCTTGGGTGCCGATCTTCCGCCTTACGGCAAGGCTCCGGCGGTCGTGTCGCCGCTGTACGACTGGTCCGGCTTCTATGTCGGCGTGTTCGGCGGCGGCGGCTTTGGCAACCACAATGTCAACAATGGAACGCCCAATGGTTTCGCAAGTTACATTTTCACGTATGACGCGACCGGGGCCGTCGCTGGCGGCGAGATCGGCTACAACTTCCAGAGCGGCAGCTACGTCGTCGGCGTCGAGGCCACTGGCTTCTGGTCGGACATCAAAGGCGATGATGCGAGCCAGCAGCTCGGTCTGATCGACGCCGACAACCTTCGCGACGTCGTCACCTTGGTTGGCCGAGGCGGTATTACCGTCGACCGCTTGATGTTGTTCTTCACCGGCGGCTGGGCCTATGGCGACATCCTTCACACCAATACCAACCCGGGAAATATCCCCGCCGTCGACCAGTTCTCGACTACCAGGAGCGGCCTGACCGCCGGCGGCGGAATCGCCTACGCGATCACCGACAACCTGATCGGCAAGTTCGAATATCGTTACTTCGATTTTGGCTCCTATAGCCGCCCGGGATTGGCGGGTGGTGTCACCGTGAACGGATTGGCGCCCTATACCGTCAACACCACCTATTCGGTGGTGACGCTCGGTCTGGATTACAAATTCGGGGGACCTGTCGTTGCGAAGTACTGAGGTCTGGCCTGAGTTGGTCTGCGCTCTCGGCGAATCAGGCTTGCTCTCTAGAGGATGGGTTTCGATGATCGCGTCGGGGTTGGGACGAAAAATTGCGATTGCGCTGGCTATCGCGGCGCTCTCTGTCGCGGTTGCGGGGTGCGCCAGCCATGTCGGCGTGCCGACAACCGAGAAGTCCGGCAGCAGCAAGCTTCGCTATTATGGGGGACCGAAATCTCCGATGTGGTCGAGCCAGTAGATGCGCGCGGATTTAGTTGGAGGGGAAGCCGAAATGAGCTAGTAACTGGTCTCGCCAGAGCCGGTTCGGCCTGAAGGCATGCGCTATTTCGGCGGTCCGAAATCGCCGACGTGGCGGGAAGTAAGGTAGGGGCGCCCCTCGCCACCTGATTTGGCCAAGACAAGAAAACGCTGACATGTTGGGTCGGCGGATGTAGACCGCTGTCGCCTACCGTATTTTGCGGATGTGGCCGAACACGGCATTTGCCTGGCGAATTACCCAGTCTTTGGTGAGTTGCGGGTGAGCATCGTGAGCGCCGCAAAGCGCGCGCGCAAGAGATCGGGAGGATGGCTCGTAAGGTAGGTGTAAGCACGGTGGCCTAAGGTCGATTCGGCTGGCGATAAGGTCGGTGGGAGTGGTCAAAACGTGAATTTCTTCAAAGGCCTGTCGAGGTTTTCTCGATTTTTGGTTGTGGCCTTGCTTGTGGTCGGCGGAGCCGCGCTGTTATGGAGCCGGGGCTCGATTGGATTTGCCGATGGTCAATCAGGGCGCAAAGAGCTGAGCGCGTCTGCGGCGGATCAGTCCGGCCCCGGCAAAACGCCGGATGAACAGTCTGTCGATTTATCGGAAAAGCAGGCAAGCTCGCTCAAGATCGGGCCGGTCGATTCGCGGGAGTTTGCGGTTTTAAAGACCGCCGTTGGCACCATCGACTTCAACGAAAACATGCTGGTCCAGGTGTTTTCCCAGTATCCGGGAAAGATCCTGAAGGCGTTCTATAATCTCGGCGATGAGGTCAAGCGGGACGACGTCCTGTTTACGATCGACAGCCCCGATCTGTTGCAGGCCGAATCGAACCTTCTCGCCAGCGCCGGGGTTCTAGAACTGCAGAAGCGAACGCTTGCGCGCGTAACGATGCTCTTGAAGGCCGGCGGTAGCGCCCAGAAAGACGTCGACCAGTCAACGTCCGACCAGCAAACCGCGGAAGGCAACTTCAAAGCTGCAAAGGACGCGGTTCGTATTTTCGGCAAGACGGACGCGGAGATCGACCAGATCCTGGCCGAGCGTAAGGTCGATTCCACTCTGTTGGTTCCCAGTCCGATTTCCGGCAGGGTCGTCTCACGCAACGCAGCGCCGGGATTTCTGACCCAGCCCGGCAGCCCGCCTCCGCCATTCCAGGTCGCGGATTTGTCGACGATGTGGATGCTGGCGAATGTCATCGAGACCGATGCGCCGGCCTACAAGCTCGGTCAGGAAGTCGAAGTCAGGGTGCCTGCCTATCCTGACGCCACCTTCAAAGGGCACGTTACCAACGTCGGATCGATGATCGATCCGAATTCGCATCGACAACTCGTTCGCTCTGAAATCGATGATCCCCAGCATCTGCTGCGATCGGGAATGTTTGCGAGTTTTTTGATTCGGGTCGGAGAGCCCATACGCTCGCTTGCGGTGCCGGCCAACGGGGTCGTCCGGGAAGGCGACGGCACCATGACCGTCTGGGTCACCAGCGATCGCCGCCATTTCGTGAAACGGACTGTCAAGATCGGCCTGCAGCAGGATGACTGGGATCAAATCCTTGACGGATTGCAGCCCGGTGAAACCGTCGTCACCGACGGCGCAGTTTTCCTCAGCAACGTCCTTCTCTTGGGGACGGCGGGTTAAGCCGCGCCGCAGCCGTAGGTCCAAAAAGCGCTCTGTGGGGTCTTGTGATCAAGTCTATTCTTGTGTTCGGTCTGACGCGCAGCGCGATCATCGTGCTAGGACTTGTGGTGTTCTGCGCCGCGGGACTTATCGCGTTCTCGCGGCTCAACATCGAAGCGTACCCCAATCCGGCGCCGGTCATTCTCGAGATCACCGCGCAGGCGGCGGGTCTGTCGGCCGAGGAAATGGAGAAATACTACACGATTCCGATGGAAGTGGGTTTGTACCCCACGCCGGGGGTTATCAATATCCGCTCGACATCGTTCTACGGTTTGTCGTTCGTGCGCGTTACCTTCAAGTACGGGGTTGATTTTTATTTTGCGCTGACCCAGGCGTCCATCAGCCTGCAACAGAACGTCAATCTGCCGGGCAATCAGGTGGCCCAGATTCAGCAGTCCAGCCTGGTCGGCGAAATCTACCGCTATCAGCTCGTTGGTCCACCGCATTTCGGGCTGACCAATCTGCGGACGTTGCAGGACTATGTCGTCACCCGGCGTCTTCTCACCATACCCGGGGTAGTTCAGATCAACAGCTGGGGAGGCACGACGAAGCAGTTCAACGTTGACGTCGACCTCGGCAAGCTTGAAGCCTACAACATTTCGATCCCGCAAATAATCACGGCGCTGGGTAACGCCAATATTAACGTCGGCGGCCGCGAGATCACGATCGGGCAGCAGTCCGTCAATATTCGCGGTGTCGGATTGGTCGATAGCGGCGGTGCCGACGATGTCACCAAGGGCTACAAGGTCCAGGACATCGAGAATATTGTCTTGACCCAGACAAATGGCCTTCCGATCCAGGTCAAGAACGTCGCGAACGTTTCTGTAGGCTATGTGCCGCGGCTTGGCATCGGTGGCAGGGATCACGAAGATGATATTGCCGCCGCCATTGTGGTGATGGGAAGGACCCAGCATACCAACGATATCATTCCGCGCGTTCAAGCCGAAGTTGCCAAGCTGAATACCGATGGCAGCCTGCCGCATGGCGTCAAAATCGTTTCGTATTACGATCGCAGCTCGCTGGTCGGGGTGACCACGCATACGGTCCTGCATAATCTGATCTTCGGCTGTCTGCTGGTCTTCTTCATTCAATGGATATTTCTGGGCGATCTCCGGAGTGCCATCATCGTCAGTGCCAATATTCCTTTCGCATTGTTCTTTGCCATCATCATCCTGGTTCTGCAGGGCGAGGACGCCAACCTGCTGTCGCTCGGCGCGGTCGATTTCGGTATCATTGTCGATTCCGCCGTCATCATGATGGAGAACATCTATCGCAACTTTCAGTCCAGCAGCGACCACAGGCAAGTCCTTCTGCAGCATCTCAGCGAAGGCTATTGGGGTCCCGATCCGACCTCGGCGCATCACCAAACCACAACGGTCCACCGATGGCCCGAGCGGTTGCGCGTGATCTTCGTCAGTGCGCTGCAGGTCGACAAGGCGGTGTTTTTCACGGCGGCGATTACGGTCACGGCGTTCGTGCCGCTGTTCACGATGCAGGGCGTCGAAGGCCAGATCTTTGGGCCGATGGCCCGCACTTATGGCTACGCGCTCGCTGGCGCTCTGCTTGCCACCTTCACGGTGACGCCGGTCCTGGCAGCACTCCTGCTGCCTAGGCACATCGAGGAAACTGAAACGATCATCGTGCGCGCCCTGCGCAAAAGCTACACCCCGGTGCTTCGCTGGGCGCTCGGCAATCTCACGGTTGCCGTCATTGTGGGATGTGTCTTCCTTGGTTTGAGCGTGGCGGCCGCCTCGCGGCTCGGCAGCGAATTCCTGCCCGCACTGGAGGAAGGCAACTTCTGGATCAGGGCGGCGATGCCCTCGACGATGTCGCTCGATTCAGGAACCGGCGCGACCCGCAAGATGCGCGAGATCCTGCTGCGGCATCCGGAGGTGCTCACGGTCGTATCGCAGCATGGCCGGCCGGACAATGGCAGCGATGCCTCGCCTTTTTCCAACGTCGAGCTGTTTGCGCCGCTTAAGCCTTTCGATGAGTGGCCTGCGGACCTCACCAAGGAAAAACTGACGGACGAATTGCAGCGGGAATTCAGCGAGGAATTGCCCGGCATCGGATTCAACTTCTCACAATACATCCAGGACAATGTCGAGGAGGCGCTGTCGGGCGTGAAGGGCGCCAACTCGGTCAAGATCGTCGGGCCGAACCTTCAGATCCTGGAATCGCTTGCGAGCCAGGTCATGGCCGAGATGGCCAAGGTCCGGGGCGTCGCCGACCTCGGTATATTTCACCTGCTGGGACAGCCTAACCTCAACATCAAGATCGATCGCGAAAGGGCGGCGCGCTACGGTCTCAATACCGGTGACGTCAATACCGTGGTGCAGGCGGCGCTGGGGGGGACCATCGCCACAACTGTTTTAGAGGGCGACAGGCAGTTCAGTCTCGCCGTCAGGCTCGATCCCAAATATCGCAGCAGCATTGACGCCATCCGCACCGTCAAAGTCGCCTATCAAACACCGACCGGCAGCAACGGCTACGTTCCACTCAGCGAGCTTGCGGACATTACGCTCGACACCGGAGCGTCGTTCATCTATCGCGAGCGCAGCCAGCGCTACATTCCGATCAAGTTCAGCGTCCGCGGCCGCGATCTCGGTAGCACGGTTGAGGAAGCTCAGGAGCGTGTTGCAAAAGCCATCAAGCTTCCGAACGGGTACCAGATCCTCTGGGCCGGTGAGTTCGATGACCTTCAGAATGCGAAGAAACGCCTGGTCATCGTGGTGCCGATCACGCTGCTCTTGATCCTCGTGCTGCTGTACGGCCTGTTCAACTCGCTGCGGGACAGTCTGTTGGCCGTCGCCGGCATTCCGTTCGCGATCGGCGGCGGCCTGATCGCGCTGTATTTCGCCGGCCTTGATTTCAGCGTGTCCGCCGCGATCGGGTTTATCTCGCTGTTTGGCGTCGCCGTGATGGATGGCATTCTCAACATCACCTATTTCCGCGAACTCAGGGCACAGGGAATGGACATTGCGGAGGCAGTCTTCCATGGTGCGGAACAGCGAATGCGGCCGATGTTGATGACCGCGCTTTCCGCTGGCGTCGGCCTGTTTCCGGCGGCAATCTCTCACGGCATCGGAAGTCAGGTCCAGCGTCCTCTGGCAACGGTCGTGGTGGGAGGCATGTTCATTGGACCGCTGTTGCTGCTTGTCGTTGCGCCCGCGCTGCGCAAGATATTCCTCTCGAGAGATCAGACGACTGCGGACGACAGCGAAGACACCGAGACGGCCGGGAGCAGTCTGGAGACTTGATTGGGACGGCGATGTCGGGGGCCAGCGGATTCGGTCAAATGTTGGGGCTAGGGCGGATTGACCCTCGATGGCCGCTCGTCCTGGCAGGCCGAGTGACGTCCGCCCACATCCGTCGGGCGATCGTCGCGACCGCGGCGTCGATCTTGTCCGCGGTCATTTCAGGCTGCGCGGTGGGGCCGGATTTCGCGCCCGCGCCGGTGCCCGACGTCAACGGCTACCTCCCGGGAAAGCTCGCATCGCCAAACGCCGGGGCAGGCACGGCGGGGGTTGCCGCTCAGCACTTCCTCACTGGCGCGGACGTTTCCGCCCGCTGGTGGTCCGCGTTCAAATCCAGGCCTCTTAACGCGCTCGTCAGGCGGTCGGTCGACCATAATCCGAACCTGCAGGCGGCCGAAGCGGCGATCAGGCTGGCCCAGCACAATGCGCAGGCGCAGCGCGGATTGTTCTATCCGCAAGTGACGGGCAACGCGACGTCGGCTGATTTCCTGGTTGCCAATCCCGGCCAAGTGCCGCCTATTCCGACCGAGGGATCGCAGTCCCAATTTACACTCGTCACCAATCAGCTGACGGTGTCGTTCGTGCCGGACATCTGGGGCGGCAATTTTCGGGCGGTCGAGAGCCTTGATGCGGTGACCGAACAGCAACTCTTTCAACTCGAGGCGGCTTATCTCGCGCTCACCAGCAACGTCGTGACCGCGGCTATTCAGGAGGCTTCGCTGCGGGGCCAGATCGCGGCGACCCGGCGCATTATCGGGATTGAACGTAACCTTCTGGATATACTGAAGCGTCAGTTCAATCTCGGCCAGGCGGCGCAGGCCGATGTGCTCGCGCAGGACGCGGCTGTGGCGCAGGCCGAGGAGCTGCTGCCGCCGCTTGAAAGGCAACTGGCGCAGCAACGCGATCTGCTGACAGCCCTTGCCGGAGAATTGTCAGCCAACGAGATCGAACAGAAATTCGATCTCGCGCATCTTAAGTTGCCCACGAATCTGCCCGTCAGTCTGCCGAGCAAGCTCGTCGATCAGCGGCCCGACGTTCGGGCGGCAGAAGCCAACATGCATGCGGCAAGTGCCCTGATCGGGGTGGCCATCGCAGCCCGGCTGCCAAATATCCTGCTCTCGGCCAACGGCGGATCAACGGCTTACAATTGGGCCCAGAGCTTTGCGCCCGGAACCGGATTTTATACCTTGGCAGCGAGCACGACCGCGCCGATCTTCGATGGTTTCACGCTCTATCACAAGCAGAAGGCGGCTGAAGCCGCGCTCGATCAGGCCGAGGCCCAGTATCGCGCCACCGTGATTGCCGCCTTCCAGAACGTTGCGGATGCCCTGCGGGCCCTGCAATCGGACGCGGGTGCCTTAAAGGCAGCGCAACGCGCGGAAGATACCGCAAAGGCCAGCCTCGACATCGTCGAGAAGCAACTGAACGCCGGACAGGTCAATCAACTGGCCGTGCTCAATGCGCAGCAGACCTACCTGACGGCAGCGGTGGTGCGCGTGCAGACGGAGGCCAATCGTCTGTCGGATACCGCGGCGCTGTTCATGGCATTGGGTGGCGGGTGGCCATCCGCATGCACCACCCCGGACTGGCGGCAATGCGCGATGGGGGAGAATTCAGCCTCAACGCCTGCGCCAATACCAGAATAGATTGCAGCATCAAACCCAAATTCACCAAACGACGAAGGTGCAGAGCAATGACAGCGGCAGAAGAGCTAGACCCATGTAGAGCCAGGTGCGGTATGCACCGGGATCCTTGGGCAGAATGAAAAGATTGATGACGAACCACGCACAAACGGCAAAGCCCAAGGCCACCCGAATGAGATCGCCGGGTGTCTCGAAGACAGATCTGATCGTTTCAATTTGCGGACTGGCGACGCGCGCGGTCAATACCGTCATGACAATCAGGAAAAGCGAGCGAACGACCATCCCCCCGAACCAGATGGGAGCGGGCACCTTGGGTTCAGACCGCTTGGGTTGTTTCGTGTTGTCTGCCTGCATATTCAAGTCGGCGAGCATCGCACACTCCTGCATCAGCCCGCTCAAAAATATCGCCCTCTGCGGGTGCCAGCGCAAGGATTCTCTATATTTTCTTTATACGGGAAAAATGGCAGTAGTGCTTACCTACTAGCGGGAGTGGCAGTATGCCAATCTGAACCGCGCAAACCCGTCCGGAAAAGATAGATATCAGATTCAGAAACATATGTCAAAGAAGCCCATCTGGACGCAGCAGTTCTCAATACGAATGAATCGCAATTGCAACTGGGGTGCTTGCTGAGGCTCGGGCGGCGGCGAGGATGCGGCGTTTTGACTCGGCGGACAGAATGGGGATTCGCAAACGGGCGTGAA
>NZ_JBEKXH010000225.1:0-10388 GCF_049512235.1 Bradyrhizobium sp.
AACCAGGATGCCCTTGGGGTCCCTGAGCAAAGCGCCTTTCATAAAGAGCAAAGCGCAATAGTCCTTAAAGCCATGGATCAAAACGACGTTTCCGCCATTAAGGTCATAGCAAGCTTGACCCCATTTCAGCTCTTCGTTGAGTCCGGACGCAAGGCAGAGTTGGCGGAGCGCAGCAAATTCAGCGCTCCAGCGTTTCTCCTTGCCGTGGATCTTACTGACCAGTGGATTCATTGTCCGACAACAATCGGTCCGCACCAAAAGACCGCCAAGATTGGCCAGGAGATGTCCATCTGCTTATGGGTGCGCAACTCCGGAAAGCTGACATATCGTGATTCAGTCGCGGCAGATACCCCCCGTCCACGATCACGACGTCATATTCATCGATCGGATTTAGCCCCGCGCCCGCGATGACGCACGGCGGCGGGCAATGATCTCGGACAGTCGTGTGCGGGTCGCCGGATCGCGCCAGACCAACACCGCCGTCGCGATCAGCCCGCCATGCAGCAGTAGCGTGCCGAGGAAGATATGCGCGAGCCCCCAGATCAGTCCCGGCCCGGCCCAGGTGGCAGCCGCCGCGAGGGCGTAACCGCCCCACCTCGTCGCGGAAATGGGCGCGCCGAGCCGCCACAGTACAGCCGCGGTGGCCGCGCCCGCGAAGAATAGCTTCAGCGCCGCCATGGCGCGCAGCAGGTTTGCCCAATCCCCTCCGGCGCTAGCGATCACCCGCACCGTGGTGGCGCTGTCGGTCACGAGCATTCCGCCGGCTGTGGCGAGCGCGATGACGGCAAGCAGCAGTGTCTTCGCGATGAACGGTGTCTCAAAGCCGTCTCGCGAAGGGAACCGGGCCGATGGGGTCTGCGCGCGAATGACTGCAGCAAAGCTCAAGGGCGCCTCCTTCGAACGGCGCGAAGCGTGCGCCGTCAGCGGCTCTATTGGACAAGGCCGTCGCCGCGTGTCGGCTTTCGCCTGATAATATAGTCTTGCGATCTTTTCAGCCAGCATTCGCGTGTTCGGGAACGGACTTTTGATTGAGCGACTCACTGAGCGATGCTGGCCGGAATCAGATTGGCGCTCTCAAGCGCCCGCCAGGGCAGAGCACTGATAGCCGCTTCGCTGACCGTCGCTGAAATTCGTCGGGGCGTTCTTGAAAGGCCCAAAGGCAAGAAGCGCGACCAGCTTGAATCATGGTTTTCGGGATCCGAAGGGCCCCAGGCCCTCTTCGCCGGCCGTATCTTGTCATTTGACGAGAAGGCCGGCTTGATCTGGGCACGTCTGATGGCAGAGGGAAAGGCGAAAGGCCGCCCTCGCAGTGGTCTCGACGCTATCATCGCCGCAGTCGCCGAAGCGAATGATTGCACTGTCGTCACTGAAAATGAAAAGGATTTTGAAGGCATCGAGATCGTCAACCCGTTGCGGGGGGCCGTATGACGCCAGCATGACGCCAGCGATCTCGAAACCCCCACGCTCATTTTCTCGCGGATGCCTCCGAAATTGTTACCATCGCACGGTCTGATCGAGCGCATCCCCAAAACTCGCCAAACGGCCTGCGAACCGCCGTGTTTTACACCAGACTTTACGGCCGAACGCTCCGTCCTGGATTCGCCATCATTTCCGCGGCCCGCGCCAATCCAGACCTCCTCATGGCCCGATCAATCCGCGCCGCGGAAAGCTGCCTTGGACAAATGGTACGACCATGCCAAAATCGCAGCCTAAAAACTTGACCCAACTGATCCATCATCCTGTCAGTCAAGGACCCTAGCCGCCGGCAGGCATCAGAAGGAGATCCTCATGGCTGAGCATACGTCCGCCAACAGCGCGTCCGTTGTCCTGACGAACCTGGGCAAGGTGCTCCCCGATCTTGAACCGCTCTATAAGGACATTCACGCCCATCCCGAATTGTCGATGCACGAGACGCGAACGGCGGGCATCGCGGCCGACAGGCTCCGGAAAGCTGGTTACGAGGTGACGACTGGGGTGGGCAAGACGGGTGTGGTTGGACTGCTCCGCAACGGCGATGGGCCAACAGTGATGCTGCGCGCCGACATGGATGCGCTGCCGATCGCCGAGAACACCGGTCTTGCTTATGCCAGCAAGGTCTCGGCGCAGGATGCTGAAGGGAACGCTGTGCCGGTGGGCCATATGTGCGGCCATGACATGCATGTCGCCTGGCTGGTCGGTGCGGCGACACTGCTGTCGCAGGCGCGCGACGCCTGGAAGGGCACCTTGATGGCCGTTTTCCAACCCGGCGAGGAAACCGCGCAAGGCGCCCAAGCTATGATCGACGACGGCCTGCTCAAACGCTTCCCCACACCCGATGTCGTGCTTGGCCAGCATGTCATGGTCGGCCCCGCCGGCACTGTCGCCGGCAGCGCCGGACCGATCACTTCCGCCGCGGACAGTCTGCAAATCCGTCTGTTCGGACGTGGTGCGCATGGCTCCATGCCGCAGGCAAGCATCGATCCCGTCGTCATGGCGGCATCCGTCGTTCTGCGGCTCCAGACCATCGTGTCCCGCGAGGTTGCCGCAAACGACGCGGCGGTTGTTACGGTCGGCGTGTTGCAGGCCGGCACGAAGGAGAACGTCATTCCCGACGAAGCCGTCATCAAGCTCAACGTGCGGACATTCGATGCCGGCGTGCGCAAGCATGTGCTTGCCGCGATCGAACGGATCGTCAATGCCGAGGCCGAAGCCTCGGGGGCCCCGCGCAAACCGGAGATCACACCGCTCGACCGCTACCCGCTCAACGTGAATGACGAAACCGCAAGCAATCGCATCGCCGCTGCGTTTCGCGGCTATTTTTCCGCCGATCGGGTGAAGCACACAGGACCCGCGCCGGCCAGCGAGGATTTCGGCTGCTTCGGCACCGCATGGCAGGTGCCATCGGTGTTCTGGTTCGTGGGCGGCAATGATCCCAAGATCTATGCCGAGGCCAAGGCGGCGGGCAAACTGAATGAACTGCCGGTCAATCACAGCCCACAATTTGCGCCGGTCCTGCACCCCACCCTGGAAACCGGCGTCGAGGCGCTGGTCGTCGGCGCGCTGGCATGGCTTGGCGCAACCTGACGTCGAAGGCTACCGTGGGAGTGCATTGTGGAAATACGCGACGCCTTTGCGGCTTGCGTATCGGATTTGTCCCGGTGCGGCTTCGTGCTGTCGGTTCGATGCGTTAAGCTTTCGCGGGCGGAGCCGTCATGATCACTATTGAAACTTTCGTGCATATTCTTGACTTGGGGGGCACCTTCGTTTTCGCGATCAGTGGGGCCGTTGCCGCGGTCAATCGCCGCCTCGACATTTTCGGCATCCTCGTCCTGTCCTTCGTGACGGGAAATTTTGGCGGGATCACCCGCGACGTGTTGATCGGCGCGGTCCCTCCGGCTGCCCTGACCGACGGCCGATATCTACTGGTTTCTGTCCTGGCCGGGCTTATTACTTTCTTTTGGTATGCCGGCGTCGACAGGCTGCGCAGCCCCGTGCTCCTGTTCGACGCGGTAGGACTGTCATTCTTCGCCGTCGCCGGTGCGCAAAAGGCGATCACGTTCGGGTTGAGCCCAGCAATGGCCGCTCTCCTGGGCATGTTGACCGGCATCGGCGGCGGCATGACGCGCGACGTTCTCCTCACGGACATCCCACAGGTGCTGCGGTCCGATCTTTACGCCGTTGCAGCGCTGATCGGCGCATCCATTGTCGTCATCGGCCATATGCTCGGTTTTTCCTACGGGGCCTCGGCTCTGGCCGGAGGGGCTTTCTGCTTCGCCCTTCGCTTCATGGCGATCCGACACGGCTGGCATTTGCCTGTCGCCCAACTGTCCGCGCAAGGACGCGCGGGAATAGACCCTTCGAACGATAAAAAATCGCACTGAAGTTGTCGTTCACAGGCAGTCTGAAATGAGCCGACTTGCTGACCTGCGGCCTACCGTCAACACCTTTGGATCGCATGTCAGACTGCAATGCGGCATCCGAAATTCCTAGACTCCAACTACCCACGGATATACGTTATCGACAACGTATATCCAACCGAAAGTATAGGCATGCAGGTCGCTATCGCGTCAGGCGATACGGCGAAGGCGGATCGGGCCGAGGCGGCTATCGCGGTTGGCGGGGCGATCAGCGTGCAGGTTCTCGATGAACTGGCCGACGTCGCGCGTCGAAAGATGAAAATGTCATGGCCCGACACGCGTGCGCTGCTAACCATGTTGAGCGGCCTGCTGACGGTTCATCCTCTCACGATCGAGACCCACGAAACCGGATTGGAGCTCGCCGGGCGGTATGGCTTTTCCACCTACGATGCCATGATAGCTGCCTCGGCGCTTCACGCCGGCTGCGACACCCTGTGGTCGGAAGACATGCAGCACGGCATGATCCTCGACGAGGGGCTGCGGATTGTCGATCCGTTTCGGGAGGTGGTGTGATGTGGCGCGTGACCAACCGGTTCTGTCGGTCGTAAGGGAGTACGGGCTAAAGGGACAGGATCACGATGGCGTTTGGGGTTTTCATCCACCGTTCCGATTCGATCTATGATGACCGCCCTGCAGAACGCTATCAGTTCCCCGCCCAATATCTCGGCCGCGTCAAAGGGTGCGTTGGCGATTGGGTGATTTACTACGAACCCAGGAAAGTTCTGGGAACCCGCGGTTATTTCGCGGTAGCCAAGGTCCGTGAAGTTCTGCCTGATCCGGGCGTGCCAAATATGCACCTTGCCCTGATCGAGCCGGGTAGTTACCTGGATTTTCCCAACCCTGTTCCATTCAGTGAAGCTGGCGGTGTAATCGAGCGGGGCTTGTTGAACGACGACGGCCGGATTTCCGGACGCGCGCAATCGGCAGTCCGACCGATCTCACCTGCAGACTTCCATCGAATAGTCGAACTTGGTCTGGCGGAAGACAAGGCGTCATCACCGCGAGGTGACATGCACTCCTCCATCCCCGGATTCCGCGAGGATGGAACGCCTTTCCAGTACGAGCAGGAGCGCGATCGCGTCAGCTCTTTGATGTCCCGCGTCCTTCGGGACCGAGTGTTCCGCCGCGTGGTATTGCAGGCCTATGACTCGCGCTGTGCCGTCACCGGGCTCAGGCTCATCAATGGCGGTGGCAGAGCCGAAGTCGAAGCAGCCCATATTCGGCCGGTCGAGGCGAATGGACCGGATATCGTTAGCAACGGCTTGGCCCTTTCAGGAACGGCGCACTGGATGTTCGACCGCGGGCTGATCAGCGTAGCGGACGATTTGCAGATTCTGATCTCACGGCATGTTAATGACGCCGACAGCGTGCGCGGCATGATAAACAAGAGCGGACGCATCCTGCGGCCCAATAGCAATAGGTTGTCTGATCGACCTCATCCTTATTTCCTAAGCTGGCATCGCGACAACCGCTTCAAGGCATGATTACTATATTTATATTCAAAACGATCCTATAATTAATGAATAGTCCCTCCCCCTACTCCCACTCGATCGTCCCCGGCGGCTTGCTCGTCACGTCATAGACCACGCGGTTGACGCCCTTGACCTCGTTGATGATCCGCGTCGCGGTCTCGCCCAAAAATTTCATCTCGAACGGATAAAAGTCCGCGGTCATGCCGTCGGTCGAGGTCACCGCGCGCAGGCCGACGACATATTCGTAGGTCCGGCCGTCACCCATCACGCCGACGGTTTTTACCGGCAACAAGACCGCAAAGGCCTGCCAGATCTTATCGTAGAGGCCGGCTTTACGGATCTGATCGATATAGACGGCATCAGCATCGCGCAGGATGTGGAGCTTTTCCGGCGTGATCTCGCCGGGGCAGCGGATCGCGAGGCCTGGGCCAGGGAACGGATGCCGCCCGACAAAAATCTCCGGCAGGCCGAGTTCGCGGCCCAATACGCGCACTTCGTCCTTGAACAGTTCGCGCAAGGGTTCGACCAGCTTCATGTTCATGAGCGCGGGCAGCCCGCCGACATTGTGGTGCGACTTGATCGTGACCGAGGGACCGCCGGTAAAAGAGACGCTCTCGATCACATCGGGGTAGAGCGTTCCTTGCGCCAAAAACTCGGCGCCGCCGATCTTTTTCGCTTCCGCGTCGAACACGTCGATGAACAGGCGGCCGATGGTCTTGCGCTTTTGTTCGGGGTCGCTGACCCCGGCCAGTTCGCCCAGAAATTGTTTGGACGCATCAACATGTACCAGCGGAATGTTGTAGTGGTGGCGGAACAGGTCGACCACGCTCTCGGCCTCGTTCAGCCGCAACAAACCGTGATCGACGAACACGCAAGTGAGCTGCTCGGCGATGGCCTCGTGGATCAGGACCGCGGCGACCGCGGAATCGACGCCACCGGACAGGCCGCAGATCACCCTGCCCGCGCCTACCTGCTTGCGGATTTTCTCGATCGCCTCCGCGCGGAAGGCGCGCATGGTCCAGTCGCCGGCTAAACCGGCAACCTTACGGACAAAGTTGCGGATCAGTTTTGCCCCATCCGGAGTATGCACGACCTCGGGGTGGAACATCAGCCCGTAATACTTCCGCCCCTCGTCCTGGATCACCGCGAACGGCGCATTGGCGGAAACGCCGGCGACGACGAAGCCAGGCGGCATCTCCGTGATGCGGTCGCCATGGCTCATCCAGACCGCATGGCGCTCGCCCACCGACCATGTCGCATCGAACAGCCGGCTTGTGGCCTTGACCTCGAGATCGGCGCGGCCGAATTCCCTGGCATGGCCGCCTTCGACGGTACCGCCGAGTTGGGCGGCCATGGTCATCTGGCCGTAGCAGATGCCGAGCACGGGAACCCCGGAGTCGAAGATCGCCTCCGGCGCGCGCGGCGAGCCCTCTTCATGGACCGATTCCGGGCCACCGGAGAGAATGACCGCCTTAGGCTTCATCTCAAGAAATGCCGCTTCCGCCTTCTGGAACGGCACGATTTCGGAATAGACGCCCTCCTCGCGCACCCGGCGCGCGATCAATTGCGTCACCTGGCTGCCGAAATCGACGATCAGGATCTTGTCATGCGCCGAGGCCACCGAAGGCGTCTGGTCGCGGGCGGGCTCTTGTGCTGTCATGGCAAGCAATTACGTTACCCGTGACAGGCCCGCAATGCCGGAAATTGGCTTGTAAGCGGCAAATTTATGCCTTTTGCCGCATTAGCACCGAGACGAAAAACCCGTCGGTTCCGGTGCGGCGCGGCGTCATCAGAAGCCCCTCCGGCGATTGCAGCGTGGCCGCGCAAAACTTCGCGGCCTTGTCCCCCAGCACCGTCACGGTCTGCGCTGCCGGCACGACGGCGAACTCGGGATATCGCCCGACAAAGCCTCGGATCTGCTCGCCGTTTTCCGGCGGCAGCACCGAGCAGGTGATGTAGGCGATCCGCCCGCCGGGTTTCGCCAGGGCGGCGGCGCGGTCGAGCACCGTCGCCTGGTCCTTCAGCCGCAGCTCCAGCGCGCCGGGGCGCATCCGCCATTTGGCGTCGGGATTGCGCCTCCAGGTGCCGGTTCCGGTGCAGGGCGCGTCGATCAGCACCAGGTCGGCGGAGCCCTTGATGTCGCTGAGCGTATCGCCCTCGCCCTTGGGGGTGCGGATATCGGCATTGTGGACGCCGGCACGCGACAGCCGCTCGTGGATCGGCGCCAGCTGCCGCTTGTCCTGGTCGGTCGCGATCAGCCGGCCTTTTCCTCCCATCATCGCGGCCAGCGCCAGCGTCTTGCCGCCGGCGCCGGCGCAGAGATCGATCACCTGCTCGCCGGGTTTTGCCGCTGACAACAGGGCTGCGAGCTGCGAGCCCTCGTCCTGCACCTCGATCGAACCCTTGATAAAATCCTCCTCGGCATGAATGCCGGGATTGCGGGCATCGGCGCCGAGCGCGATGCGCAGCCCGAGCGGTGACCACGGCGTCGGCTTGACAGCGAGATGCGCCAGCGAAGACAGCATCTTTTCGCGCTTGGCTTTCAGCGTATTGACGCGCAAATCGAGCGGCGCCCGGCTCGCCATCGCGGTCGCCTCGGCGACGCGGTCATCGCCGAATACCTGCGCGAGATAGGCATCGAGCCATTCCGGGTAATCGCCCGCAATCGGCGCGGGAGCCTCCGCCAGCGTCCGCTGGCCGAGCGCGCCACGCTCGTGCGCCGTCAGCGGCTCCGGCGCAAAACGGCCGCCGTCGCACAGCGCGGCGATCGTCTCGACATCGAGGTCACGCTCAAGCTTCAACATGCCCAGCGCCCGTGCCCGCGGCGTATCGGCCTCCATGATCCAGGCGCTCGAGGCATAGCGGCGCAGCACGTCCCAGATCAGGCCGGAGATCGCGGCGCGATCGCCGGAGCCGGCATAGCGGTGCGCGGTGCCCCACTCCTTCAGTGCCTTCGCCGCCGGGACGCGTTGCGCCTCGATGGTGCCGATCAGTTCGATGGCCGCGGACAGCCGGGCAGCGGGGGTCATTTTAAGGCCTTCAGTTTCGAGATTGGCGGCCGCGTGCTCAGATCAGAAGCAGGATCTTCAGCGCGAAGTAGACCCACATGGCCAACAGCACCAGCACGCCGGCGAACCACGCCAGAGAGCGTTGATTGAGATCGTTCGTGGTCACAAAAAACCCGGCATGAACCAGGCGGGTAACCACGAAAACCCACGACAGCAGCACCAGCACGAAGTCGGCGTGCCGCAAGGGCAGTGCCAGCGCGATCAGGGCATAGAACAGGACCGGCAGCTCGAACTGGTTGCGATAGCAATTGCCGATCTGGGTGGCCCGAACAGGCCAGTTCGGCTGTCCCAGCGCGATGTCCCTGATTTTTGTCTGCTTGCTGACAAGCGCTTGCCGGCGCGCCCCGGCCATCCCAAGCAACAGGGCGAAGGTGAGGCCCACCATGACGAACACCGGCAGCAAAACCATTTGAACCGACATTGGAAAATCTCCCGAGGACATGAGCGCGCGCCCCGCTATAGCGACCGCGCTTCGCCCTGACAATCGATCCGTCCCGGCGTTGAACCACAATCGCCGTTCCGGCGACCAACACTCATCATAGTTCAAATCATTTCGATCGCGGGGCCGCTCTTATCGCCACCCACGAGATGCCGCCATGAATTTCACCTCCCCACTGCTGATGGGCGCCGCGCATGCAGCCGATCTGCCCGGCAACTCCGTGGCCGCGTTGATCAAAATGATGGCCGAAAACGCCGGCCTGTTCGCGGACGACGGCCCGGACGGCTGGCAGGGCATGCTGACGTCCGCACTGGCCGGCGTCGCCGCCGCGCTCGCGGTGGCGATCACCCTCACCGTCTATTTCCGGCGCAGATACCGCAGCACGCGCGATATCGTCAGGCACGGCCTCGCCGCCGCGCTCGCGCTCGGGCTATCCGCCTTCGTGGCCTATGACATGCGGCATGCGGCGCTGGCTTATCTCGGCATCAACCCGACAAAACCCGCGGTCGAGTTTGAAATCCGGCTGCCCAAGGCGGCCGTCACCGCGCTCGCCGACAGCCAGATCGAACTGCACACCGACCGCAACCAGACGCTTGCCAAGGTGCAAAGCGCGCTCCCTTCCGAAACCGACGGCCTTAGCGTGCTCAGGGGTTCGGTGCCGCTGGACTATCGCACCGCGGAACGCGTCGTGATCCTCAATCTGCCCGGACAGGCGAGTTGCGAGTTCAAGCTGCGGCTCGCGGCGAGCCCCAGTCACTCCGATCAGTTCGGGCCGTGGCATCTGGCGGATCGCGTCGTCTCCCCGACCGGAAGCGAAAAAACCCGCGCCGAACAGAATGACGCTTTTGCGATCCGCTATCGGGTACTTTAGCCACGAACATTCGTCCTCACCCCCTCCATCGGGTCGCGCCTCCGGGCGTCCGGCAGGCTGAAGCCTCTCGACTCCGTCATTTCCGTTCGGCAATATCGGGCATCAGGTTTTGCGGATCGTGACGCCTGTCGCGGTGCGTCATTTCAAATGTATCGTTTTGAATTTCATTGTTGCAGTTCGTACGAAAGGCATTTGCATGCCCGAATTTCGCCTGACCCAGATTTCCGATACCCATCTGGCCCGCCGCCTCTCTGCTCTGACCGCCAACTTTCACCGGGTCAGCGAATACATCGATGCCAAGCGCCCCGATCTTGTCGTCAATAGCGGCGATCTCACATTCGACGCCCCGACCAATCGCGACGACCTCGACTTTGCGGGCTCGCTGCACGCAGCGCTTCCCGTTCCCTGCCGCTACTTGCCCGGCAATCACGACATCGGCGACAACCCGACTGCAGTTGGGCCGCCACCGCCGCAACCCGCCACCGAACAGGGCCGACAGACATTTCTATCGGTCTTCGGCGAAGACCGCTTTAGATTTGAGGCCGCTGGCTGGTGCTTCGTCGGCCTCAATTCGCTGGTCATGAACACCGGGCTTGCCTGCGAAACCGAGCAGTTCGACTGGCTCGCTTCGCAGCTCGCGAG
>NZ_JBEKXH010000226.1:0-10370 GCF_049512235.1 Bradyrhizobium sp.
CACACGCAGCAAGGCCGCCCGTCAAATCGCTCATGAAGGTCGATGGTCCGCAAATATAAAAATCACCGTTGCGGGGTAAGTTGAGCTCCTGCAGTACCCCTATATTCAGGCGTCCGGCAGAGTTGAAATCTATATTGGGCCGATCCTGGGGATTAGGCGAGCTGTAGCAAATGTAGCTGTGGTGGTGGGCCAACGCTTCGAGCAGCTCACGCACCTCCTCGGCAAAGGGATGTTCGCGGCCGCTACGGGTTCCGTATAGCCACCAAACTTCCCTGGTCGATGCTTCGGCGGCCAGCGCGTGAAGCATCGCGAGCACTGGCGTCACCCCGATTCCGGCGCTCAACAAAACAACCGGCGTGTCGCCCGGCCGTAGTGTGAAGCTGCCGCGTGCCGCGCTGGCGTGCACGACGTCGCCAACCCGGAGTTCGTCGTCGACGTAGGCGCTGGCCGCGCCATCGGCTTCCCGCTTGACGCTCACGCGATAGTACGCGGCGCCCGGTTCCCCCGACAGTGAATAGCTGCGCATCAGCGCAGGCGCTGATGCCGGCCCCAGCCGCAGCACAACGAACTGCCCGGGGAGAGCCGCGTCGACGGGTTGTCCGTCCGTGGGCTCCAGCAGCAGCGACATCACGTTGCCGCTTTCGCGCACCTTGCGCGAGACGCGAAGCGGACGGAATCCACGCCACGCCGGGGGCCGGCTGGGCGCTGTAGCGAGTCCGGCGTTTCCCGTCGTCACGCCGCCCTGGCGCTCCTGAGCAAGCAGCGCCTCGAAGGAACGACGCCAGCCGGCACTCAGCACCGGAATCCGCAGCGCGCGCTCCAGCCGATCGCGGGGGTGACCGGGCATGTAGAGGAGCGCGCTGATCTCGGCCACGCTCATGCGCTCGGGCCCGCACGCGACCCGCGTGATCTCGTCGCCGGCCTCCACTTCCCCCTCGTCCAGCACACGGAAATAGAAGCCGGGTCTTCCGTGCTTGACCAGCAGCGCAGCCATTTCCGGCTCGTTGAGGCGAATGCCCAGCCGGTAACACGTGACCCGTGGCTGCGTGACCTCGAACAGAGCGCCGCCGATCCGGTAACGATCTCCGATGCACACCTCCGCATCGGACAGGCCATCGACGGTGAAATTCTCTCCGAACTGCCCATAGGCGAAGTCGCTTCGCCCCAAATGGTTCTGCCAATACCGATAGGAATCCATCTGATAAACCAATGCCGCCCGGCGTTCGCCGCCATGACCGCCCAAGTCGCCTTGTCCGTCGCCTTCCAGGTTGAGTCGGCGCACCATGCGCGGGCCCTCAACCGGCGCCTTCCAAATGCCGGTATGCACTGTCCTGCCTTGCCAATTCACGTCGCGCGGCAGGCCCACATTTACTGAAAGCAAGCGTCCCATACGTTTCCCAACCGTAGTCACGGCGGTTTCGAGGTGAACCCGGAAACCCCCTGTCCCCGCCAGCTCCGGCTCGGGAGCCGTGGCTTCATCCTTCCTATGAGCGACGTTTGGCGCACACTACCGATGTTAGGCGAACTTTTCCACTCGACCTTTGGAAGAAGCGGCTCATATCAATGTATGAGTGCCCAGCTAACTATTCTGGGTTTGAGTCAGACCTGATGTCGGCGAATTCGTCCGCAGTCAGCTTGCTGTCGCTGCAGTTGCAGCGAAAAAGACCGATGTGCTGCTTCACGATGTTGCGGCGAGGGCAGGCCTAACGGCCTCCCGGAGAGCCGATTGGAGGATGTTGACGTCCTGCTCAACAGTGCCACCGCTTACGCCGACGCCCGCGACCAACCGGCCCTCGCTGGTGAGCGGCGCTCTGCCGCCTTTTGAACAAAACCTTCCCTCGGACAGCCCCATCAGAGGGAGGAGCTCCTGGCCAGGCTGCACGAGCGGAAGGAGATCCGCCGTTCGAAGTCCCACCAGCGCGGACATGTAAGCTTTAAAGCGCCAATCACTCATACGTTGGTATGGCCGGCATCTCCCTAACGTTGAATGGTATAGAAAGGCGCGGGCAGACAGCATGCGTTGAACGTCGCTTGTATGTTGACGCCAGTCGCTCCGATACGTGCCGGCCAAATGACGGGTGACGCAGATGTATCTGCACCGCCTCGTGAAGGGGGCATCGGGGGCTCTGGCTGCCATCTCACAGGCCGTCATCGACCTCAGAAAAGACCGCACATATCAACCTAGGTCAGGAGGAAGCGCCATGAACCATCTCATCAATGAGTCGACTCAGAGGAACGAGTCGACTCAGAGCACAGACGCCGTTGAGGATCGTCAGGATCGCCGACAGTTCCTCGGCACCGCCGCCATGGGCATCGTGTCCGCAAGCGCGGCCGGCTTGCTCCCGGTACGCTCGGCTTCCGCCGCCAAAGAGGAAGCAATTCGTCCCTTCCACGTCGACATCCCCAAGGAGGGGCTCGTCAACCTGCGCGAACGCTTGATGATGACCCGCTGGCCGGACCGCGAAACGGTCGCCGATCAGTCCCAGGGCGTGCAGCTGAGGACCGTCCAGCAACTCGTACAGTATTGGCGGACGGATTACGACTGGCGCAAGGTGGAAGCGCGGCTCAAGGCCCTGCCGCAATTCATCACCGAGATCGACGGGCTCGACATTCATTTCATCCACGTTCGCTCGAAACATGACAATGCGCTGCCGATGATCGTGACCCACGGCTGGCCCGGCTCGATCATCGAACAGATGAAGATCATCGATCCACTGACCAATCCCACGGCGTACGGCGCGAGCGCATCGGAGGCTTTTCATCTGGTGATACCGTCGCTGCCGGGTTATGGCTTTTCGGGTAAGCCGACTGCGGCCGGGTGGACCCCCATCAGCATTGCTCGTGCGTGGGCGACGTTGATGCAACGCCTGGGCTACAAACGGTATGTGGCGCAGGGCGGGGATTGGGGGAATGCCGTCTCGGAGACGATGGCGCTGCAGCAGCCGCCGGGATTGCTTGGCATTCACACCAATATGGCGGCCACGGTTCCAGCCGATGTTTCAAAAGCTCTTTCGGTTGGCGGCCCGCCGCCCGCCGGTCTCTCGGCCGATGAAAAACATGCCTGGGATCAACTCGATGATTTCTACAAGCACGGCCTGGGCTACGCCCAGGAAATGTCGAACCGGCCACAGACGCTTTACGGAATCGCGGATTCTCCGGTCGGCCTCGCCGCGTGGATGCTGGATCACGACATTCGTAGTTACGGTATGATCTCACGCGTCTTCGATGGAAGGACGGAGGGGCTAACTCGGGACGACGTCCTCGACAACGTCACGCTCTATTGGGTGACGAACACCGCGATATCCTCGGCGCGCCTCTACTGGGACACTACGCGGATTTCGACGGGAGGAGGCTTCTTCGACGTCAGGGGCGTCACGATCCCGGTCGCCGTGAGTGCCTTCCCCGACGAAATCTATGCGGCCCCGCGCAGCTGGGCAGAGCGGGCCTATCCCAAACTCATTTATTACAACAAGCTCGACAAAGGCGGTCATTTCGCGGCTTGGGAACAACCGGCGCTGTTTTCCTCCGAGATGCGAGCCGCATTCCGATCGCTCCGCCAATCGATTTGAGACTGACCGGCGCGCGCCGATTGGCGCGCGCATCTTTCGGGAAGCCAAGGAGCACATCATGACCCGCGCCGGCGACGTCGAAAGTAGGCTCGGTTTTCATGTCGATCATCTCGGCGACTGCCGAAGATCCATAGACATCTTTGAACAGGGAATGCGCGATACTGGCCGTGCCGACAACAGCTTGAGTGCGCATTGAACTTGCCTACGTGGGCAGCAGGTGGACCGACATGGCCAAGGGATATTGGATCACCTTCTACCGCTCTATTTCCGATCCAGCAGCGCTGGCGGCGTACGGAAAGCTTGCCGGACCAGCTATCGTCGCTAACGGTGGCCGCTTCCTTGCGCGCGGCGAAGCCGTGAAGGCCTATGAACAAGGAATTGCTCAGCGTACCACAGTGACGGAGTTCGATAGCGTCGGACAAGCGGTCGCGGCTCACAATAGTCCCGCCTATCAAGAGGCACTGAAGGCACTCGGCAACGCCTGCGAGCGGGACGTTCGTATTGTCGGAGGCGTGGACTGAAGATCACGCATCTGATGCTTATCCGCGCCCGGGGACACCTATGAAAATCACGAAAACGAGTGGCGGCGTTTTTAGCGTACTGACAGAACAGCACTCACTCATACATTGATATGAGCGAGACCCTCCCAATGTTGAATGGTTCGGAAAGCTGCGGGCGGACAATATGTCTCTAACGCCGCTCGTATCGCGAAGCGCGACACGGGCTCGCTAAATCGCAGGTGACACCCAGAATTGGGACAGACCGCCTGAAGGTCTTGGGTTGACGGCGATTTCTTGAGGATCGATTTGAGACGAACCGGCACCGGCCGATTTTGCGTCCGCATCCGTCGACAAACCAAGGAGCACATCATGAACCACGCCGAAAGAAGATTTGCGACCCAGCAAATTCGGCTTGAACGGCGCCTGCCGTCATATTGGCGGGTTACATTTGACATTCCACCCGTCAACATCTTCGGTCCGAAGGAATTGCCGCAACTGAACGAGATCATCACGGCGATTGAGAAAGACGAGCAGGTAAAGGTTGTCGTCTTTGACAGCGCCGTCGACGGCTTCTTTATCACCCACTACGACTTCCTGGCGCCGCTTGAGGAATCGGCAAAGATACCGCCCGGACCGACGGGTCTGCAGGCGTTGCCGGACATGCTGGTACGCCTCAGCCGGGCTCCGGTTGTCTCCATCGCCTCGATCAGGGGGCGCGCGACGGGTGTCGGAAGCGAGCTCGGACTGGCAAGTGACATGCGCTTCGCAAGCCGGGAGAAGGCTATTCTGTCCCAATGGGAAGTAGGCGCGGGTCTGGTGCCCGGCGGTGGACCGATGGCGCGTCTGCCGCGTCTGATGGGTAGAGGTCGAGCGCTGGAAGTATTGCTCGGCGCCGACGACATCCATGGCGATCTTGCAGAACGTTACGGTTACGTCAATCGCTCTCTTCCAGACTCCGAGCTCGACGGTTTCGTCGATGCGCTCGCAATGCGCATTGCGTCGTTCGACAAGCAGGCAATCGCGGAAACCAAACGACTTGTCGATGTCGCGAGCCTGCCGGCGGATGCGGAAATCAAGCCCGAATGGGAGGCCTTCATCGCTGCACTCGGTCGTCCGGCGAGCCAGAAGCGGATCAAGGCGCTGATGGCGCGTGGTTTCCATCGCGCCGGCGACGTCGAAAATCGGCTCGGCTTCCATGTCGGTCAGCTCGGCGAATGACCAAGATAAATAGCCATCGTCGAACGGGGCGATGTCGGCATCTCTTTCAACCTGATATTTGAGCCTCACCGGCGAGGCTGAGGACAACTGTCCGGTACCCAAGTTTCTTAACGGCCCTATCACGCTGGACACTAAACTGATCCAGTGGTCACAGATTTAGGATCGTCCAAATCATCGGCTGCGACCTGGAGAACCACTATGTCTCGCGCACATCAGCCAGACCAGGCGACTTTCAGGTCGATCCTGCCCGAAGACATCGAGTGGAGGCCGTTCCCGGCTTTTCCGCCCGCGGCTCGCCTCGCTGTCCTGGTTGGCCATCCGACGGAACCCGGTCCCTACGTGGTCAGGGTCAAGGTGCCTGCGGGCACAAAACTGATGCCACACAAGCATCCCGAGGATCGCATCTACACGGTCATGTCGGGCGTCTTCTACATCGGGCTCGGCGAGAGATTCGATGGTGACAAGGTAAAGGCCTATCCACCGGGCAGCGTTATCGTTCTGCCTGGCGAGACCTGGCATTTCCACTGGGCGAAGTCGGGCGAGTACGTCACACAGGTGACCGCAATCGGCCCGCTCGGTCTCGAATACCACGAAGGTGGTGATGATCCGCGCAGCATTCCGGGCGCGACCCCTTAGAAGCGCTGATAGAACGACAACCGTTTGGGCGCATGGAGGGCTCGTCGAAAATGATCGTCACCGGCGTCGAGACCTTTCCACTACGCATTCCGTTCAGGGCCGGAAGCAGGTCTGATGCGTCCGCCTGGGGCGACAGCAACCTGCCGGCCGCGGACTCGCTGCTGGTCAAGGTGACAACCGATCAGGGATTGGTGGGTTGGGGCGAGGCCTTTGGCTTTCGCGCGGTCGCTTCCGCCAAGCTCGCGATCGATCAACTGATTGCGCCGCTGTGCGTCGGGCAGGACGCCACCCGGATCGGCCCGCTGATGCTGGAGGTTCAGAGAAAGCTGCACGTGTTCGGACGGGCTGGGGCGCTCGCCTTTGGCATCTCGGCGGTCGACATCGCGCTTTGGGATATCGCTGGCAAGGCCGCCAAACTGCCGCTGTACCGGCTTCTGGGTGGCGGCGCGGCCGATATCGCCTGCTATGCGAGCATGGTCCGTTATTCCGAGCCCTCCCATGTCCGAAGCAGCGTGCGGCAAGCGATCGACACCGGCTTCGGTGCACTCAAGCTCCATGAAATTGAGCTCTCGGCGGTCCGCGCAGCTCGCGAGGAAGCCGGACCTGATATCGAGCTGACACTTGACGTCAACTGTCCCTGGACGCTGTACCGGGCGCGGCTCATCACGGAGGAACTCAAGGCAGTTCGTCTGAAATGGCTCGAGGAGCCACTTTGGCCTCCGGAGAATTTTGACGGTCTCGCCGAGTTGAGAAGGACGCGCGGCATTCCGATCGCCGCCGGCGAGAACGTCTACACGCTGATGGATTTCGAACGAATGCTGGCTGCGAAGGCTGTGGACTTTGTTCAGCCAAGTCCGGCCAAAATGGGCGGCATCACTGAGCTGGTCAAAGTCTTCGCCCTCGCGGCTGTGCACAACATCCCGGTGATGCCGCACTCTTTCTATGACGGTCCGGGTCTGCTGGCGGCGATTCATGCAACGGCTGCCCTCGGCACCGCCGACTCCATGATAGAGTGGCGCTGGTTCGACCTTGAGGCAACGATCTATGGGAGCACGCTCAGCCCGAAGGCCGGCCGGATTTCCGTGCCTCAGGGGCCCGGCCTCGGAATTGACCCCGATCCCGAGGTCATCAGGGCCTACCGCTGGAAATAAAACGATGACGGAAGCCCAGACCATCGGTTTGGCAAGTATATGGTGCAGGACGGGACGCTGCACCGTTTCCGGGTGCATCTTATCCGCGCAGGCTATCGGATAGGCTTTCGGCGTCCTGGCTTGAGAGCGTCGGCCATGCGAACAAGGTCTGCCAATGTTCGGGCTCCCATCTTGTGCATGGCAGCGCCTCGATGAATTTTGACGGTTATTTCGCTGATCCCCAGATCGCCGGCTACCTGCTTGTTCATCTTGCCTGTCGCGACAAGCAGCATCACTTCTTGTTCGCGCGGCGAAAGGGATTCAAACCGTTGCTGCAACTGCAAAACGTCGTCCTCGAAGACTCGTCGTTGTCGGTCGCGCTCGATGGCGGACATAACGGCGTCGAGCATATCCTGATCACGAAATGGCTTGGCGAGGAAGTCTATTGCGCCCCGTTTCATGGCGTGCACAGACATTGGAATGTCCCCGAATCCAGTCATCATCACGACGGGAATCCCGATGCCGGTTTGGATCAACCGAGTTTGAAACTCGAGACCATTCATGTCAGGCAGTCTGACATCCAGGACGATGCATCCAGGCCTGTTTGCAACTTTCACCGAGAGAAAGGCGTCCGCTGTGGCATAGGTTTGGGTCTGAAGCCCTACCGAGTCGAAGAGGTCCTCCAACGCGCGGCGCATCGAAGCATCGTCATCGACGACGTGCACGATGGCTCTTTCCTCAGTGCCGGTCTGCATGCCTCTGGACCCACCCCGGATTTCCGCCGGAGAAGCTAGCATGAACGGTATCGGACCGGGATCACACCTACGTATAGGTGAAACTTCCTGCTCCGGCTTGGAAAAAGGTCAATTATTGCGAGCCCTTAGCTCTGGCTAATCGCGGGTGCCGCGGGCAAGTAGATCGAGAAAAGCGAACCTTGTCTTACGATCGACCGTACCTCAATCCGGTGACCGAGCGCGTATCCCTGCTCGGACAGGACTTCTGGACGGGAGCGCAGCAGCGCGTAGGTGCCCTGTATGGTTTGTAAGGTTTGTCGAAGATCGTGCCCTATCATGCCGACAAGCGTTGTCTGAAATTCCTGCACGGCGAGGCCGTTTGGCGCTCGATTGGAAGGCGCGACAATGAAGCCTTCTATCCCTGCCATCTGATCCCGGCGGGACGGGCCAGAACAGCCCTGGTATTCGGCCTGAAAACAGAACCAATTTCCGAGCTGTCGGTCGGGCCTGCCTCACTAACGGCTGGCTATAACACTCTTGTATAATTCCTGAGCATCGGAGGTGCATGCAAAAGTTGTGTTCCCCGCTTCTTTGATCAATTCGGGGCATGGATGCCGTGTGCCAAGACATCTCGAAATCGCGGTCATCGACGATGACGAGTCATTCCGGGTAGCGCTCGTGGAATCGTTGTTTTCTCTCGGGTATGGAGCCAGCGGATACGCCTCCGCGGAGGGCTATATTGGTGCGATTGGTGATAAGTCATTCAATTGCATTGTTTCGGACATTCACATGCCCGGTATGAGTGGGCTGGACTTGATAAAATGCCTAGCCTCTCGGGGGGCGACAATCCCCGTCGTTTTGATAACGGCACGCTCAGACTCGAACCTTAAGGCCAAGGCCGCCACCGCGGGTGCGGCGGCCTTGCTCAGAAAGCCATTTGAGATATACGACTTGATCGGGTGCATTGAAAGAGCTGTGAAGGGCTGAACGCCAACTTCGACCAACGAACCTTGAGTTGCCGGGAATTACGGCCTGAGGGCCGTGTGATGCCTTGCACGGGCTGCGATTATGCTGTGATGCCGCAGCTTTGACCGGCCGGTTGCGTTGCGAAGCCTGTTCCGCGAAACGCCCGAGCGCATAATGATCGCGGCCGCACGCCACGTCCGGCACTCCGGCGCTCCGTGCCGTCCGAGATGTGCAGGCGAGGCGAACAGCACCTGTCGCGACGTTGAGAATCTGGCTGGGCTTAGTCCGGTCGTCGTCCGGGCCGCCGAGTATGTCGTCAGGGCCGTACCTTACGTACCGTCCCCTCGATGGCTTGGAGGTTCGCCCCAACATTCAATATTCAATAACACTCGTGTATAATGTCTGAGCAATGCAGGAATATGCGAACATCCCAAAATCCCGGTTACCTGATCAAGCCCGGGCAAGGATACTTGAGTGCAGACAGGTTTTGCAATTTCGGTCATCGATGATGACGATTCATTCAGGTTAGCCCTTGTTGACTCGCTCTCCTTACATGGGTTCGAGACCAGCGGATACACGTCGGGTCGGGATTTCATCGCTGTAAACGGGCAGGGACTTTGCAGTCTGATTGTAACAGACGTTCATATGCCCGGCATGAGTGGATTGGATCTGATCAGGCATCTCGCTGCATCAGGCTCGAAGATTCCTGTCGTCTTGATCACCGCACATTCCGAGGCGGGTCTGGAAGCGAGGGCGGCAGCCGCCGGAGCGGCCTGCTTTCTCGAGAAGCCATTTGAAATCCACGACTTGATTAAATGTATCGAAGGAGCTCTCGGACCATGAGATTGGGGGTGCCCGATGTACCGCATCTACGTGGCTGAACCATCTGTCGGCAATCGATGCCGCATGAGCGTTGTCCTTGCCGGCGTAAAAGCTCGCGTCAGTGGCCGGCGCTCTGGCCGCCATCGACGTGCAGGATCTCGCCGGTGATGAAAGACGCGCTTTCCAGGAACAGGATTGCGCCGACAATGTCCGCCGTTTCACCCATGCGTCCGACCGGGTGCAGTTTGGACAGGAATTCGTGAGTTCCCGGAGCGTGCATTGGCGTTTTGATGACGCCGGGAGCCACGGCGTTGACCCGCACGCCCTTCGATGCGTACTCGATCGCCAGCGATTTCGTCGCGGCGTTGATCGCGAGAAGTCGATCGCTGAAATGAGCGAGATTGCCGGCATTGCGTCTGCGACCCTGAAGAGCCGGCTCTTTTACGTGCGCAAACAACTTGCGCGAATTCTCATGAGCACGGTTTCGAGGACGCGGTGACCCGAAAACAAATTAGGAAAAGGAGAGCAGCAAGGCCCTCTCGCGGACCGCATTCTAATATGCGGGCAACCGCGAGCCTCGAATCAGATTGCACATAATTCGATAGATGTCCCACAGGAGGCATATCATGAAGGCGCTTGCTTTGTCGATCTTGGTTCTTGTTTGCTCTCTGGCATCGGCTCACGCCGCCAGATCATCGGCAGCATTCAACGGATCTTGGAATCTGGCGTTCGTGACCGAGTCGGGGACGTGCGATCCGAGCTACAATTTTACCGTCAACATTTCCAACGGGCTTG
>NZ_JBEKXH010000227.1:0-10363 GCF_049512235.1 Bradyrhizobium sp.
AACGCTCCGGCCAAATCGAATATTGTTGTTCTGGGTCCGTGACGACGGCATAAACTGCCGTGACTGATCCGATGGCATGGGCGTTACCCCGATCGGTAAAATAGTTGAGTCCGTCGCAACAATCTTAGAAAGGCTATGAAAAATATTACAACGCTTGATAGCGTATCATGCAGGCAGGCAGATTGAAAGTGCTTTTGCATTTTCTAGACGCAGGCTATGCCTGTCGTTTCCGGTCAATAAAACCCTGCATCAGCCGCTGCGGCTCGCCGGTCAGGAAGGCCTGCCCGAACACGTCGATGCTGAGATCGACGGATGCCTTCAGCGGCAGTTCCTCCCATTGCCGGAGCAGGGCTTTTTGCGCACGCAAGGCCTCCGGCGCGCATTCCAGCAGCAGGCCCAATGTGCGTTCGACCGCGGCATCGAGGCCGCCTTCCGGCGCGACGACGTCGACCAGCCCCCAGGCCAGCGCGGTGGCGGCGTCGATAATCTCGGCCGTCATGACCAGCCAACGGGCGCGGCCCCAGCCGATCAGCCTCGGCAACAGCGCGGCATGAATGACGGAGGGAATTCCGACCCTGACCTCGGGCATGCCGAATTTGGCATCATGCGCGGCGATGCGGAAATCGCAGGACGCGGCGACTTCAAGGCCGCCGCCGAGGCACCAGCCGGGCAGCCGTGCGATCACCGGTTCCGGAAAGGTCCGCACGGCTTCGCAGAGATCGCGCAGGCCGGTGATGAATTTCTCGGCGGAGGCCTGGTCGAGCCCAGCCATTTCCTTGATGTCCGCGCCTCCGATCAGGCTCTTTTCGCTTTCGCCTGCCAGGACCAGCGCGCGAACATGCCGTTCGGTCGCGAGAACCTGCAATCCCTCGCGAACGCCGTTGATCCCAGCCGACCCCAGGATATTGAGCGAACCGGCATTGCAGATCGTCAGCCGAACGACGCCGCGCGGGTCGCGGTCGACGCCGCAATAGGGATTGAGCATATGCATGCGCGGTCTCGCGGGTTGACGTCAGCTCGGTCGGGGATGGTTATTCCCGAGTAAATCACGGGCTTGTCAAGCTATCGCGAGGAGGTCGCCGGCCGAAGGACGGGTCAGTTAACCGCGAGCCGTCCGGGGGCTCAAATAGATGCAGCTTTCCATTGCTGACGGATGCTATTATATGATCCCGGACATTTCATGGGACTGCAGATGCGCTACTCCAGGGAACACAAGATCGAGACCCATGCGCGGATCGTGAAGAAAGCCTCGGTGCGGCTGCGCGAGAAGGGCGCGCATGGCATCGGGGTCGCCGACCTGATGAAGGACGCGGGCCTCACCCATGGCGGGTTCTACGCGCATTTTGCTTCCCGGGAAGCGCTTGTCATCGAGGCCTTTGCCTATGCGATGGATCGGTCGACCGAGCGCTGGCGCAAGCTTGCCGAACAGACGCCGCCGGACCAGCGGCTGGCGACCATCGTTGCGTCTTATTTGACCCCCGTTCACCGCGACGATCCCGGCCAGGGTTGCGCCGTTCCGACGCTTGGCGCCGATATCGCCCGCGAGAGTCCGAAAACCCGAAAAGCCTTCGCGGCCAAACTGGAGCAGATGATCGACATGCTCGCCGCGCAGATTCCTGAACAGCCGCCCGAGGCCGCGCGCAAACAGGCGATGGCCGCTATCGCGACCATGATGGGGACACTGGTGCTGGCCCGCATCGCCGGTCAAGGGGAGTTCTCCGACGAAATTCTGACCGCCGGGCGCGACGCCGTGCTCGATCGCGCCACCGCGCCGAAGCCGGGGGCGAAGAAAACCGCAGTCAAAAAAGCCGCCGCACCGGCGCGGCAGTGACGAGCTCTCGGCGCCATCGTGTGCGATATTGGTCGTAGGCGGCCGAAACCGCGGGGCAAGACCGGGGCCAGACCCGCATTTTCGCAAACGCGCTGCGCATCGAGACCCTTCCCAAACGCCGCAAACACTGCAAGATGCCGCCAAAATCGGCGCTGGCCGAGAGGCTTACGGAGGAACCCATGCGCGAAATCGGACATTTCATCGGCGGCCGCGAGGTCAAGGGCACTTCCGGAAAGTATGCCGACGTGTTTGAGCCGATGACCGGCGACGTCCAGGCCCAGGTGGCGCTGGCCTCCAAGGCCGAGCTGCGCGCCGCGGTCGAGAACGCCAGGGCGGCCCAGCCGGAATGGGGCGCCACCAACCCGCAGCGCCGCGCCCGTATCATGATGAAGTTCCTCGAACTGGCGCAGCGCGATTACGACAAGCTCGCCGATCTCCTGGCGCGCGAGCACGGCAAGACCGTTCCCGACGCCAAGGGCGACATCCAGCGCGGCCTTGAGGTGGTCGAATTCGCCTGCGGCATCCCGCATCTGATGAAGGGCGAATATACCGAGGGTGCCGGTCCCGGCATCGACATCTATTCGATGCGGCAACCCCTGGGCGTGGTCGCCGGCATCACGCCGTTCAACTTCCCGGCGATGATCCCGATGTGGAAATTCGCCCCCGCCATTGCCTGCGGTAATGCGTTCATCCTGAAGCCGTCGGAGCGCGATCCCGGCGTGCCGATGGAACTGGCCAAACTGATGATCGAGGCCGGCCTGCCGCCGGGCATCCTCAATGTCGTCAATGGCGGCAAGGAAGCCGTCGACGCCATCCTCGACGACCCCGATATCCGCGCCGTCGGCTTCGTCGGCTCTTCGCCGATCGCGCAATATATCTATGAGCGCGCCGCCGCTACCGGAAAGCGCGCGCAATGTTTCGGCGGCGCCAAGAACCACGCCATTGTGATGCCGGACGCCGACATGGACCAGACCGTCGATGCGCTGATCGGCGCCGGCTATGGCTCGGCCGGCGAGCGCTGCATGGCGATCTCGGTCGCCGTCCCCGTCGGCAAGACCACCGCCGACCGCTTGATGGAAAAACTGATCCCGCGGGTCGAGGCCCTGAAGATCGGCACCTCGATCGACCCGTCCGCCGACTATGGCCCGCTGGTGACCCGGGAAGCGCTTGATCGCGTCAAGAACTATGTCGAGATAGGTATCAAAGAGGGTGCAAAACTCGCGGTCGATGGCCGAAGCTTCAAGATGCAGGGCTATGAGAACGGTTTTTATATGGGCGGGTGCCTGTTCGACGATGTGACCAAAGACATGCGGATCTACAAGGAAGAGATTTTTGGGCCGGTGCTGTCGGTGGTGCGCGCCCATGACTACAACGAGGCGCTCAGCCTGCCGTCCGACCATGATTACGGTAATGGCGTTGCGATCTTCACCCGCGACGGCGACGCGGCGCGGGATTTCGCGGCCAAGGTCAATGTCGGTATGGTCGGCATCAACGTGCCGATCCCGGTGCCGATCGCCTATTACACCTTCGGCGGCTGGAAGAAGTCCGGCTTCGGCGATCTCAACCAGCACGGCCCGGATTCGATCCGCTTCTACACCAAGACCAAGACGGTCACCGCGCGCTGGCCCTCCGGCGTCAAGGAAGGCGCGGAGTTCTCGATTCCGACCATGAATTGAGGTAATGAATAAGCCGGATATTGGCGGAGATACCCTATGGCACAGGCAGATACACGCAGCCGCGCCGATGAATTGGAGGCGGCATTCGAGCGCCGCGCGCGCGCGAATGGCCGCACTTTCGAGCAGGAAGTCGAATTCGTGCTGGCACGCAAGGAAAAATTCACGCCCGAAGAGGGCGTGGCCGTGTCGCGATATTTTCACTCGCGGTGTAACGGCATTCAGCCCTCCCTGACTTTGGATGAGATCAGGGAAGGCTTGATGTGAGGACGTTGGTCATCGACGCAAGCGTAGCGGTCAAATGGCTTGTGCTTGAAGATATGTCTGACCTAGCAAAAGAGCTGTACGGTTCCGGAGATCATCTTGTCGCACCCCGCTTGATCGCGACTGAAATCGCCAACGCGCTCGCTCGCAAGACGATCCAAGGGATGCCGACTTCTCATGAGGCCGCGTATCATTTCGGTTCGCTGACGCGGTTTCTGCCCGATCTGATGGATGTCGATGAGTTGATCGAACCCGCGCTTGAAAATGCGTGCACGCTTCGGCATCCAATTTATGACCTGATCTACCTTGAAGCGGCACGACGACTGGACGCGCAGCTCGTAACGGCGGATCGCAGATTTGCGGCGAAAATCGCCGGTACCGACTTTTCTCGTCACGTGATGCTGCTGCCGGACTGGCGGCCCGAATGACGCACTTCGCCCTCAACGAAGACCAGATTGCGGTTCGCGACATGGCGCGGGAGTTTGCCGCGGAAGAGATCGCGCCGCATGCGCTGCGCTGGGATGAGGAAAAACATTTTCCCGTCGAGGTGATGCGCGAGGCAGCAAAACTGGGCATCGGCGGCATCTACATCCGCGATGACGTCGGCGGCTCGGCGCTGACGCGTTTCGACGCGGCGCTGATCTTCGAGGCCATGGCGCAGGGCTGCCCGACGGTGTCGGCCTTCATCTCGATCCACAACATGGCATCCTGGATGATCGACGCTTATGGCAATGACAGCCAGCGCCATCAATGGCTGCCTAAACTCTGCACCATGGAATGGCTGGCGAGTTATTGCCTGACCGAGCCTGGCTCCGGATCGGACGCCGCCGGCTTACGAACTCGGGCGGTGCGTGACGGCGACCACTATGTGTTGAACGGCCAGAAGCAGTTCATCTCCGGCGCCGGCAAGGGCGACCTCTATGTCGTGATGGTGCGAACCGGCAGTGATGGCCCCGGCGGCATCTCGACATTGGTGGTCGAGGGCGACACGCCAGGGCTTTCGTTCGGCGTCAACGAGCGCAAAATGGGCTGGAATGCGCAACCGACCCGGGCGGTGATTTTCGAGAACGCCCGCGTGCCCCTTGCCAACCGGCTCGGCGACGAAGGCATCGGCTTCAAGATCGCGATGGCCGGGCTCGACGGCGGGCGCATCAACATTGCGGCCTGCTCGCTCGGCGGCGCGCAATCCGCGCTCGACAAGTCGCTCACCTACATGAAGGAGCGCAAGGCTTTCGGCAAGCGGCTCGACGAATTCCAGGCGCTGCAGTTTCGCCTCGCCGACATGGCGACCGAATTGGAGGCGGCGCGGACCTTTGTGTGGCGGGCAGCGGCGGCGCTCGACCGCAGGGATCCTGATGCCACCATGCTGTGCGCGATGGCTAAACGCTTCGGCACCGATGTCGGCTTCGAGGTCGCCAATCAGGCGCTGCAATTGCACGGCGGCTATGGTTACCTCAGTGAATACGGCATTGAAAAGATCGTGCGCGATCTGCGCGTGCACCAGATTCTCGAAGGCACCAACGAAATCATGCGGCTGATCGTCTCACGCAAGCTGATCGAAGGCGCGCGATGACGGCTCAGGCTGCCGCTGCCACAGTTTCCGAACCCGACCTGATCGCGCGGCGCGAAGGCGGCGCGGGCGTCATCAGGCTCAACCGGCCGAAGGCGATCAATGCGGTAACGCTGCGAATGTTTCGCGACATCGTAAAGGCGCTCGACGAATTCGAGGCCGATCCGGCGGTCGGCCTGATCCTGCTCGAAGGCGCCGGTGACCGTGGGCTGTGCGCCGGCGGCGATATCAGGGCGCTGTACGAAAGCTCAAAGGTGGGCGGCGATCTCGGCAAGATCCTGTGGCGCGAGGAGTACATTCTCAACGCCCGCATCGCGGCCTTCCCAAAACCCTACGTCGCCTTCATGGATGGCATCGTGATGGGCGGCGGGGTCGGTCTCTCGGCGCACGGCGCCCATCGGGTTGTTACCGAGCGAACAACACTGGCGATGCCCGAGGTCGGTCTTGGTTTCTTCCCCGATGCCGGTGGCACCTTTTTGCTGTCGCGCTCGCCGGGCGAGATCGGCACCTATTTTGGTCTGACCAGCCAGATCATGAACGGCCCCGATGCGGTCTATGCCCATTTTGCGGACGCGGTGGTGCCTTCGAACCGGCTCGGCGCCTTGCGCGACATGCTGATCGGTCTTCGCGCAGGCGTGAAGTCCGGCGACGTGAAAGTAGCCATCGATGGTTTTTCGACCGGCGAACGCGCCGGGCCGGTCGCCGCGATGCAGTCGCCGATCGACCGCTGGTTTGCCCATGACACCATGCAAGCGATCTTTGCAGCCTTGCAACGCGACGGCTCGGAGCTGGCGCAATCGACCCTAAAGACGTTGCGCGGCAAGTCGCCGCGCGGCATGGTGGTCGCCCTGAAGCTGCTGCGGCTGGCGCGGGCGTCCTCCTCGCTGCAGCAATGTCTGGTGCGGGAGTATCGCGCCGCGCTGGAAGTGTTCAGAAGCGACGATTTTCGCGAAGGCATCCGCGCCGCCGTGATCGACAAGGATCGCAATCCCAGCTGGTCGCCGCCGCGGATCGAGGATGTGACGCCGGAGATGGTCATGCCTTACTTCGCGGAGATCGGCGCCGATGAACTCGTTTTCGAGTACGCGCAATAAAGATGCCTCAAGCGGAGGGAATTCGACATGGCACACATCGCATTCATCGGGCTCGGCAACATGGGCGGGCCAATGGCCGCCAATCTGGTCAAGGCCGCTCACAAGGTGATCGCGTTCGATCTGGTGGAAGCCTCCCGCAAGCAGGCTAAAAGCGATGGCGCTGCCATCGCCGACAGCGCGGCTGGCGCAGTCAAAGGCGCCGATGTCGTCATCACGATGCTGCCCGCCGGCAAACATGTGCTGTCGGTATGGAACGATGTGCTGCCGGCGATCACCAGGGGTGCCTTGATCATTGATTGCTCGACCATCGATGTGGAAAGCGCGAAACAGGCCCATGGGCTGGCGGCCAGGCATGGCGTCGCCGCGGTCGATGCGCCGGTATCCGGCGGCACCGGCGGCGCCAAGGGCGCGACCTTGACCTTCATGTGCGGCGGCGAGGAAACAGCCTTCGCGGCCGCCAAGCCGGTGCTGCAAAACATGGGCAAGAAGATCGTGCATTGCGGCGGCGCGGGTGCCGGGCAGGCGGCCAAGATCTGCAACAACATGATCCTCGGTATTTCCATGATCGCGGTCAGCGAAGCCTTCGCGCTGGCCGAAAAGCTCGGCCTCTCGCACCAGGCGCTGTTCGACGTCGCCTCGACTTCCTCGGGACAATGCTGGTCGCTGACCTCCTATTGCCCGGTACCGGGCCCGGTTCCGGCATCGCCGGCCAATAACGACTACAAACCGGGTTTTGCCTCGGCCCTGATGCTGAAGGACCTGACGCTGGCGCAGGATGCGGCCAAGGCCACCGGCGCGGCAACGCCGCTCGGCAAGCACGCGCAGGAACTCTACCGGGCATTCGATGCCGCAGGAAATGGCGGGGTAGATTTCTCCGGAATTATCCAGCACGTTCGCGGACTGGCGGGAAGCGAGTGAGCAATCAATGACCACATTTCAGGAAGCGCGCGCATTCCTGCTCAGGCATCGAACCGACTACGATAGGGCGGTGGCGGATTTCCGCTGGCCGGAGCCGGTGCCCTTCAACTGGGCGCTGGATTGGTTCGACGCGGAGCTCGCGCGCCATGCCGACAGCAAGGATCGTCCGGCGCTGTGGATCGTCGATGCCGGCAGCAATCGCGAAACCAAACTTTCATTCGAAGTGCTGTCGCGCCGCTCCAATCAAGTGGCAAACTTCCTGCGCGCGCACGGCCTGAAGCGCGGCGATCATCTGCTGCTTTTGCTCGGCAACGTCGTTCCGCTCTGGGAGACCATGCTGGCGGCGATGAAGCTTGGCGTGGTGGTGATCCCGGCGACCACGTTGTTGACCCCGGACGAACTGCGCGACCGGCTCGATCGCGGCCGCGCCAGGGTCGTGGTGGCTTCGCAGGACCAGGTGGCGAAGTTCTCAGGTCTCGGCGCCGGCCAACTGATTCGCATCGTCGTCAACGCCTCGTCGAGGCACGAGGGCTGGTTGCCGTATGAACAGGCCGCGGGCTATCCGGAATCCTTTACTCCGGACGGGCCGACCGCGGCTGACGATCCGATGCTTTTGTATTTTACCTCAGGCACCACCGCAAAACCAAAACTGGTGCGGCACAGCCAGCGCAGCTACCCCGTCGGTGGACTGTCGACGATGTACTGGCTCGGGCTGCAGCCGGGGGACATTCATCTGAATATTTCCTCGCCGGGCTGGGCCAAGCATGCCTGGAGCTGCTTTTTCGCGCCCTGGAATGCCGGCGCCACGGTATTCGTGGTCAATCAGCCGCGCTTCGAGGCCAAGGGATTGCTTGCGACCATCGGCCAATGTGGCGTCACCACTTTGTGCGCGCCGCCGACGGTGTGGCGGCTGTTCATCCAGGAGGATCTCGCAAGCTTCGAGGTCTCGCTGCGCGAGGTCTGCGGTGCCGGCGAGCCGCTCAATCCAGAAGTGATCGACCAGGTGCGCGCCGCCTGGGGACTGACCATCCGCGACGGCTATGGCCAGACTGAAACCACGGCGCTGGCGGGGAATTCGCCGGGACAGAAAGTCAAGGTTGGATCGATGGGCCGTCCATTGCCGGGATACCGTGTGCAAATCACCGACATCGACGGTCATCTTGCCCGAGAGGGCGAGGTCACTCTGGTGCTCGGGGCTGACAGGCCCGCGGGGCTGATGCAGGGCTATCAAGGCGATGACGGCAAGCTGAGCGGCGCCGATGGCGAACTCTATCGCAGCGGCGATGTGGTGTTTGCCGACGACGAAGGCTATCTGACCTTCGTCGGCCGCTCCGATGATGTTTTTAAATCGTCCGACTACCGCATCAGCCCGTTCGAACTCGAGAGCATTCTTTTGGAGCATGACGCGGTCGCCGAGGCCGCGGTCGTTCCCACACCCGATCCGATCCGGCTGGCTATTCCCAAGGCCTATGTGATGCTGGTTTCAGGCAGGGAGCGCTCGCGGGAAACCGCGCTGTCGATCTTTCGGCACCTGCATACCCGGCTGGCGCCCTTCAAGCGCATCCGGCGCATTGAGCTCGTCAGCGAATTGCCGAAAACCATTTCCGGCAAGATCCGCCGCGTGCAGCTGCGCCGGCTCGAGCACGAAAATGATCGCGAGGACGCGCTGCGCGGCCAGGAATTCCGCGAAGAAGATTTTCCGGAGCTGCAGGCAGTGCGGTCGGCCGGATCGACGGAGAACTGAACCATGAACGAGGTCTGGAAGAAGCCGCCGATTTCGCTTTCAGCCTATCAGGGCATGGTCGGCCACGAAGTTGGCGTCTCGTCATGGCATCTGGTCGATCAGCACCGGATCGACGTCTATGCGGATGTCATCGACGATCATCAGTTCATCCACATCGATCCCGAGCGCGCCAAAAGGGAAACGCCGTTCGGCACCACCGTGGCGCATGGGTTTCTGACGATGGCGCTCTTGAGCATCATGTCCTACGAGGTCATGCCGGTCATCGAGGGCACCACGATGGGGGTGAATTACGGCTTCGACAGGCTGCGCTTCATCTCGCCGGTACGCTCGGGCTCGCGCGTCCGTGGCCGTTTTACGCTGGTCGAAGCCAGGCTGCGCAAGCCGACGGAGCTGCTGTCGCGCACCAATGTCAGCGTCGAAATCGAGGGCGAGGACAAGCCGGCTTTGGTGGCCGACTGGATCGGCCTGATCTATTTTGCTTGAGACTGGTTTGTTTATGGCTTGGGACATTCAATCATGACCATCAGGTTTGACGGACGCGTTGCCATCGTCACCGGCGCTGGCAACGGTCTTGGACGCGCGCATGCGCTTGCCTTGGCGAGCCGCGGCGCCAAGGTCGTCGTCAACGATTTCGGCGTCGCCCGCGACGGCAGCGGCGGATCGCTGACGTCGGCCGAAGCCGTGGTCGAGGAAATCCGCAACGCCGGCGGCGTGGCGATTGCCGACGGCGCCGACGTCTCTGATTTCGAGCAGGTCGGGGCGATGGTGGACCGCGCCATGAAGGAGTGGGGCGGCGTCGATCTGCTCTGCGCCAATGCCGGCATCCTGCGCGACAAATCCTTCGCCAAGATGGAGCCGGCCGATTTCGCTGCAGTGATCGATGTCCATCTCAACGGCACCTTCTATTGCTGCAAGGCGGTGTGGAACGGCATGCGCGAGCGCAATTATGGCCGCATCGTCCTGACCACGTCCTCCTCCGGGCTGTTCGGGAATTTTGGCCAGGCCAATTATGGCGCAGCGAAAACCGCCATGGTCGGATTGATGAATGTGCTGGCCGAGGAAGGCCGCAAGAACGACATCCGCGTCAACGTGATCTCGCCGACGGCGGCGACGCGAATGACGGAAGAACTGCTGCCGCCGCAGGCGTTGGCGCTGATGCGGCCCGAAGCGATCACGCCGGCGGTGCTGTTTCTGCTCGGAGACGACGCGCCGACGCGCACCATCATGGGCGCGGGGGCGGGGTCCTTCGCCGTGATCAAAATCATGGAA
>NZ_JBEKXH010000228.1:0-10352 GCF_049512235.1 Bradyrhizobium sp.
GGGGGGTGTGGAAACAAGAACCACGGTCCAGCCGCTAAGGCACCGCCAAACGAAAGGGGCGGTAACAGATATGCTGGGCCTAAAGTTCACTGCGCCACACTCCTACTCTACCAGCTTTCTTTTCGCGGCGCCAAAGCTGGATTGCTTCGCGGGGGCCTTTCATCGGGCGCGCATACGCGCGACCCGTTGGCTCGCAATGACGATCTCAGACTATCTTGCTCGGCTGTTTGAAAAGTGCATCGGAAATCGGGTGGGCGGGCAAAGAAGCCGCCCGGGTCGCGCGAATGCGCGAACCGATTGCGTGCCCACCAACTTTAATAATCATCTCAAGCCAGTGATGGGCGCGGCTCCCACGAGCGCCTTTTGCTTACCTGCGAATCAGCATGGGAACCTGGATGCCCCTGTTTCCGCGCCTGTATTAACAGGGCTTAACAGGGAAAAGGTGTGTACTTCGGAGACACAACTTTCCCGATCATTCGGACTGTTTTTCGGGATGGTTCCGGCGTGTTGTCGCAGTACTCGCCACCACTTTTACCCCTTTTACGCGGACTACGTCTTCAACCTTACCGGGAGATCGCCAGAACGGAACTGATCGTCTGATCGGTAAAATTCTACGAATTTCGCGCCAAAGTACTCGGAAGACGGATCAAAACACATCCCTGCCGCACCGATTTTACCCTTTGTTTACCAGGAAGTCCGAAGGTCAGGGCTGGCGGCGCATGTGGCGCTTGGCTACCGGGGGCGTGAGGCGGGCGGATTTCCGCTGCGACGACGCATCGAGGGAACAGGTGGCCTCTTCTGCCTTGAGGTCAACTCCCAGCCCGGCATGGCCGAGACGTCACCTACGCCAGAACTCGCAAGCTTTTGCGGGGACAACACTTGACGAGCTCGTGCAATGGATGGTGCAGGACGCCTCGCCCGATCGCTGCGATCGCTGGGGCCCCAAGCTGATCTGAAGGCCGCCGCCATTGGCGCGGTGGTGCTGTTGCGCGAGCGGCTGGGCCTGGCGCGCGCCCGCGCCAAGCCGCGCCGGGAACGCGAGCAGGATCCGCACCGCCTGTTCGCGCTGATCGAGCGTTATCTTCCGCACCGCGCCGGGGTCGCTGCGACCGCGCTGCTGCTGCTCGGCAGCGCCGGCTTCGGCATCGTCCGCGGCGGCCACGTCGAGGAACTGACCTCGGCCTTGAGCGATACCCGCAACGCGATCGCAAATGGCGCCGGCTTTCGCATCACATCGGTCGCCATCAACGGCCGCAAGCAACTGACCCAGGACGAGGTGCTCGCGATCGGCGGCGTCACGGGCCGCTCGTCGCTGTTGTTCCTCGATCCCGCGGTCGTGCGCGACAAACTGAAGGCCGATCCCTGGATCGCCGAAGCCACGGTGCTGAAACTCTATCCCGGCCAGCTCCAGATCGACATAACCGAACGTTCGGCGTTCGCGCTGTGGCAGCAGGATGGCCGCCTGTCGGTGATTGCAGACGACGGCGCGGTGCTTGAACCCTATGTGACACGTCGCTTCCTCAAGCTGCCGCTGGTGGTAGGCCGCGGCGCCGAAGCCCGCGCCAAGGATTTCCTCACGCTGCTCGCGCGTTATCCGCAGGTGCACGCGGCCACCAAGGCTGCGATCTTCATTGGCGAACGGCGCTGGAACCTGCGGCTCAAGGACGGGCTCGATATCAGGCTGCCGGAACACGATGTCGGCAATGCGCTGGCGGCGTTGAGCAAGCTCGACCAGGAAGACCGGCTGTTCTCGCGCGATATCACAGCCGTCGACATGCGCCTGCCGGATCGGCTCACGGTGCAGCTGTCGGACGACGCGGCCAAGGCCCGCGAAGATCAGTTCAAGGACAAGAAGTCGAAGAAGAAGGCCGGCGACGCATGACCGGCCTCGATCGCAACCAGACCCCGAAGACGCGACCGATGCCGCAGAAGCGCACCGCGCTGGTGGCATCGCTGGATATCGGCACCAGCAAGATCGCCTGCATGATCGCGCGGCTGAAGCCGTGCCGGCCCAGCGAGGCACTGCGCGGACGCACCCATGCCGTCGAGTTGATCGGGTGCAGCCAGATTCAGTCCCGCGGCGTGAAGGCCGGGGCGGTGATCGATCTCGTCGAATGCGAGCAGGCGGTGCGCCAGGCGGTGGCGCTGGCCGAGCGCATGGCCAAGGTTCGGGTCGAGTCCGTCCTGCTCTCGGTATCGGGCGGCCGGTTGCACGGCCAGCTGATCGAAGCCGCGGCCGATATTCGCGGCGGTGCGGTTACCGCCGCCGAGGTGAGCCGGGTCACCTCTGCGGGCATGCGCCACGCCACCGGCGAGGGCCGGACCGTGCTGCATGCGCTGCCGGTCGGCTACGCCCTCGATGGCGTCAAGGGCATTCGCGATCCCCGAGGCATGGTGGCGCGGCAATTCGGCGTCGATATGAATGTCGTCACTGCAGATGCGACGGTCGCCAAGAATCTGATGCTGGTGGTCGAGCGCTGTCATCTCGAGGTCGAGGCCATGGCGGCCAGCCCCTATGTGGCGGGCCTGTCGGTGTTGACCTTCGATGAAGCCGATCTCGGCGCCGCCGTGGTGGAGATGGGCGCCGGCACCACCACCATCGCGACCTATTCCGGCGGAAACTTCGTGCATGCCAGCGGGTTTGCCGTTGGTGGGCAACACATTACCATGGATCTTGCGCGCGGCCTCGGCGCGTGCATTGCGGATGCCGAGCGAATCAAGACGTTATATGGCACCGTGCTGACCGGCGGTTCCGACGCGCGCGAGCTGATGTCGGTGCCGACCGCCGGCGACAGCGAGCGGGATGTTCCGCAGATCGTGTCCCGCGCCACAATCGCAAACATCGTTCGGCATCGCGCCGAGGAGATTTTTGAAATGGTCAGGGACCGCCTCGCGGATTCCCCCTTTGCCGCAGAGCCAAAGGCGCGCGTGGTCCTGAGCGGCGGGGCTTCGCAGCTGACCGGCATCCTTGAACTTGCAACCCGTATTCTCGGCCGGCCGGTGCGCGTCGGTCGTCCCCTCGGCTTTGGCCGGCTGCCCAGCGAGGCCAAGAACGCTTCGTTCGCGGTTCCCTCGGGGCTTCTGGTCTATCCCCAATACGCTCATCTTGAACACGTCGAACCGCGGCACACGCGGCAGCTCAGGACAGGGACTGACGGCTATTTCGGAAAGGTCGGACGATGGCTTCGCGAGGGCTTCTGATGTCACCTTTCCTCACCCTTCGGCTTCCACCATACCCCGCGGCCGCCGGCCGGGGCGAACCAACGCGCGCGTAAATCGAGAGGCAACCATGGCACTCAATCTTACTCCCCCTGACATCAGCGAGTTGAAACCGCGTATCACCGTGTTCGGCGTCGGTGGAGCCGGCGGCAACGCCGTCAACAACATGATCACCGCCGGGCTGCAGGGGGTCGATTTCGTCGTCGCCAACACCGACGCGCAGGCGCTCACGATGTCGAAAGCGCAGCGCATCATCCAGATGGGCACCCAGGTCACCCAGGGCCTCGGCGCCGGTTCACAGCCGGATGTCGGCGCGGCCGCGGCCCAGGAAGTGCTCGATGAAATTCGCGACCATCTGTCCGGCGCCAACATGGTGTTCGTGACCGCCGGCATGGGCGGTGGCACCGGCACCGGGGCCGCACCGGTCATCGCCAAGACCGCGCGCGAAATGGGCATCCTCACGGTCGGCGTGGTGACAAAACCCTTCCATTTCGAAGGCCAGCGTCGCATGCGCACCGCCGAAGCCGGCATCGCCGATCTGCACAAGGTGGTCGATACGCTCTTGATCATTCCGAACCAGAACCTGTTCCGGGTTGCCAACGAAAAGACCACCTTCGCCGACGCCTTCGCGATGGCCGACCAGGTGCTCTATTCGGGCGTCGCCTGCATCACCGACCTGATGGTCAAGGAAGGCCTGATCAATCTCGACTTTGCCGATGTCCGCGCCGTGATGCGCGAAATGGGCAAGGCGATGATGGGAACCGGGGAAGCCTCCGGCGACAAGCGGGCGTTGACCGCGGCCGAGGCCGCCATTGCCAACCCCCTGATCGACGATTCCTCCATGAAGGGCGCGCGCGGCCTGCTGATCTCGATCACCGGCGGCAAGGATCTGACCCTGTTCGAGGTCGACGAAGCCGCCACCCGCATCCGCGAAGAGGTCGACCAGGATGCCAACATCATCGTCGGCGCCACCTTCGACGAATCGCTCGACGGGATCATCCGCGTCTCCGTCGTTGCCACCGGCATCGAACAGGCGCTGATCTCGCGCAATGCAGCGGCATCTGCGGCACCCGTGGTGGTCACCGCTGCCGCGGCTTCGACCATGACGCCGGAAAGCCGCCTGGCTGATCTGACGGCGCGGCTGCGTGCCGACAATCAGCGGCTTGCCGAGCGCGCTCAGAAGCCGGAGCTGCCGACCTCGGCGCAGGCCGCTGCCACCGCGCCGCAGCGCAGCGCCAGCAACGTCGAACGCGCCGCGCTGGCGGCGATCGCCGCAGCGGTCGCTCCGGGAGTGCCGCAGCCGCCGGGCTCGGCGCCGCTGCAGCAGGCGTCCTATGGCGATGTCACGGTCCGTCCGATCGCGCAGAAGCCCTCACTGTTCCCGGATCATGATGCCACGCGGATCGAGGCGGAGGAGCCCGCGACCCCCGAGACCTTCATCCCCCAGGCCGCCGAACGTGCCCCCGTTCGTGCGCCCAGGATGCCGAAATTCGAAGATCTGCCGATGCCGGCCCAGAACGAAATCCGGCAGGCTCGTGGCGAGGTCGAAGAGGAGCATCCGCAGAAGAACCGGCTGTCGCTGCTGCAGCGTCTTGCCAATGTCGGCCTCGGCCGCCGCGACGAAGAGACCGAGCCGCCGATCGCGGCCCGCGCCTCGGGCCCGACCATGCCGCCACTGCCGGAGCGGAAGCCGCAGCGTTCGGTCGCTGAGCAGATCGCAGCCGACGATCCGGTATCAGAATATGCTCGCCGGCCCGCTCCCCAGGGCTTGGATGTTCATGGACGCTCAGCACCTGTTGCTGCAATGCCACAGGGCGACGATCATTTGGATATTCCGGCCTTCCTACGCCGGCAAACGAACTGACATTTGTTACAGCGAAAGCCACGCAAAGGGGTCTCGGCCATGCTGTCCGGGACCCCTTCTTTTTGGCCCGGCGAGGCTGTCCCAAGCAACTGATTTTAAACGACTAATTTTGTATGTTGGGGTCGGATGGCGGGCTTGAAATCGCGGCCCAAAAAAAATCCAATATGGTTAACCTTTGGCGCGAATACGGCAGAGATAGGGTAACAATCGGTAAAAAAGCGTGAGTTGGCGGTCATCGAGGCGGTGTTATTGTCTACCGTGACTTGGGGAACTTGAAGTGCGAATCGGAGCGCGCAACTCCCGCGTCGTTCCGATCTTCAGGTAAAGTCAGTGGGGCGGTTTTGGAATGAAATTTAGCCGGCAAACAACGCTTCGGGCTCAAGCCACTGTGACGGGGGTCGGCGTTCATTCCGGTTTACCGGTCAATCTGACCCTCGGACCTGCACCTGTGGATGCAGGTTTTATGTTTGTTCGCACCGGCTTGGAAGGGTGTGACCGCGAGGTTCAGGCCGCAACGGAAGCAGTGATCTCCACCGAATTTGCCACCGTGTTGGGCGACCGTGAAGGCCCGCTCGTTTCCACCGCCGAACATGTCCTTGCTGCACTGCGGGGCATGGGCGTCGATAACGCCACGATCGAGGTCGACGGCCCCGAAGTTCCGATCATGGACGGCAGCGCCGCCGCTTTCGTCGCCGCGATCGATCAGGCTCGTATTGTCACACAGTCGGCACCGCGTCGCTTCATCCAGGTTCTGAAGCCGGTCCAAGTCGTGATCGGCGATAGTTACGGCGAATTGCGGCCTTATGCGGCCGGTTTCCGGGCCGAGGCCGAGATTGACTTCGCCAATCCCGTGATCGGGCGCCAGAGCTACATGCTCGAACTTAGCCCCGAAAGGTTCCGCCGCGAGGTTAGTCGGGCCCGGACCTTCGGCTGCATGAGCGATGTCGCGCGGCTGTGGAGTGCGGGTTTTGCGCTCGGCGCCTCGTTTGAGAATTCGGTGGTGTTTGACGAGACCCGTCTGCTCAATGCCGAAGGTCTGCGCTACAAAGACGAATGCGCGCGCCACAAGGTGCTCGACATCATCGGCGACCTGGCTCTCGCCGGGCTGCCGCTCTTGGGCGCCTATCGATCGGTGCGTGGTGGCCACAGGCTCAACCATGCGGTGCTGACGGCCTTGATGGCTGATCGCAGCGCATGGCGGGTGATCGAGGCGGAAACGGCCCGCCGTTCACGCACTCGTGCCGAAGTTGGCAGCGGCATGGCGGGTGGGATTGTCGCCCCAGCCTACAGTCCCGACGTATCCTGACTTCATCCTCCCCGTACGGTCCCGGCGTTAAGCCCTCCTGACTTTGGTTTCCTGACCCTGGGGCCTTGGAAGGCCTGAACGTTTGATCCGGGCGTCGTCTTTGAGGTATTCCGACCGTGCCTCCGACCTTCCCTGAACTCCGTTGGAAACGGTCTGATATCTCCAGCGAAGTAACCATGATCGGCTGCATCGACCGGGATCGCCTTAATCCGGGCGAATTGCCTGCGTATTTGATTGGTTGAGGCACCTTTTTCGGTTACAGCCCAAGGCAATCATTGCGGCCATGGCTACGCTCATGGCGCGCTGCGGGTTACCGCATCACAGGCGTCAGGTCTTGAACACATGTCGGCACCGCGTATGAGACTCCAACTACGCAAGATATCGGGTGGCGCCGGCCGCCATCCGATCGGCCGGCGGCTTCGGCTGGCCGCGGCGATGGTTGGGCTCGCGATCCCGCTCAGTGGATGCGGCACAGGCGCGTTGTGGGACAAGTTCCTGGCCAAGGATGACACCTTCGTCGAAGAGCCCGCAGACAAGCTCTACAATGAGGGCTTGTATTTGATGAACCAGAAGAAGGATCCGAAAGCGGCGTCGAAGAAGTTCGAGGAAGTCGACCGCCAGCATCCTTATTCCGAATGGGCGCGCAAGGCACTCTTGATGTCGGCCTACGCCTTCTATCAGTCCGGCGACTACGACAGCTGCATCGGCGCCGGCACCCGTTACGTTACCCTGCATCCCGGCAGCCCCGACGCCGCCTATGCGCAGTATCTGATCGCGGCCTCGCATTACGACCAGATCCCGGACGTCAGCCGCGATCAGGGCCGCACCGAGAAGGCGATTGCGGCGCTCGAGGAAGTGGTCCGCAAATATCCGACCTCGGAATATGCGGTCAGCGCCAAGGCCAAGCTCGAAGGCGCGCGCGACCAACTCGCCGGCAAGGAAATGGATATTGGCCGCTACAACCTCGACAAGCGCAATTATACCGCCGCGATCAATCGCTTCAAGACCGTGGTGACCCAGTATCAGACCACCCGGCATGTCGAGGAAGCGCTGGCCCGGCTGACCGAGGCCTATATGGCGATCGGCATCGTCGGCGAAGCGCAGACCGCCGCCGCCGTGCTCGGGCATAATTTTCCGGAGAGCCCCTGGTACAAGGACGCCTATAATCTCGTGAAGTCCGGCGGGGTCGAGCCGACCGAGAACACCGGTTCCTATATCTCCAAGGCCTTCAAGAAACTTGGCCTCGGCTAGGGGCCTTTGTTTTGACGCGCTTTCTTGATGCGAGCCGGCACCACACCGCGGATCAGGTCCGGGGCAGGCTTTCGCTCAAAGACGCTATCGTGCGGAATTCGGGTCGGTCCCGCGCCATTCGCTGCCGCGAACTTCCGATTCCAAAGCACGCCGGAATTCTGTAATCCTAGGCTGGTTGCTTAAGGGACTAGCGGGTGCGGAGGAAGAGAGTTCCGAGCCGCTTCACCAGGAACTGATCTCGCATGCTGGCGCGTCTGTCGATCCGTGACATCGTCCTGATCGAACGGCTCGATATCGAGTTTTCCCGAGGCCTTGCGGTACTGACGGGCGAAACCGGCGCGGGCAAATCCATTCTCCTCGATGCCTTCGCGCTGGCGCTCGGCGGGCGCGGCGACGCCAGCCTCGTCCGCCACGGCGTGGAGCAGGGGCAGGTCACCGCGGTGTTCGACGTGCCCAAGAGCCATCCGGCCGCGAAAATCCTCAGCGACAACGGGCTCGACGATTCCTGCTCTGAAAATTCATCCGAGATGATCCTGCGCCGCGTGCAGTTCGCCGATGGCCGTAGCCGTGCCTTCATCAACGATCAGGCGATCAGCGTGCAGACCCTGAAGGCGGTAGGTTCCACCCTGGTCGAGATTCACGGTCAGCATGACGAGCGTGCGCTGGTCGAAGCCGCGACCCACCGGCGGCTGCTCGATGCGTTCGCCGGCCTTGAAAAGGAGGTCGCGGCGCTGCAACAGCTCTGGGATTTGGGGCGCGCCGCCAACACCGTGCTCGACGCGCATCGCGCCAATATGGCGCGCGCCGCCCGCGAGGCGGACTATCTGCGCCATGCCGCCGATGAGCTGAAGACGCTCTCGCCCAAGGACGGTGAGGAGACCGCGCTCGCCGAACGCCGCACCACGATGATGCAGGGCGAGAAGATTTCAGCCGATCTGCGCGAGGCGCAGGAGGCCGTCGGCGGCAACCATTCCCCGGTCCCGGCACTGTCGGCGGCGGTGCGCCGGCTGGAGCGCCGGGCCGGCAGTTCGCCCGCGCTAGTCGAACCCGCGGTGAAGGCGATCGATGCCGCCATCAACGCGCTGGAAGAGGCCGACCAGCACCTCAACGCGGCGCTGATCGCCGCCGATTTTGATCCTGCCGAACTGGAGCGGATCGAGGAGCGGCTGTTCGCGCTTCGCGCCGCGGCGCGTAAATATTCGACCCCGGTCGAGGGGCTATCGGCGCTGGCGGCCAAATACGCCGCCGACGTGGCGCTGATCGATGCCGGGGCCGACCAATTGAAAAAGCTCGAGGCGGCAGCCAGCGAGGCCGATGCGCGCTACGGCGTCGCCGCCGCCAAACTCTCTGCCGCGCGCACCAAATCCGCCGACAAACTCGACAAGGCGGTCAATGCCGAACTGGCGCCGCTGAAGCTCGATCGCGCGAAATTCATGACGCAATTGGATTCCGACGCGAGGTCACCCGGCCCGCAGGGTTTTGATCGTATCGAGTTCTGGGTCCAGACCAATCCCGGTACCAAGCCGGGCCCCTTGATGAAAGTGGCCTCCGGCGGCGAGTTGTCGCGATTTCTGCTGGCGCTGAAGGTCGTGCTGTCCGATCGCGGCTCCGCGCCGACGCTGGTATTCGACGAAATCGACACCGGCGTGGGTGGCGCGGTCGCCGACGCGATTGGTGCCCGGCTGGCGAGACTTTCAGGCCAGGTGCAAGTGATGGCGGTGACCCATGCCCCGCAGGTCGCCGCGCGCGCCGACCTGCATTTGCTGATTTCAAAGGACGCGCTCGACCGCGGCAAGCGCGTCGCCACCCGCGTCAACGCGCTCGCCGCCGATCACCGCCGCGAGGAAATCGCCCGCATGCTGGCTGGCGCCGAGATCACCGCCGAAGCCCGAGCCGCCGCGGACCGGTTGCTGAAAGCAGCGACGGCGTAGCTGGTCCGCTCCCTCGCCCCGCTCTTCGCGGGGAGAGGAAGGGGGGGCGGAGCCGGTCGTTGGTTGAACGCAGTGCCTCGCCCCTCACCCGGGGTCGACGCTTCGCGTCTCAACTTCGACCTCTCCCCGCGCAGAGCCCACGCAGAGCGGGGAGAGGTTACAAGCCGCCACCGTCTTTTCTCCCAATCAACTTCGTCGTATTCCTGGACCATGGCCAAGACAGTAAAGACCAAGCATCGCCCCGACGTCGCCACCCTCACCAAGGCCCAGGCCAAGGTCGAGCACAAGCGGCAGGCGCTTGAGATCGAGAGCCACGACAAGGCTTATTATCAGGAGGATGCGCCGAAGATTTCCGACGCCGAATACGACGCTCTGCGCCAGCGCTTCAACGCGATCGAGGCCCGGTTTCCTGAATTCGTCACCAGTGATTCGCCGTCGCAGAAGGTCGGGACGAAACCTTCCGGACGTTTTGCAAAAGTGCGGCATGCGGTGCCTATGCTGTCGCTCGATAACGCCTTTGCCGAACAAGACGTGCTCGATTTCGTCGGCCGCATCCGCCGCTTCCTGAAGCTTGGCGATGACGACGAGATCGCCTTCAGCGCCGAGCCGAAAATAGACGGGCTATCGATGTCGCTGCGCTACGAGGGCGGCGACCTCGTCACCGCGGCCACGCGCGGCGACGGTGCCGAGGGTGAAGACGTCACTGCCAATATTCGCACCCTGGAAGACGTGCCGAAAAAACTTGAAGGCCGGAACCAGCCCGACATCTGCGAGGTCCGCG
>NZ_JBEKXH010000229.1:0-10348 GCF_049512235.1 Bradyrhizobium sp.
CGGATATCGTTAGATTTGTGCAGTTTGAACTAAGCTCTTATTCCTACCGAAGCGCACATGCCATAGTGGTAATCAGCAGCGCCGAGACGGAACGCAAAGACCTCTATGATACGTGTCGCCATATCAGCCACGATCGCAGTGCTTTTTTCTTTCGCAAGCGCGTCAGCCGTCCCGCCAACTTATTCCTCTCTGGATCATCCCTCGCAAGACGGTCGATGCATCGGCGACAATAGTGTTGGCGATCTTGATCGCTCGGAACGGGCGTGTCTGAAACAAACTGGGGAGCTGGCCCAGCGCGTCGGACCTGGGCTGCAACTGAAATTCCGTAACGGGCTGACGAGGGTCTACTACAATGAAGATGCCAAATGTCAAACTGATGAGGCCAAAGGCTGCGTCAAATATCAACTCACCGGATATTTCCCCAACCACGATCTGTTGCTGATCGAAGTTGACTATTGGGAAGGTGTGAGCTGGCTTCTCGTGCGCGCCGACACCGGGAACGTATCGGCAATCGTGTCGCCCCCGCACTACTCGCCGAGCAAGCGCTGGCTTGTCTCCGTCGCTTCGAGTATCGGACCATCCGGACCTCCCAATGGAATTGATATTGTCCCGGTCGGGTCCGATCCTTCTTTCAAGGAATGGCACTATCGGGTTCCGGACGATGTTCAATGGCTTTATGAATTTGCAGGCTGGGACGGCGATGATCGTGTGAAGCTGTTGGCGACATCAACCGGGACGCCCTCCAAACGCGCGGCCGCTTCCGTCGAGCACCGGAACGGCACTTGGCATTTTAAGTGGCCAAAATAGATTGTGCGGTCACTGCTCAGTGCCCGCCCAGCGCCGACATTATCCAATCTGTCATTTCATGCGAGGCGAGAAACTTGAGCGCCATGTGCTGCAGCGCCGGCGCGGCCGCCTTGGCTTGTGCTACGGCCACCAGCAGATCGCAGCGATGCGAGAGCGCGATGCCGATAGCGGCGTGGTGCGAGCCGTCGGTCATCTCGAGATCGTAAGCTCGCGACCGGCCCGGCATGTCGGCGACGCGAACGACATTGCCCGGCGCGAGCGGCACGAAGTTTTGGCTGATCATGTCGAGATCGGCGACGCGATCGACTTCATCGTCGTCGGCAACCCCGCCCTCGCAATTGCAGAAGCCGATCTTCGGCCGCACATAGATCTCGACCTCCTCGCCGCAGGCCGCGGCGGTGCATTGGAAGGCGCGCCCCGCCGGCCAGGCGTCGCGCGGAAACGGCCAGGCGATTTCGCGCCAGACCGCGATGTCCGAGCGCGCATGCTCACTGCCGGCGACGCCGGTCAGCAACCCGATCGCAAGGACAAACGCGGTCAGCCGGCTATGCATCTCGCCCCGCAGCCATCAGGGCAAGCCGGCCACGGCGCGGGCGGCGCCGGTCAGTTCCAGAATATGCAGGCCGGTATCGGCGCGGTCGACGATATAGATGTAGCCGCGCTCGTCGGTTTCGACATTGTTGGTCTGGATCGCGACCTTGCAGCGGTCCTTGCCCTCGACGGTGACGCAGCGCTTGTCGGTCGAAGCCGTGATCGAGGGGATGAAATAGCCGACCTCATGCGGATGATAGGGATCGCGGATATCGAGCGCGCGAACGCCGGCATTGAAGAAGGCGATGAACGCCATCTTCTTGTAGAAAACCTTGGCCATGCTCTCGTTGGCGGAATGCGAGCCGAACCGCCCGCCGCGTTCGCAGAACGAGCCGCTGGCCTCGGCAACCGTGTAGCTCGAAATCATCATCGGTCGGTTCTCGACCGTGACGTCGGCGAACCAGACCATCTGCCGCGGCTCGCCGCATTCATTCACGATCGCCTCGTCGACGATCATCACGATGTCGCGGGTGTTGCCGTCCTTGTCGTGCGCGAATTCGGCGATCGGCATCTGCGGCATCGGAAAGGTCGTGTGGGCGCCGTTGAAGGCCGACATCGCAAGCCTTGAGATTTCCGGATAGCGAAGATTGTCCGGCGTCGGCTGCTTCGGACCATGGATGAGCTTGTCGCGGTCGACGATCTGCAACAGGCCGCCCTTGTCGGTGCCATAGCCGAAATAGACCCGGTTGCCCTGCGGACCGGTCGAGATCGGTCCATGCAGTTCGGTCGGCACCGCGCCGGTTGCGCCGGGCTCCTGGCCGGGAAGCCCGAAATCCCTGATCTTCTCGGGGTGGGCGGGATCAGAGAGGTCGTAGACCTGGGTCATGCGGCGGGTGCGCCAGTCCGGTGCGCCGGAGACCAGGAAGGCGATGCCAGTGTCGCATTCCCAAAAACTCTTGTGGGTATCCTTCAGGCCGCCGAGCCGCGTGACCAGGACCGGATTGGCGGGGTCGGCGACATTCCAGATTTCATGGGCTTCGCTGCCGAAGGTGCGCAGCATGTAGACCGCGTCAGGGTCGCCCTTGGGCAGCGACTTGCCGTCGCAGATCCGCACCATCTGCGCGCCGCCGCCCTCATACTTTCCTTCCTGCCCGGGAATGTGGCGAAGATATCCGGGATGGGCGGGATCGGTGACGTCGACGATCGAGGTACCGTTCGGCTCGGCCTTTCCGGTTATTGGATTGAGCGGATCTGGAATGTCGTCGGTGCCGCCGTGGTGGCCGATATAGGCAATCCAGCGGTCGCCCTGATGGTGGATGGTCGGCTGATAGGCGCTGCGCGCCTGCAGGTCGTTGGTTCCGACCAGTTTCATGTTGGAAGCTTCGGGCGGCGCGCCGATCACCTGCGGCTGGGCACAAGCGAGCCCGCAAACTGCGACCAAGACGATCCCGAGACAGGCTGTCAGTTCGACCCGACCGGTCATGTCTTCCCTCCGAAGGCTTTCGAAACTGATCTTAGTCAACTGCGCGGCGACCCTAGCGAATCGATTCCATGAACCAATCGTTTCCAAGCTCTCGGTTAGCTATCGGTCTAATTGGCCCATCGCTTGGCGCGATGCTCCCCGCAAGCGGCGAGAATTTTACAGCGCCACCGGAGCCACGATCCGCCGGTACAGGTGCCAGGTCGCGTGACCGAGCACCGGCAGCGTCACCAGGAGGCCGAGGAAGTAGGGCAGTGCCGAAACGATCAAGAGGACGACAATGATCGCCGCCCATCCGATCATCGGCGCCGGGCTCATGACGACCGCGCGCACGCTGGTGATCATCGCGGTGACGAAATCGACGTCGCGGTCGAGCAGCAGCGGGAACGACACCACCGTCAGCGAAAACAGGATCAGCGACAGCGCCGCGCCGACGGCATTGCCGATCGCCAGAAACACCAGGCCCTCATTGGTGGTCAAGACCACCGTGATGAATTCCCGCAAACTTGAAAACGAGGCGTTGAGCCCGATCAGGAGCGCGATCAAGAGACGCACCTGATACATCCACATGATAAAGACGAACAAGGTGACAAACGCCATCCAGCCGATTTCTCCTCGCGACTTCACGGTGGTCCAGATGCCGCGAAGCGAGGGCTTCTGTCCGGCCTCGCGCTGCCGGCTTATTTCATAGAGGCCGATGGCGACGAACGGACCGATCAGCGCAAAGCCGGCGGCGAGCGGATAGGCCAGATAGACCAGGCCGAACGCCGTCAGGCAGAGCATGATCGCAATCCCGCCCGCGGCATAGAGCGCGCCGAACAACAGCCCGAACAGCGGCACGGCCTGGAAATCGCGCAAGCCCTCCCCCAGCGCCTCGGCAATGTCGGCGGTCGTGATTCGCCGCACCACCGGATCGGTCTTGCCGGAGATGGATGTTGTCATCGGCGTTGCCTCCTCACGCATTGTTTTTCGCATTGGGCAGGTCGCCGCATCAATTGCGTTGATCTGCGTCAATCCGGTGCGGCGATACGCAGGCGCTTGAGCTCCTGCGCAAGTTTCACCGCACGCGCGATGCGCCCCCTCGCCCCGCTCTTGCGACGCAAGCGGGGCGAGGTCAGGAAGAAAGCGCCGCCTTCACCAGGCCGCTGGCCTTGCCGAAATCCATCTGCCCGGCGTATTTTGTCTTGAGCGCTGCGACCACCTTGCCCATGTCCTTCATTCCCTGGGCATTGGTCTCGGCGATCACGGCGGCGATCGCCGCCTTGACGTCGGCTTCCGCCATCTGCTTCGGCAGATAGGCCGAGATGATCGCGATTTCCTCGCGCTCCCCTGCGGCGAGCTCGGCGCGGCCGCCCTTGTCGTATAACTCGACGGATTCCTGGCGCTGTTTTATCATTTTCTGGAAAACACCGAGCAGATCGGCATCGCTGAGCGGAGGTTTTCCTTCCCCGCGCGCGGCGATGTCGGCGTTCTTGATGGTCGAATTGACCATCCGCAGCGTGGAGAGCTTGCGCTCGTCCTTGGCCCGCATCGCGTCCTTGACCGCATTGTTGATGTTTTCGCGCAGCATCGTATTCCTCTCGCGGCCGTTCCGGCCACCTCATCACCATGAACCGCTGATCTATGCCGTTCGCGCCGATGAGACAACTCAGATCCGCAGCCATTCGGCCAGGGCGGCGGCCGTGGCTTGCGGTTGTTCGGGCTGGGGACAATGGCCGCAATCGGCAATAATGACCAGTTTCGCGCCCGCGATGCTCTCGGCCATTTCCTTCGACAGGGTATTCGGTATCAGCTTATCCTGATCGCCCGTCAGCACCAGCGTCGGACATCTGATTGATGCCATCGTCGGCCGGGAATCAGCCCGCGCGATGATTGCGCTCTGTTGTCTGATAAAACCTTCGGCGCCGATGTCGTCGGCCATGTCATGGACGAGCTTACGGATGGCCGCATCGCCGGCGCGCGAGGGATGGACGAATAGCGGGAACATCTCGTCGATGACGTCGTGGAGGCCGCCCTCGCGGACATGCGCGATGGCCGCGCGCCGCCGCTCGCTGGCCTCGGCCGTATCCGGCCGCGCCTGGGTGTTGATCAGCGCGAGCTTCAAGACGCGCTCCGGTGCCTGCCGCATGATTTCGAAGGCGATGTAGCCACCCATGGAATGTCCGGCCAGCGCGAAACGCGGCGGCGCCTCGGCGAGAATGCGGCGCGCGATGGCGCCCATATGGTCGTCCCGGTTATGGTTGGCCACTGTCACCAGACCGAAAGGCCACAGCGCCGGTGCGACCGGGGCGTAGCTGCGGAACGATGATCCGAGACCAGGAACCAGTAAAATCGGTATCGAATCCATCATGCCATCTCCAATTCGAAAGGAATTCATCAAAAACCGCCCCTGGCGGCTCAGCCCAGATTAAAAGCCCCGCGCCGTCCGTCAACCATGCGCAAACTGCATGTGAATCCAACGTTTTCCGGCTTTGACGCCTGCGCATGCGGCGACTATGTAGTGCGTTGATGACCGCAACAGAAAATGCAAAGGCCTGGCCGGACCACGTTCCGACCGCGCTGCTCGTGCTTGCCGACGGCACCGTGCTGGAAGGCTTCGGCCTCGGCGCCGAAGGCCAGGCGGTCGGCGAAGTCTGCTTCAACACCGCGATGACCGGCTATGAGGAGATCCTCACCGATCCCTCCTATGCCGGCCAGCTCATCACCTTCACCTTTCCGCATATCGGCAACGTCGGCACCAACGACGAAGATATCGAGACGGTGAACTTGGCAGCGACGCCGGGCGCGCGCGGTGTGATCCTGCGCGCCGCCATCACCGCCCCCTCGAACTACCGCGCCAGCCGTCACCTCGACGCCTGGCTGAAGGCGCGCGGTATCATCGGCCTTTGCGGCATCGACACCAGGGCGCTGACCGCCCTGATCCGCAACAAGGGCATGCCCAACGCCGTCATCGCCCACGCCAAGGACGGCCAGTTCGACCTCCACGGGCTCAAGGAAGAAGCGCGCGAATGGCCCGGCCTCGAAGGCATGGACCTGGTGCCGATGGTGACAACGGGCCAGCGCTTTACCTGGGACGAAACGCCGTGGGTGTGGCAAAAAGGCTTTGGCCGCCAGACCGAGCCTGAGTTCAACGTCGTCGCCATAGATTATGGCATCAAGCGCAACATCCTGCGGCTTCTGGCCGGCGCGGGCTGCAAGATCACGGTGGTGCCGGCGACCACGTCGGCGGAGGAAATTCTCGCCATGAAGCCGGACGGCGTGTTCCTGTCGAACGGCCCCGGCGATCCCGCCGAGACCGGAAAATACGCGGTGCCGGTGATCCAGAAGGTCATCCACTCGGGCACGCCGACGTTCGGCATCTGCCTCGGCCATCAGATGCTGGGCCTCGCCGTCGGCGCCAAGACCAGGAAGATGCATCAGGGCCACCACGGCGCCAATCATCCGGTCAAGGACGAGACCACCGGCAAGGTGGAAATCACCTCGATGAACCACGGCTTTGCCGTGGATCAGGCGACGTTGCCGGAGGGCGCGGCGCAGACCCACGTTTCGCTGTTCGACGGCTCCAATTGCGGCATCGAGCTCAAGGGCCGACCGGTATTCTCGGTGCAGTATCACCCGGAGGCCTCGCCCGGCCCGCGCGACTCGCATTATCTGTTCAAGCGGTTCGCCGATCTGATGCGAGCAAACAAGCGCGCCTGAGGGGGTGCCGCAACCTGCCTCGATGCTTGCGCCGCAGTCCTCTCCGACGGCACGGTCATGCCCGAAATATTCGGCCATACTGGCATTGCAATAACGGGCATAGTATGATGATCGTCATTGTCATGGCCTGACGCAACCGGAACTCAGCGATGGACGACCCTATCCGCGATGTCGAATACGGCGTGACGCCAATGGAAATCATGGCCTCGATGGCGGGGGTCGATTTCGTCCGCGCCATCCTTGACGGCACATTGCCGGCGCCGCCGATCATGCAAACCATCGAACCATTCGATGCCACGGCCGAGCCGGGCGTCGTGGTGATGCACAGCATCCCCGGCTTCCGGCATTATAATCCGATCGGCTCGGTCCATGGCGGCTATGCCGCGACGCTGTTGGATTCCGCGATGGGGCTCGCGGTGCATTCGATGCTGCCTGCGGGCACCGGCTACACCACGCTCGAATTCAAGGTCTCCTTCATCAGGGGCATGACCAGGGATACCGGCAGCGTCCGCACCGAGGGCCGCACCCTCAATGTCGGCCGCCGGACGGCTACCGCCGAGGCGCGCATGACCGACGCCAAGGGCCGCCTGCTCGCGCATGCCACGACGACCTGCCTGGTGTTCGAGATTTCCAAGGCTTAAAATCGGTCACGCCTCATTGCTGCCCTCCTGGCGGCTCGCTTCGAACAGGAACCAGGTGCGCCGCTCGGTTTCGTCGATGAAGGTTTCGAGCAGGCCGGCGGTGCCGGCATCTTCGTGTTCGTCGGCGAGCTTGTGGGCCTTGCGCATCGCCGCCGCGACGTGCTTGTTGTCTTCCATCAATTCGCGCAGCATCTGGCGCGGCGGCACGTAGCTCTCATTGTTGTCCTTGATGGTCTGCAATTTGCCGATCTGTCCGATCGAGCGGATGGTGGTGCCGCCCAGTTTGCGGACACGCTCGGCCAGCTGATCGGTGGTCGCGAAAATCGCGTCGGACTGCTCGTCGAGCATCAAATGATAGTCGCGAAAATGCCGGCCGCTGACGTGCCAGTGGAAGTTCTTGGTCTTCAGATAGAGCGCGAAGGCGTCCGCCAGCAGAATGTTGAGCGACGCTGAAATCTTCTCCGTCGCCGCCTTCGGCAGATCGGTCGGCGTATCAAGGTCGGGGGAGACTTTGTCGGACATGGTTTTGCTCACGATGCACCTTCCTGTTAGGTAGCAAGAACTACGGCATGGACACGGGTTGCCGGACCATCTAACGCATCACCCTGATGCCGGTTCCTGATCGGAACCCGGTCTTATCGGGCGCCCCACGACGATGGAAGACTGGATCGATTATTACGATTCCACCCATACAATTTATGCGAGCAGGCTGCATCGCGACCTGCATTTTCAACTGATCGCGAGGGATATCATCGGCTACATCCCCGCCCCCGACGCGGTGGTACTCGATTATGCCTGCGGCGAAGCGCTGTCGGCGGCGCTGGTGGCGGAGGCCTGCGGCAAGCTGATCCTGGCCGAACCTGCGCCGGGCGTGCGCGGCCGGCTGATCGCGCGTTTTGCCCCAAACCTGAAAATCAGGGTGCGCTCGCTCGATGACCTGCGGAAAATGCCGGAGGCGTCGGTCGACCTCGTGGTGATGAATTCAGTCGCGCAATACATGACGTCGCCAGAACTCGATGGCGCGCTGGCGGTGATCCGGCGGCTGTTGCGGCCCGGCGGCCGCCTGGTTTTGGGCGACGTGCTGCGACCGGAGGTTGGCATGGCCAGGGACGTGATGTCGCTGTTGCGCTTCGCGACCGCAAACGGCTTCCTGAAAGACGCCCTGATCGGCCTGGTCTCCACGGCGCTTTCCGATTACCGGCAATTGCGCGCGCGGATCGGCCTGCAGCGATATGACGAAGCCGAGATGATGGCGAAACTGGCGGCGGCCGGCTTTAGCGCCTCGCGCGCGCCATTCAATATCGGGCACAATCCGTGGCGGATGACGTTCCTGGCGCAGCGTGCCATTTGATCGTTGCCATCAGAGGTAACCTTAACCAAAGGGAATTGTGGCTTTCCCGGGCCAGACCGGCGATGATCGCCGCGGCCCGGTGGCGGAAAGCGTCGACGCGGGAGCAGTGCATCGCTCTTTATCCTGGTTCAAATCCAGGCCGGGCCTCTAATATCGGCTGTTTCTTCAGCTTCGGCTTGGCAAGCCAAGACGAGAGCCCGCCGCGCCGTCGTTCGAAGCGCGAAGGTAGGGCCGAAAAGCCCGTTGATTGCCCCTTTAAGGCCCTTTCGCGGTTGCGGAATCTGTTCTAAAGACCACCCGCGCGCAAGGGTAACCTGGCGCTCGGGGCTCAAGGGACGCGCACCACGCGCGCCCTTTTTTTGTGCCCAAATTCCCCGTTCCCGCGAGACTTGATGCCCAAAAGAACCGACATCTCCACCATCCTGATCATCGGCGCCGGTCCCATTGTGATCGGGCAAGCCTGCGAATTCGATTATTCGGGCACCCAGGCGGTCAAGACGCTGAAGGAGGAGGGCTACCGCATTGTCCTCGTCAATTCCAATCCGGCCACCATCATGACCGATCCGGAATTGGCGGACGCCACCTATATCGAGCCGATCACGCCGGAAATCGTCGCCAAAATCATCGAGAAGGAGCGCTACGTCAAATCAGGCGGATTCGCGCTGCTGCCGACCATGGGAGGCCAAACCGCCTTGAACTGCGCGCTGTCGCTGCGCCGGCAGGGCACACTGGCGGAATTCGACGTCGAGATGATCGGCGCCACCGCCGAGGCGATCGACAAGGCCGAGGATCGCGGCCGTTTTCGCGAGGCGATGACCCGGATCGGGCTGGAGACGCCGCACTCATTGCAGATCAAGACGCTGCCCGACGCGCTGCGAGCGCTCGACCAAATCGGCCTGCCCGCGATCATCCGGCCGTCCTTCACCATGGGCGGCACCGGCGGCGGCATCGCCTACACCAAGGCCGAGTTCATCGAAATCGTCGAGCGCGGCATCGATGCCTCGCCGACCGACGAAGTCCTGGTCGAGGAATCCGTCCTGGGGTGGAAAGAGTTCGAGATGGAGGTGGTGCGCGACAAAAAAGACAATTGCATCATCATCTGCTCGATCGAGAACCTCGACCCGATGGGCGTGCATACCGGCGATTCCATCACGGTCGCGCCGGCGCTGACGCTGACCGACAAGGAATACCAGATCATGCGCGACGCCTCGCTGGCGGTGCTGCGCGAGATCGGCGTCGAGACCGGCGGCTCCAACGTGCAATTCGCGGTCGATCCCGCCAGCGGCCGGATGATCGTCATCGAGATGAATCCGCGGGTGTCGCGCTCGTCGGCCCTGGCTTCGAAGGCGACGGGCTTTCCCATCGCCAAGGTCGCCGCCAAGCTCGCGGTCGGCTACACGCTGGACGAAATCGCCAACGACATCACGGGGGGCGCCACCCCGGCCTCCTTCGAGCCGACGATAGATTACGTCGTCACGAAAATTCCGCGCTTCGCCTTCGAGAAATTTCCTGGGGCCGAACCCATTCTGACCACCGCGATGAAATCGGTCGGCGAGGTCATGGCGATCGGTCGCAATTTCGCCGAATCCCTGCAAAAGGCGCTGCGTTCGCTGGAAACCGGACTTTCGGGGCTCGATGAAATCGAGATCGAGGGCTATGGCAAGGGCGACGACATGAACGTGCTGCGCGCCGCGCTCGGCGCGCCGACGCCCGACCGGCTGCTGGTGGTCGGGCAGGCGTTGCGGTTCGGTCTTGGCCCCGAGGAAATCCACGAGGCCTGCAAGATCGACCCCTGGTTCATCGCGCGCATCGCCGAGATCGTGGCGCTCGAGAACAAGG
>NZ_JBEKXH010000230.1:0-10319 GCF_049512235.1 Bradyrhizobium sp.
GACCGACCTCTGTAGCACCGCAGCCTCGGTTAAGAAAAAACCTCCGGCTGGCCCCGAGGATAATGATCCTGTCGGCCTCAGGTATCCTATTGCTGGGCGTGTGCCTGACGGGCGTGGCCTGGTACGTGCTGCAGGTCGGTGCAACCAAGTCGGCCTTGGAGCGCGTCGACACAAACATGCGGGTTGCATGGGATGTGGTTCGCGCCAATGGCGCCACTTTCACAAGTGTCGAGGGCAAGCTTCTGGCGGATGGTCACGTCCTAAACGACGACATAACGACTGTAGACAAGGTCAAGAGTCTGGTGGGTGGCACTTGCACTATTTTTCTTGATGACCTGAGAATCACCACTAATGTCCAGAAACCAGACGGCACGCGGGCGGTAGGGACTCGGCTCGCACGGAGTGCGGCTTACGAAGCGGTCATCGATCGGAAGACGCCATTTCGCGGAGAGGTCGAGATACTCGGCACGCCCTATATGACCGCCTACGATCCGATTCTCGATTCGAATGGAAAGGTGCTCGGCATTCTCTACGTCGGAATCAAGAAAGCCGACTTCCTGGAGACCGCTAACAATACGCTTTCAACAATCATCTACTCGACCCTTGGAGCGATTTTACTTGCAATGGCGGCCAGCTATGTTGCTACGCGTTCGCTCATTCGGCCGCTGAAATTGCTCACGGGCGCCATGCACAAGCTCGCCGAGGGAAATTTCCAGGTCGTGCTGCCCGGTCTTGACCGCAGTGACGAGGTCGGCGAGGTGGCGCAGGCGGTAGAGATCTTCAGGGTCCAAGCCGCCGAGAAAGCTCGTAATGAGGCAATCCTGAAAGAAGAGCGGCGGCAAACCGCCGAACAGGCCAAGGGCAAGGCCTTGCAGGAAATGGCGGAAGCCGTTGAGCGAGAAACCAACGCCGCGGTCGGCGAGGTCGCGACGGGGACCGAACGCATGGCCAGAAATGCGATCTCGATGACCGATAGCGCGCTTCTGCTTGGAAGGAACAGCAGCAGTGTTGCGGCCGCCGCCGAGGAAGCCCTCTCCAACGCACAGACGGTCGCCAAGGCCTCGTCGCAATTGAGCGTCTCGATTGCCGAGATCGCATCCCAGGTCAAATCGTCACGGGCACTGACGCTTGAGGCCGTGACGGCGTCGACCCAGGCGCAGTCAACAATCGCCAAATTATCCGAGGCCGCCGGCAAGGTCGGCGCGGTGACCAACCTGATCAGCGAGATCGCAAGCCAGACCAACCTGCTCGCGCTCAATGCGACCATCGAAGCCGCGCGGGCCGGTCAGGCAGGCCGCGGCTTTGCCGTGGTGGCCGCTGAAGTCAAGTCGCTCGCGGAGCAGACCGCCAAAGCTACCAGCGAAATCGCGCAGCAGATCACCGAAATCCAGGATGCAACGCAGGCGTCGGTGGCCTCGATCATCTGCATTGGCGAGGTAATTCGCAATGTCGAATCTGTTTCGTCCATCATTGCCAATGCGATCGAAGAGCAAAACACCGTAACGGTGGAAATCTCCCGCACGGTTGAGGAGACCTCGCTTGCCGCCCGCGAGGTGGCCACGCAGATCGTCTCGGTCTCCAATGAGGCTGTCGAGACTGGCCGGCGCGCATCGGAAATCCGCGACGGATCGGCGGAAATCGCCAGCAAGGTTGAACTGCTTCGCGCCACGCTGGTGCGAGTGATCCGCACTTCGACGACCGATGTGGACCGCCGCGTTTCCTCCCGCGTTGATATTCACCGGCCGGCCACGCTCAAGCTGCAAGGCAAATCAGTCAGGGTCACCGTGCGCGATCTCTCCTTGGGAGGCGCGATGATCGATGGCGTCCTCCCCAACATGTCCGTCGATATGCCGATCACGCTAACCATAGATGGTATTGCTGCCGAGTTAAACGGCTTCGTTGCGCGCAGGGATGAAGACGCCACGTTTATGAAATTTGAATTGTCGGAAGCAGCCAACAAGATCATAGGTCAGTGGGTTTCGACCCGTTTGGCAGCATGACCCAGAAGTGGGTAATGGACCATCGGATAAGGGGTCCTTCCGGTGTTGGTTGCGTTTAGCCGCACGGGTGATCCAATTACGGGCGGTTTCAGCGATGCAAAGGTGATCAGGAAGTGCGGCGACGTGCCGGATGATTTGAGTGGGTTGGGATCGGAACGAATTACTCGGACCGTGGCATGGCGATCATCATGCGGAAGGCTGCCGGCGTTTATCGGCTATGACCGATCAACGTCGAGCTTCAGGTTGGCGACGAAAAAGGTATTATGCTGGATACATCCGCTACGGTTGATCAACGGTGTCGCAGCCTTCGAGCGCATGAAGTTGCGGACCTGGGAGCGCGCGGTGGTCTTGCCGCGACGGGATGTTGACGATCCATGGATGAACACCACATAGCGCCGGCCCTTGCGCCGCGCCTCTTCGAGACTGGCCCTGACAAGGTTAGTCACGCCAGCCATCGCCTCTGCGTAGGACATCAATAAAGGGTCGCGCTTGCCGAAATGCAGATCGACTTCATCCGACTTGGACAAGCTCAATTGGGATCTGTATTTCTCCCAATGGCCGATACCCGTCTGAAACTTCGTTGTCATGATCCTTGCCTTGTTCAATGATAGGCCGCGCCCGCTCGCCCTGGGCGATTGCTCGATAGGTCTGCTCCAGCAATGCCTGATTCGGGCTGATAGGATGCATATCCTGGCTCGTCATTGCGAGCCAGTCGGGCGCGAACGCGCGCTCGATTGGGCGAAGCAATCCATCGCCGCCACCGAAAGAAAAGCTGGATTGCTTCGTCGCAAGAGCTCCTCGCAATGACGGTGGGAAGGTCCTCATCCCAGGTTTCGCCGCCGATGTGAACTCAAGCGTGCCAGACTGGCATCACGCGAAGGCGGCCTCGCGGCTTTTGCCGATTTCGCTGCGCAGCCAGCCATACCAGCTTTGCAGCCCGTCGCCGCTGCGCGCCGAGACCTGGAACACCCGGATATCCGGATTGACCTCGCGCGCATTTGCGACCGCGCGGGAGACATCGAAATCGACGTGAGGCAACAGATCGGTCTTGTTCAGGATCATGATTTCGGCGGCGCGGAACATGTGCGGATATTTCAGCGGCTTGTCTTCTCCTTCGGTCACCGAGAGGATGACCACCTTGGCGCGCTCGCCGAGATCGAACATCGCCGGGCAAACCAGGTTTCCGACGTTCTCGATCATGACAACGGAGCCGAGCGCCGGCTTCAACTGCGAAAGGCCCCGCGCCACCATGTCGGCTTCAAGATGGCACCCCGTGCCGGTGTTCACCTGCACGGCCGGTGCGCCCGCGGCGCGGATCCGCTCGCCGTCATTGGCCGTCGCCTGATCGCCTTCGATCACATAGAGCTTCAGCTCGCCGCAGAGGTCACGAATGGTGCGTTCGAGCAGCGTGGTCTTGCCGGCGCCCGGCGAACTGACCAGGTTGAGCGCGAGAATCTCACGCCCCGCGAACCAGGCCCGGTTTTTGGCCGCCAAGGCATCATTCTTGGCGAGGATGCGCATTTCCAGTTCGACGACGGCGTCCACCGAACGCGTCTGATGGCCGTGATCATCGTTGTGCCCGTGATGCTCGTCATCGTGGGAACGACGGTGGCTATGCCTGGTGCCATCGGCATGAACATGGTCGTGCGCATGCTGGTGCTCCTGGTCGTGATCGTGATGATCGTGATCGTGCCCGTGGCCGTGGCTGACAGCGTCGGCATGAGCGTGAGCACGCGCGTGGGAATGGCTGTGCTGATGTTGGCCGTGACTGTGGCTGGTGCCGTCGGCGTGGGCATGATCGTGGGAATGACCGCCCATGGCAGTCTCCTTTCCGGTCTGAAGATTGAGAATTGTGGCGCCTTCCTTGTTCCCGCATCCGCAATGCCCGCACATCAGGCAATCTCCCCTTCGAGTTCCATGCTTTTGATATTGAGTTCCTCGCCCCGCAACCGCTGGTTCTGACGGGAGCCGCAGGCGCAGGGCGTAAACAGCGTAGCCGCCGCAAATTCCAGGCCGCAGGTCTGGCAACGGGCGCGGCCCTCGATCTGCCTGATCTCCAGGGCGGCGCCCTCGAGCAAGGTGCCCTGCGCGACGGTTTCGAAACAGAACATTATCGCATCCGTCATCACGCCCGTGAGCTTTCCGACCTCGAGCGTCACCCGACGGACCCTGCGTCCGTTGGCGGCGTCGCCGACGATGGCGACAATGTTCCTGACAATGCCGAGCTCATGCATACGACGCCCTCAACAGATCCGCGGCAACTGTTCGCCGACCAGCATGTCGACAATCCGCCGTCCGCCAAACACCGTACGCATGGTGACGCGCCCGCCCTCGCCTTGGCTGACACGTCCGATGATCCCGGCGCCGCCGCCGAGCGGATGCGCGCGCATCGCGGCAAGTGCCGCGTCGGCCTGCTCGGGAGCCACGATCACGACGATCTTGCCCTCATTGGCAAGATAGAGCGGATCGAGACCGAGAATCTCGCAGAATGCCTTGACGTCTTCGCGAATTGGGGTTGCGGCCTCATCGATCTCGATTCCGACCTGCGACGCATCGGCGATCTCGTTGAGCACCGTGGCAAGGCCGCCGAGGGTGGCGTCGCGCAGGAAGCGGACCCCAGGCGCCGCCGTCAGCAAGGCCTCGATCAGGCCATGCAGGCAGGCGCAATCGCTTTCAATCAAGCTATCGAGCGCCATGTCGCCGCGCGCGCACAGGATGGCCGCGCCGTGATCGCCGAGCAGGCCGTTGACCAGCACCACGTCTCCCGGTCGCGCGGTATCGATGCCGAGCGCGAGCCCTTGGCGGATCACGCCAAGGCCGGTGGTGGTGATGAACAATTTATCGCAGGCGCCGCGCTGTACCACCTTGGTGTCGCCGGTGACGATCTGAACACCGGCATCGCCTGCGGTCTTCGCCATCGAGCGCGCCACCCGGCGCAGCACATCGACGCTCATGCCTTCCTCGACGATGACGGCGCAGGACAGATAAAGCGGCCTCGCCCCGCCGACCGCGAGGTCGTTGACGGTGCCGCACACCGCGAGTTCGCCGATGTCACCGCCGGGGAAGAACAGCGGATCGACCACGAACGAATCGGTTGTAAACGCCAGCCGGTCGCCATGGGCCAGGAGCTGCGCAAGGTCAAACCGCGCCTGATCCTCCAGCGGCCCCGGGGCACCATTGGCGAACGCGGCGACGAACACGTCATCGATCAGGTCCTTCATCGCCTTGCCGCCGCCGCCATGGGCGAGCGTCACGGTGTCGACACTGACCTTGCCGAGCCGCCGGGCGTGGATAAACGGTGCGACGTTCATACCGCCTCCTTGTAGCGCTTGACGCCGCCATATTGGTAATAGGCGGCGCAGGCGCCTTCGGACGACACCATCAGCGCGCCGAGCGGGGTTTCCGGCGTGCAGGCCGAACCGAACACCTTGCATTGCCAGGGTTTTATGACGCCCTTCAGCACCTCGCCGCACTGACAGGATTTTGGATCGGCGATCTTCAGGTTCGGAATGGCGAACTTCTGCTCGGCGTCGAAACGGGCGTATTCGTCGCGCAATTTGACGCCGGAATGATCGATCGAGCCGAGCCCGCGCCACTCGAAGAACTCGCGCAGCTCATAAACCCGCGACACCGCCCGCAGCGCCGCCGCGTTGCCAGCGTCCGGGACGATCCGCGCATACTGGTTCTCGATGTCGGCGCGCCCCTCCTTGATCTGCTTCAGCACCATCCAGATCGATTGCAGGATGTCGAGTGGTTCGAAGCCTGCGACCACCATCGGCTTCTTGTAGAAATTGGCAATGAACGCATAAGGCGCGGTGCCGATCACCATCGAGACGTGGCCCGGGCCAAGGAAGCCGTCGAGCTGCAGACCGGGACTGTCGAGGATCGCCTTGATGGTCGGCACGATCGTGATGTGATTGCAGAACACCGAGAAATTGCCGATGCCTTCGGCTTCCGCCTGCAGCACGGTCAGCGCGGTCGACGGCATCGTGGTCTCGAAGCCGAGCCCGAAGAACACCACCTCGCGATGGCAGTTGTTGCGCGCCAGCGCCAGGGCATCCATCGGCGAGTACACCATCCGCACGTCGGCGCCACAGGCCTTGGCCTGCAACAGGCTTTTCTTCGAGCCCGGCACCCGCATCGCGTCGCCGAAGGTCGTGAAGATCACATTGGGATTTTCGGCAATTGACACGCAATCGTCGACGCGCCCCATCGGCAGGACGCAGACCGGGCAGCCCGGCCCATGGATCAGCTCGATTTCCTTCGGCAGCATGCCCTCCAGGCCATAGCGAAAAATCGAATGGGTGTGGCCGCCGCAGACTTCCATGATGTAGAGCGGCCGGTCGGCGGGAAGACTCATGGTCGAGACCAGCCCCTCGATCTCCTTGATCAGGACCCGAGCTTTCTGTCCGTCGCGAAACTCATCGAGATATTTCATGCCGCGGCTCCCTTGGTCGTTGCCGAACCGCGATCGTCCGCCAACAAGGTGTGAACCAGATCCCAGAGTATGTGATAGGCGGCGACGTGGCACTCCTGGACGCGGTGGATCGACGAGGTCGGAACCACGAGGCAGTAATCGACCACGCCCGACGATTTCATCTTGCCGCCATCGCCGCCGGCCAGACCGATGGTGAGGATGCCGATTTCCCTGGCCTTGGCAAATGCCGCCATGATGTTCGCGGAATTGCCGCTGGTCGAGATCCCGATCAGGGCATCACCCTTCCTGCCCTGCGCGAGCAGTTGCCGCACAAAGACGTGCTCGAAGCCGAGATCGTTGCCGACGGCGGAAATCATCGCCAGATCGGCCACCAGATTGGTGGCGGCAAGCGCCGGGCGTCCCGCGGTGATCGGATGCACGAATTCCACCGCGACATGGGAGGCATCGCAGCTTGAGCCGCCATTGCCCATGGAAAACATTCGTCCGCCGCCGCGGTATACGTCGGCAAGCGCTTTCGCCGCCGCAACGAGCACAGGGGCGTGCTCGCTGAAAAAGCGTGCATTGGTCTCGCGCGAATCCCTGGCTTTCTCCTCGACCGAATGCAGCAGCGCCGCGTCGAGCCGCGCCGGCGTCTGCGGCTGGCCGTGCAGGAATGGATAAAGCGCCTTGAGGTCGCTATCGCTGGACATGGCATGCCTCCCTATTCTGCAGCCGACAGCCGCATGGCTTCCATTTCAGCCTGCGCCTCACCGAGTTCGGTGAGGATCTGCAATGTCAGCGCCGCCTCTTGCTCATTGATTCGGCTCATGGCGAAGCCGACATGCACCAGCACCCAGTCGCCGACACAAGAATCCACCGGATGATCTTCGTTGACGATGCAGGCGATGTTGATCTGCCGCTTGACGCCGCCGACATCGACGGTGGCAAGCTTCCTGGTGACGTCGTCGATCCCTACGATCCGTCCGGGAATACCGAGACACATGACGCGCTTCCTTCCCTTTGGTTTTTTGTCCTGATGTTGTTGGAATTGATGAGATGTGCGGCGCCGATCGCGGCCTGGCCGAGCGCGAGGCCGCCGTCATTGGCGGGCACCTGCGCGTGCGACAGCACGGTGAAGCCTTCGCTTTCGAGGCGGCGACTGACCTCTTCGAACAGGATGCGGTTCTGGAAGCAGCCGCCGGACAGCGCCACCGTCCTAAAACGGCGCGGCCCGGCCTCGTCCTCGCCGCCGGCCAGTTTCCTGGTCATGGCGACAATGGATTTCGCCAGCCCCTTGTGGAAGCGCGCCGCCATGACAGGCACCGGCGTTTTCAGGATGAGGTCGCCAAGCACCGCGCTCCACGTCGCCAGCGGTTCGATGTAGGGCAACCCCGAGCCGCGCAGGTTTGGGATGCCGAGGGGATAGCCGAGCGCATCGTCCTCGTGGTGCAGCGTGGCCTCATCGACCATGGCTTCGAGCCGGGCGGCCGCTTCCCCTTCGTAATGCTGCCGCTCGCGGCAAATATCCAGCGCCGCCGCGACTGCGTCGAACAGCCGCCCGCATGATGAGGCCAGCGGCGCGTTGACGCCATTCCTGATCATGGCATCGAGGGTGGCGCGCGGCTTGCCCGCGAGATAGGCGTGCAATTCCAGTTCCTCGAAATTGATCGCGAACTCGGCCCATTTCATCTCCGCCATCAGATGGGCGTAGAGATTGCGCCAGGGCTCGCGCGCCGCCTGCGCGCCGCCCAGCATGGCGACCGGCTTGAACGTCCCGAGCCTTTGGTAGCGCCGGTAGTCCGCGAGCAGGAACTCGCCGCCCCACAGCGTGTCGTCGCCGCCCCATCCCAATCCGTCGAGTACGATGCCGAGCACGGCGGGGGCATCCAGTGCATAGCCGTTCTCAGCCAGGCATGCGGCGACATGGGCGTGATGGTGCTGTACTTCGATCAAGGGCAGCGCATCGGCACTTGCACGTTCTCGCGCCAGTTTCGAGGCGAGATATTCCGGATGCAGGTCCGCGACCAGTGCGACCGGCGCGTGATCGAACAATCCGGTGTAGAGCGCCAGGTTCTTGCGATAATCGTCGAAGGTCCTGATATCCTCGAGATCGCCCTGATGCTGCGAGAGAATAGCGGCGCCGTCTTTGACGAGACAGAACGTCGATTTCAATTCGCCGCCCATCGCCAGCAAGTCAGGCGCGGCCTCGAATCCTTTCGGAAGCCCGATGGACTCGGGCGCGTAGCCGCGCGCGCGGCGCATGATGCGCGCCCGCCCGGCGACGACGCGCGCCACGGAATCGTCGATCCGGTTGGCGATCTCGCGATTGTGCGTCAGCGCGTAGGTCGCGATGCCGCCGAGCCGCTCGCCGAGTTCGCCATCGGAAATCACCTGCGGCTCGTCGGACAGGTTGCCGCTGGTCATCACCACCGGCCGGCTCATCCGCCGCAACACCAACCGATGCATCGGCGTGGTCGGCAGCATGAATCCCAGGGTTGCAAGGCTGGGAGCGACGGCGTCCGGCAGTTTTTCGGCGCCGTCGGCGCGCAGCAGCACGATCGGCGCCGGCGCGGAGGTCAGCAAACGTTGTTCCTCGGCGCTGACGCTGCAATAGCGCCTGATGACATCGATATCCCGAGCCATCAGCGCGAACGGCTTGGCGTCGCGCTTCTTCAACTGCCGCAATCTTGCGACCACATCGGCCTTGGCGGCGTCGCAGCCAAGCTGATAGCCGCCAATGCCCTTGATCGCGACGATCTCGCCGTTCTTCATCAGTCCGCAGGCGGCATCGACATCGTCCATCATTGAAAACTGGTCGAAGCCGAACGGACGGCCGTCAAAACGAACGAGCTTCGCTTTCGGCCCGCAGACATGGCAGGCGATGGCCTCAGCGTGAAACCTTCGATCGGCCGGATCGTCGTATTCTGCGCGGCATGCCCTGCACATCGCAAACGGGGCCATCGTGGTGTTGGCGCGATCGTAGGGAATGCCGTTGACAATGCTGAGCCGCGGCCCGCAATGGGTGCAGTTGGCGAGAGGATAGCGATATCGCCGCTCGAACGGGTTGGCGATTTCCTGCGCGCAATCAGGACAAATCCCGGCATCGGGCGCAACCTGCGTATGGGCATCGCCGGCCAGGCTCTCGGCGATCATGAACTCCGTCGGGAGATCGCCGCAATAGGGGTGCGTCTCGATCCCATCGATACGGGCCAGCGGCGGCGGTTCGCGTTCAATCCGTTCGACCAGCGCGGCAATCGCGGCCTCAGGGCCGAAGGCGCGAACCAGCACGCCGCTGGAATCGTTGAGCACCTCGCCCGAGAGCGCCAGTTCGCGCGCATAGCGCCAGACGGTCGGACGGAAACCGACGCCCTGCACCCGTCCGCGCACCCGGATCTCGATCGAAACCCGGTCATCAACAGGCGCGATGGTGCGATAGAGATTCACGGCGCGGCCTCCCACAGGAGAACACGGTTGTTGCCGGCGTCGGCGATGACGAGCAGATCGCCGCAAGCCGCGGCCTGGTATGGCCAGCAAAGGCTGTCCCGGGCGGCACAACGCCAGCGATTGTCACCCTTGTCCGAGAACTTCGGCTGCCCGGCCAGCGCGATCGCAGGCGCATCCATCGACAGACCGTCGAGTTCAAAACCAACGAGACGCGAATTTGCGGTATCGGTCACGACCAGCATGCCGCCCTGCACGGTGAGCCCATACGGCATGTTCAGCGCGCTCGATGTCGGATAGTACGACGCCCGGTTGTGGTCGAGCCCCATGAAGTCGGTCTGCCCGAGCACGAAATCGCAAGCTTGCCCGATCGAGACTGGAAAGGGCCGCCATGCCATCACGCGGTTGTTGCCGGCGTCGGAGATGAACAGCATGCCGCGCTTGACCGCAATACCGTGCGG
>NZ_JBEKXH010000231.1:0-10283 GCF_049512235.1 Bradyrhizobium sp.
GCGGTGCATTCTCCGGCCGACATGACCAAGCCCGCCGAAATCGCCGACATGATCGCGCTTGGCGACAAGACCTTCGGCTCGGTCGATATCCTCGTCAATAATGCCGGCATCCAGTTCGTTTCGCCGATCGAGGAGTTTCCGCCCGAGAAATGGGAGGCGATCATCGCGATCAACCTGTCGTCGGCGTTTTATGGCATCCGCGCCGCGGTGCCCGGCATGAAAAAGCGCGGCTGGGGCCGTATCATCAATACCGCCTCGGCGCATTCGCTGGTGGCCTCGCCGTTCAAGTCGGCCTATGTGTCGGCCAAGCACGGCATCGCCGGCCTCACCAAGACCGTGGCGCTGGAGCTTGCGACCTTCAAGATCACCTGCAACTGCATCAGCCCGGGCTATGTTTGGACGCCGCTGGTCGAGAAGCAGATCCCCGACACCATGAAGGCGCGCAACCTGACCAAGGAGCAGGTCATCCGCGACGTGCTGCTGGAGGCGCAGCCGACCAAGGAGTTCGTCACCTCCGAGCAGGTCGCAGCGCTGGCGTTGTTTCTATGCGGCGACGATGCCGCGCAGATCACCGGCGCCAATCTCTCGATCGACGGCGGCTGGACCGCGGAGTAGGACGAGACGGTAATGTCCCCGCGAAAGCGCGCGAAAGCGGGGGCGCCTTGAGAACATCACCGCAACAACAATGGTCGTCGGCAATTTTGCCATCGGTCTTTTGACCGAACGATCGCAGCGCCTCGGCCGCCGCCAGTGCCTGAATTCCAACCGGCGTCGATCGATGTGGCCATCGCGGGGCTGGCGCGGGCAGTGTAATAGCCCGCGGTCTCGTTTAGATCAGCCAGCGCCCGCGGTCATGCGGGGCGTCTCTTTTCAAACCGCTACGGCGAGATTCCGGAGCCGCCCTTCCCGAACGCCAGCACGTGCAAACCAAGCCGCCGCCGCACGATCCAGAACAGCAGCACGGTTTCGAACGTCAGCGAGATCGAGGTCGCCGCCGCGGCGCCGTGACCGCCGAACCGCGGCACCAGGGCCACGCAGAGCACGACATTCATGCCGAACGCCAGCGCATAGGCCAGCGCGCAGATATGCTGATGGCCGAGCATGTTGAGCAGCCGCTCGACCGGGCCGATCGCCGATCGAACCGCGAGCCCGATGGCCGCGACGAACATGATGTCGTAGCCAGCGACGAATTGCGCGCCGAACAGCCACAACAGCGGCTTGCCGCATGCCAGCAGCAGGATGGTGGCGGCGAGCGAGGGCCAGAACGTCCATTTGATGGCATGCGCGACATAGGCCGACAGCCGCGTTTTGTCGCCGAGCGCGTGGTATTCGGCAAAACGGTGCGCCGTGGTCGCCGACATCGCGTAGTGAATGAAAGACACCAGCGCCAGCGTCTTTACCACGGCGAAATAGACGCCTACTTCCTGCGAGGAGCGAAATTGCTGCAACACCAGCACGTCGGTGTAGGACAACAGTAGGTAAAAGCCTTCGACCAGCAGGATTGGCAATGAGATCGCGAGCCAGCCGCGGAAATCGTAGGCCTTCGCGCCCGGCTCGATGTGACCGCCAAGCCGGCGGTTCAGCACGATCATCTGCCCGATCATGGCAATCCACACCGCGGCCGCGCTGGCAAGCATCGCGGGCGTGGCGCCGAGCTCGCAGCCGAGCGCGAACGCGCCCGCGGTCAAGCCGATGATCAGCGCCTGCCGGACCATGAATTGCGGCATCAATCCGAGCCGCATCCAGTCGTGCGCGCGCGCGATGCCGTCCTGGGTGTTGGCGACCACGAAGGCCGGCAGCGTCAGGCAGCCGATGTAAAGCGGCAGGATTGCATTGGCGTCGATCCAGCGCGACGCCAGTTTCACCACGCCCGCCAACAGCAGCGAGACCGCGGCAGACACCACAAAGGTCATCCAGCGGCTGCCGGAGAGAAAGCCGCGCAGCAGCGCGTGTTCCCCCCGGGCACGATATTCCGGGATGATTTTTTGCGCCGAGGCCGAGATGCCGAAATCCATCATGCTGCCGAGCAGCAGGACCCAGGTCCAGACATAGACATAGATGCCGTAGTCCGAGGCGCCCATCCAGCGCGCCAGCAGGATTTGCGAGAGATAGGCCAGCGCAGCGCTGCTGACCCTGATCACAAAGATCGTACCGGCAAGCCGCTTGGTCACCGAGGCTTCACTGGAGCCGTCCAGCAGCGATCGCAGCCGTCCGGCCAGGCCGGCAGGCGCCTGCGTTGCGGATTGAGCGTCCATCACGGCCAAAACGGCAATTCCCCGGAGCGCCGCGGCGGATGCGGCGGTGGTCCGGGCCTATCAACTATTCGTTAACATCGGGTTGGAGGCCCCAAGCTGATTTCCGGGGCGGCCGATGGGTCGGCGCGATGCCTATGACAGGCTCCGCACCACCCAGGAATCTCCTGGGCTTCCCGATATGCAATGGCACATCTGAGCTTCATGCTTCCCGTGCCCCGGAACGACATCAGGGGCTACTCCAGGTTGATATTGAACTCGAGCGAGCGGTCGCCACCGACCAGCGTCAATTTGAGCGCGGCACCCTCCGGGCTGGTGCCGGGGGGTACGCCATCGAGCTCGAAGGCGAAGCGTTTGACCCCCGGCGGGCCGTGATCGAGCAGCTTCGGAACCGGCAGCCCCCAGTCCGGGGTGGGTCCTTCGACAAAAAGGTCGACCGGCACGCCGTCGGGGCTGACGACATCGACCAGCACCGTAGACTTGCCGTCGCGCTTGACGTCGCGGATCGTCAGCGGGTTGGGATCGCCAATGCTGGCCGGCTTGGGTACGGTGTCGAGGGCTGCGAACAGCGCGCTGTCCTCGGTGCTGGCGACGCTGGTGAAGGAAAGCTCAGTATTGGCTCCAACGGGAATGCAGATTTTTTCGCAGACGGCATAGTTGATGTCGGCGCGAAGTGTCACCGGTTTGTCGGCATTCTTCGCGACGATCCGCAACGGCAGCACGACTTGGTCGTGATACCCCATCGAGTGGCCGCCGGCGCCGTCGTCGAACTTCAAAGGCGCCGGCCAAAGCACGGTCACGGCTTCGATGTTTTCGGATCTGGAGAAATCAAAGCGCGGCGGCACGCCGGAATCGCCAGGCGTCCGCCAGTAGGTTTTCCACCCCGGTTGCAACTGCAAGGCGATCCCGCCCAGCAGCACCGCGCCGCTGCGCGATCCCGCCAGCAGCCGGACCGCGGAGTGTCCATCCCTTTGCCAAGGTGACGCATCCTGGGCATACGCCTCGATGGCGAAACATGACATCAACACGGTCGCCGCAAAGCCGAACGCCGCACGCTTGGGAACAATCGCGATCATGCAGGGTCTTTACAGGTTGACGGGGTGCTAAACCATTGAATTGCTTGTGATGAATTTTGTGGAGCAAAGCTTGATTGACATCACCGGCACCCGATATCAGGATGTGCCCTAACACGAAAGTCCTGTGCGGATGGACCCTGAAGGCAAAAGACCAAGGATTACCAGCCGCGATGCCGCCGGCATGGGTGACAATCTGCCGGTGGGCCCTGAAGGCAAAAGGCCAAGGATTACCGGCCGCGAAGCCAGCCGCATCGGCGACAACTCGGCGAGTCGCGGCTACCTCGACGGTCAGTGTCTGATCGCGATGCCGGTGATGGACAACGTCCATTTCGAGCGCTCGGTGATCTATCTCTGCGCCCATTCGGCCGAAGGCGCGATGGGCATCATCGTCAACCGCCCGGTCGGCAGCATCGACTTTCCTGAATTGCTGGTGCAGCTCGACATCATCAAGAAGGCCGACCAGATCAAGCTGCCGGAAAACGCCGGGAGCATGAAGGTGTTAAAAGGCGGTCCGTGCGATACCGGACGCGGTTTCGTGCTGCATTCGAGCGATTTCTTCATCAAGGATGCGACGCTTCGAATTGACGATGACGTGTGTCTGACCGCGACCGTCGATATCCTCAGGGCGATCGCGAAAGGCGCGGGACCGAAACACGCCATCCTCGCGCTGGGTTATGCCGGCTGGAAGGCTGGGCAATTAGAGACCGAAATCCAGGGTAATGGCTGGCTGCATTGCGACGCCGATCCGGATCTGATCTTCGGCAGCGACGTCGAGGAAAAATACCTGCGCGCCCTGCGCAAGATCGGGATCGATCCCGGCATGCTGTCGAACGAAGCCGGGCACGCGTAGCGGAATTCCGCGCTGACGCCTGACGCAGTTGCTGGGTTTGCCCTGCGGTTCGCGGGCAAGCGCCTTTGTTTTCATCTACTGCCTTTTCATCTACTCCGCCGCCTGCTGCTTAACCGTCGGCTCGGTGCCGGCCACCGTGGCGCGGCGCATGTCCCGCGGCTGCGACTGGTCGTAGCGCCGCACCCGATGCATGGTCTGGCGGTTATCCCACATCACGAGGTCATGCAGCGTCCATTTGTGGACGTAAACGAATTCCGGCCTGGTGGCGTGCTCGGTGAGGTCGCGCAACAACAGCCGCCCCTCCGGCACCGACATGCCAAGGATCGCGCCGGCATGTGACGACAGATAAAGTGATTTGCGGCCGTGAACCGGATGGGTGCGCACCAGGCGCTGCAGCACCGGCTTGAACATCTGCTTTTCTTCTTCGGTATAGTCGACGAAGCCCAGTGATCCCCGCGAATACATCAGCGAATGCTCGCAGATCATGTCCTCGATCTCGGCCTTGGTCTGGTCATCCAGCGCATCATAGGCTGCGCGCATGTCGGCGAATTCGGTGTTGCCGCCCGTGGGGTTCACGACGCGCGCCGACAGCAGCGAAAACTTCGCCGGAATGGGGCGGAAAGAACTGTCCGAATGCCACAGGCAATTGCCGAGATTGAACAGATGGGTGCGATGATCGCGCGGCAGCGGCTTGCCGTCCTTGCCGAGATTGGAGACGTCGTTCAACCCGGAGCTGAGCCGGTAATCTACCTTTTTAGTGACGGTGCCGCCGCGCGCTTTCTCGCGCTCGCCGAAATTGATCGCGAAGGCCAGTTGCTGTTCATCGGATATGTCCTGATCGCGGAACAGCAGCACCGCGTATTCGTCCATACCAGCCTCGATGGCGGCGGCCTGTTGTGGCGTCAGCGGCTCGCGCAAATCGACGCCGGAGACCTCGCCGAAAAAATGCGGGTGAAGCTGCCGGATCGCGATGGTCATGGCGTCGCTCCTGGTCGAGGCCAGCGGCTGCTGCGCTGTATTGGGCTGAAAAGCTACTCCCGGATCATGCGATGTCAACGGGATCCGGGTGTTGCGGAGCGTGTCAGGCGTTGCGCGCCATCAGGCCGCCGTCCACCGCAATGACCGCGCCGGTCAGGAACGATGCCGCCGGCAGGCACAGGCTCAGCGTCATGTGCGCGACTTCCTCGGGACAACCGTAGCGGCCGAGCGCGGTTCTGCGTTTGGCATAGATCGCCTTGTGCTCGTCGGCGATGCGCGCCGTCATTCCAGTCGTGATCGGGCCCGGGCAGATGCAGTTGACGGTGATACCGTCGCGGCCGAGCTCCACCGCGAGCGAACGCGTCAACCCGACCACGCCGGCTTTCGCCGCCGAATAGGGGCTGTGCAGCGCGGTGGCGCCGAGCGCCTCGGTGGAGGCGATATTGACGATCCGCGGGCATTTAGATCGGCGCAGATGGGGCAGCGCGGCGCGGATCGTGCGCTGATGGGCCGTCAGCATCACCGCAAGTCCCTTGCTCCAGGCCTCGTCGTAGCCCTCATCGTCGATCGCCACCCGCACGGAAATCCCGGCATTGTTGATGACAATGTCGAGCCCACCGAAATCGGCGGCGATATCGGCAATAACGGCGTTGATGTCATCGCGGTTGGCAACGTCGAGCGACCAGGCTTTTGCGATGCCGCCATCGGCGACGATCTCGGCGACGACCGCCTTTGCACCCGCGGCGGTGATGTCGGTGACCGCAACGTTGGCGCCTTCGGCTGCGAAAACCATCGCCGTGGCGCGGCCCATGCCGCTGGCTGCCCCAGTTACGAGAACGGTCAGTTCGTTAACCGAACGGCTGAGCTTTCTGAATTCCGCCATGGAGTGCCCGCTGAAGATTGCCGTTAGCCCTGACATTGACAAGGCTGGCACCGATCCCCAGCGAGGTCAACAAAGGGTCACCACGAACGAACTGACCTCGGCGGCAAGCAGGTTCTCGTGATCGGCGGCTGCAGCCGCATCCGCAATCAAAAAGCAAGGGCCCGGTTTTGATTCAATCAGAACCACCGATCCTGCAGTTCGATCTGGCTCCGGCCGCCGGAACCGGAATGGGTCTCATCGGTTAGCTCCCGGCAAAACCAAACCAGGACGAGTATTCGCAAATGCGGCAAGCGGTTTTGCGATGCGAATATGCGCCTAGTAGCGAGGAGAGACCGTAATGGACACGGATCGAATGGCCGGCTCGACCAAGGATTTGGCTGGTAAGGCCGAGGGTGCCGTCGGCGAAATCGCTGGCAATAAGAAAACCGAGGCCGCGGGCCGCGTCCGGGAGGCTTCGGGAACGGTGCAGAATCTATACGGTCAGGCCAAGGACGCAGCGCGCGACGCGACCGATGCCGCCACGGGCTACGCCAGGGACGCCTATGAGAACAGCGGCGATACCTTGCGCGACGGTACGCAGGCCGTGGCGAAAAAGGTCCAGGAAAATCCGCTCGGCGCGCTGCTGATCGCCGGCGGCATCGGTTTCGCGCTGGCGCTGCTGATGACCCGCCCGCCGCGCCGTCCGCCGCCGCGCTGGCGGTAGCAAAAACCAAGATAGCCCCGCTGTCATTCCGGAACGCGCCTCTTGGCGTGGTTCCGGAATTGAGAAATTACTTCTGCGGTACTTTAAGTTTTCGCCCGGAGCCCGTCATCGGGCGCCCATTCGCCCGACCCGCCGGCGCCAAACCGTTGACGCGATGACTGGCGCCAGCTTACTGCGCCAAACCTCCGGGTACCGACGCCGATCGACCGACAGTTCCGGGTGGGCGCGGAACGGTCGGCGCACGCGGCGGCTGGCGTGGGGTATTTCCTAGTCCTAGTCCGAAAAACTCCCGCAGCGCCGGCGTAGTTGGCTGAACGGGTTGAATGGGACGTTGCTTTTTCGGCTTCGGCGAGGTGCCAGGTAGACCCGGAGAGGCGACCGTTCCATCCGGCGCAACCGAGGCCACCGGCGTTTCGCCCTTGGACTGTTCGTGCCTGACTTCGCGGCGCGGCCAGACAAAATCGTCGGCGCGGCCGGCCGGTGCTGCCAGCGGCTCGCCCTTGACCAACGTGCGCGCGGCCAAAGCATCGACCGCGGCCGGCCGGGAACCCGGGCCGCCAAGCAATTGATCGGTGCCAACAGAGGATGCCACCAGCGGCACGATCGGTCCCGCCAGTGGACGTGGCGCCGGCTGACCGGGCAGCGCATTGGCGTCCGGCGTTGCCGGTTCGGTCGGCAGCTCGATCGGCGCCGAGCGTGCAGCCAGCAGCCGCGTGATCTCGCGCTCGACATAATGGGCGAGCTTGCGCGCGCCGTACGGGTTGAAATATACACCGTCATAGGAGCGCAGCCGGCGGATCTGGCCTTCGAAATCGGGGCCCTGCAGCACGAAGCGGCCGGCCTCGTCGACGAATCCGTCCCAGACATCGACATAGGTGATGCCAGCCTTGCCGGCGGCGTCGCGATACAGTGAATCCAGAAACAACATGTCCGCCGTTCCCCTGGCACCGCGCACCGCGGGAAGTCCGACCCAGAGCACCGGCACGCCCTTCGACTTGATGACGGCGATCATCTCTTCGATCTTCTTGGTGTAGAGTTCGACCCAGCGGTCGTCGCGAAACTCATAGACGCCGTTCGGCGTGCGCGCGCTTTTCTCATGCGCGGCGAGGGGCGGGGCGTCGCCATTGTCGGCATCATCTGGGGATAACTCGGTGTCAACAAGCTTGTCGTCGGGCTTGGCGGCGGAATCAGTTGTGCCATCCGGCTTGGCGCCGGGTTTGGTGTCTTGAGATTTGGCATCCTGGGGTTTGCCGCGGGCGTCCTTCTTGTCGCTCTTTTTGTCCGGCGATTTATTGTCGGTCTTGTCGGCCGCAGGCTCGTGCATCGATATGCGATCGTTGAGCCCGAGCATGACAACGATGGCGTCAGGTTTCTCGGTGTCGAGAATGCCTTTTGCAGCGGCGGCCCAGTCGGCTGGATCGCCCTTGGGTTGATACTTGATGAGGCCGGAGAAGGTCTTGTGCCTGCGGATCACGCCCATCTCGGGCTGCTCGGCATAGGCGTATTCGAGACCGTAGGCGAGCCAGTCCGCCATGCCGTCACCGAGCACCAGAACGTTGCGCTCCGGCACAGTCTCGCGCTTTTCCGGCGGCGGCGCCCTGGAATAATCCTCGCGGATCCGCTTTGGCGCCTGCTGCTGGAATGGCGCGAAAAAATCACCGCCGAACCAGCCGCCGCGCGGTCGCGGCGGGCCGCCGAAATTGAAGAACTGGGCCGAAGCCGGTCCGGCGATGCCGATCAGCAGCGCGAGCGCCACCGAAAGCGCGATCAGCGGGCCAGTGTCGGTGAATACCCGGAATATGGACTTCGGTTTTGGCATGCGGTTCGGTCGACGTGGATCATGAAAGCCATCGCTATAATAGCGGAATCAGGCCGCAAGCGGGCAGATTCTTCGCTATAAACTTGGCATCGGCGGGCCCCGTCAAGGGCGCCACGGGAATCATGCGAATTGCCCCGTTTGGGTTACCGGCGCGCCGGTGGCAGCCGCCGGAAATCACCGCCCGCGCAACCGTTCCAGCACGTCGGAAGAGGCGAAACCGTCGGCAGGGGCCCCGATCGAGGCCTGGAAGCCGCGCAGCGCCTGCCGGGTCTCGCCGCCGAATTGCCCGTCCGGGGTACCGCTATAAAAACCGCGCTGCGCCAGCAGCTGCTGCAGTTCCAGCCGCTCGGCCCGCGACAATTCCCGCTCCTGCCGCGGCCAGGGCTGCACCAACGGTGGGCCACCGCGCAAGCGGTCGGCGAAATGACCGATCGCCAGCGCATAGGCTTCCGCCGGGTTGTATTTCATGAACACGCGGAAATTCTGCAGCATCAGGAAGCCGGGGCCTGAGGCGCCGGCGGGAGCCAGCAGGTAGGCCTTCTCGGCCGGGTGCGGGAACGGCTGGTCGCCCGCGCGCTTGAGGCCGAGATGTTCCCATTGTGCTATTGCCATCGTCTTGGCGCGGTCTGCCAGCATGTAATTGAAGCCCGCGGGCACCACGACCTCATAGCCCCAGGTCTGGCCGGTCTGCCAACCGTCCTTTTTCAGGTTGTTGGCGGTCGAGGCGATCAGATCGGCTGGATCGTCGACCACGTCGCGTCGACCGTCGCCATCGGCGTCGACCGCGTAGCGCTTGAATGCGGTCGGCATGAATTGGGTCGGCCCGAACGCGCCGGCCCAGGAGCCGTGCAGCTGTTCCGGGCGCAAATCGCCATGGTGCAGGATCTCCAGCGCCGAGAGGAACTCATCCCTGAAATAAGGCTGACGGCGACCGACGCAGGCGAGCGTCGCCGTGGACTGCAGGACACTGCGATCGCCAATCTGGGTGGAGTAGTTCGATTCGATGCCCCAGATCGCCGCGATCGCGTAGCGGTCGACGCCATAGAGCTGTTCGGTGGCGTCGAATTGAGGCTTGTATTGGGCCAGGATCTCGCGGCCCTTGGCGAGCCTGGCGTCGCTGACCAGAATATCGAGATAATCCCAGATCGATTTGGTGAATTCCGGCTGCGAATCCATCAAATCCATGATGCGCAGATCGGGCGTAAGTCCGGCGGTGAAGCGCTGGAAGCTTTGTTGCGAGATGCCGCGGCGTGCGGCGTCGGGCCACATCGAGGCGACGCAATTGTCGAAATTCGCCGCCGCCTCGCGGATCGCGCCAGCGCTCATCAGTGGATGGCCGGAGGCGCCGTCCTCGCCGCTCCACGGCAATGGCCCGCTACTCCCGGCGGGCACGGATGGCACCGGCGCCGAGCTGCCGGGCGACGCTGAAGGCGCGGGCTGGCTGCCTGTTGCAGCCGAGCCGGTAAAGATCCTGTCGAGGAAGCTTAACGGACCGCCGCCGGACGACTGCGCGCGTGCCTCGCCGCACAGCAACAGGGCCGCCGCCAGCGCCACCACGCCGGTCCGGCCGTTCGCCAATGCTGATGACCGTCGCGTCATGTTGTCCTCGCCTGAGCCTGAATTATCCCGCTTTCAGGAGGCCTTGTCACGGTTTCCAATAGCTTAACAAGGCGAGATTTTGTTGTTGCAGATCGCCCACCGGAAAGGCCACCCGCGGCAACC
>NZ_JBEKXH010000232.1:0-10231 GCF_049512235.1 Bradyrhizobium sp.
TTTTCGCCCGCCATCAACAATGGTGCCTTTGCGGTTGGATCGGGCGGCCATCTGACGATTTCGGGAAATCTGGCCGGCACCGGCAGCCTCACCATCGATGATGGCGGCACGCTGGAAGTCGCGGGAACCCTATCCGACACCGTGAGCTTTGCCGTGGACGCCATGGGCATCCTTCTGCTCGACAATGGCAGCAGCTTCACCGGAACGCTTGCCGGACTGGCACTCGGCGACGCTATCGATTTCGCCGATGCCACCATCACCAGCGCCGTCGTCGACGGCGATGTCCTGACCGTCACGCTGGGCAACGGACAAACCGATACCATCACGCTTGCCGGACCGTTGCCCGAAGGCGATACGCTGCAGGTCCAGCTTGACGGCAATGGCGGCGAAGAGCTCGTGGTCGTTACCGGGACATCAGGCAACCTGAAGATCGAGGCTGGTCAAACGCTGACGCTCAACGGCGTCACCATCGACGGCGGCAGCGTGCTCAACAACGGCACCATCGTGGTCGACGGCGCAACGACCTATATCACCGGCGCCATCTCCGGAAGTGGCGCGTTGACCATCGAGGGCCAGGGGGCGCTGGAGATCGCGGCCGCCAACGGCCAAACCGTTGCCTTCGCCGGAACGGGCGGCACCCTGGAAATCGATTCGACCGTGAGCGGCGGCCCGGTTGCCGGCATCTCGGCAAATTCGACAGGTGCCGCGGGCATGTCCATTACCGGCGCTGGCGACGTCTCGTCGTTGGCCGCTGACGCGCTCGATGCGGTGTCCGCCGCGGGAAGCATCACGCTCGATCTCAGCGGAAGCCTCACGGGCGCGTTGGCTGGATTGACAGCGATCCAGAACGGCGACGGCGATATCGACATCGCCACTGACGGTGCCGTGGTCGGGCAGGCCGGCGATGGCATCCTCGCCGACCAGAACGCGAGCGCGAGCGGAAATATCCTGATCAATGGCAGTGGCGATGTCACCGGTACCGGGTCATCCTATTCCGGCATTCTGGCCGAAATTCTTAATCCAACGGCCTGCAACGACATCCAGGTCCTGCAAACCGCAGACATCGCCGGCGGGTATGACGGTATCTTGGCAATAACATTCGGCCAGGGAAATATCGTCATCACCACCGGCGCCAACGCCGACATCACCGGCGCCAATCATGATGCGATCGATGCCGTATCCGCCGGCAGCGGCGACATCACGGTGACAACCGCTGCCGGCGATGTCCTGCACTCCCAAAGCAGCGGCATCACGGCTATCAATGATGCCACCACGATCGATCCATGGGCTGCGAGCACGATTTCGGTGACCGCCTACGGCACCATCTATTCCGGCACGGCCTTGACCGACAGCGGAAAACGTCCAGCCGGCGTGCTTACCAGCTACCAGGGCGCGGCACTGCCGACGCTGCCTGCGTTCAATCCGGACGTATTCGGCGATGTGTCGATCTACAGCTTTGCAACCATCATCGCCGCGGCGGGAGACGGACTTCGGGCTTCGAACTATGGCATCGGCGATGTCACCATTACCGACGAGGCGGGCACCAGCATCAGCGCGACCGGCCAGTACGGGATCAGCGCCACCAATTACGGCCCCGGCAACATCACGGTCACGATGAAGCCGGCGACGGATGGGGCGAGCGCTCCGACCATCCTGTCCGGCGGATCCGGCATCGAAGCCGCCAACGAGGCGACGGCAATTTCGGCCGAAGCCGACAGCACCATCCGCGTGACGGCGACGGGCACCATCCACTTCGGAACGGTTGCCAACGTGCAGTCGGGGTCGCCGGCCGATGGTATCGTGGCCGGCTATTACCCACTGGAGACGATGCCAGAGACCACCAACACGTCGGTTTGTGGCGACGTCATGGTCGACAATTTTGCGGAGATCGCGCCAGCGGCCGGAAACGGCGCCGGCAGCAATGCGGGTATCGACGCCTACACCTACGGCAACGGCAACGTCACCGTCACCGACGAAACTGGCGCCAATGTCAGCGGCTATGTCTATGGCATCATCGCCTCGACCCATGAAGGTCTCACCGGCGACGTCTCGGTCATCGTCGAGGAGAACGTTACCATCTCGTCCGTGACCAGCTACGGCATCTTCGCCGAGGATAGCGATACCGTGGAAGGCAATGTCAGGGTCACGATGAATTCTGCCGGCGGCGAGATGATCGCGTCCGGCGGGTCAGGCATCCTGGCTCTCAATGACGCGGCCACGACGTCGCACACCAGCGAAGTAGACGTGCTGGCCCATGGAACGATCCTTTCCGGTGCCGCCCTCAACGGCGACGGCTCTCCCGCGGCCGGCATCCTTGCGGGCTACGATTACAACGGAACGGTCGATCCTGACGCGCATGGCAGCGTCACCATCGACGACTACGCCTCGATCACCGCGGCCGCCGGCACCGATGGCATACGCGGCTTCAACTACGGCACCGGCGATATCGCGATCACGGTCGAAGCCGGGGCTGTCATCGACGGTCCGCGTTTCGGGGTTGGCGCGTTCGGACACGATGGCGGCGACATCACCGTTACCAATGATGGCTCGGTGACCGGCGGCACGGATGCGATCGATGCTGCCTCCACCGGAGACGGTACCGCCACGATCCACAATTACGGTCATTTGACCGGCAATGTCGCCGCTTACAATGCGACCTTTGTCAACGAGCTGCATGGCGACTGGTCGATCGACGGGAGCAGCGACTTCACCGGCGCCAGCACGCTGGCGAACTGCGGAACCATCGAAAGCAACGGTACGTCGGTCGTTTCCGGACTTTCCTGCATCGCCAACAGCGGCTCAATCGAGGTGGAGACCGGAAGCCTCGATTTAAGTGCTCCGGTCTCGGGAACGGGCACGTTGACGATTGACGCCGGATCGACCCTGGAACTGGCATCTGAAGTCTCGTCCGGTCAGACCGTGACGTTCAGCGCCACCACTGGTACGCTGAAGCTCGATCAGGCCCAGAACTTCCACGGTACCGTCTCAGGCCTCGGCACGCAGGATGGAACGCAGGCGCATTCCGACCAGATCGACCTCGTCAATATCAATCACGACTCCGCCGACTTCAGCGAACAATACGACGCCCTGACCGATACGCTGACCGTGAGCGACGGCACCAACACTGCCGATATTCATTTGACGGGCAGCTACACCGACGCCAACTTCTATTTTGTCGACGACGGCAATCCGGTCGGCGGCGTGAACGGCACCAGCGGCACGATTGTCTACGATCCGCCGGTTTTGTCGTCGCCACCCGCCCAGGCTGCGAATGGCGCAAACCTCGGCATCGGCGCCAGCGCCGCCAACGATGTCTTCGTGTTCGCGCCGTCCTCTTCGGGACCCGCCGCGCAGCACACGATCACGGACTTTGTCGCGGGCCTGGACAAGATCGACGTCAGTCAATTCAGCACCATTTTGGCTTTTGCCAACTTGAACGAAACCCAGCACGGCGCGGACACGCTGCTCACGATCGATAGCCACGACACCTTGTTGCTGAAGAACGTCACGGCCGCGAGCCTGCATGCCAGCGATTTCATCTTTCACGCCTAGTCACCCGTTGTTCGAAAGATGGCCTCAACCGGATACCCGGGCAGCATGAAGCGGCTGAAGATATTGCGCAGGTGGTTTGCGCGGAAATTCGGGTTTGCGCGGCTGTTGTGCCTTGCGCTCCTGATCGGTCTCGCGGCGCTACGCATCGCCGATCCCGCGCCGATCGAGGAACTTCGTATCCGGACCTTCGACGCCTTCCAGGTGATCGAACCCCGCGTCAAAACCGTCAGGCCCGTCACCATCGTCGATATCGACGACAAGAGCCTCGCCAAATTCGGCCAGTGGCCATGGTCGCGCAACCAGGTCGCGGACATGATCATCAACCTGACCCAGCTTGGCGCGGTCGTGGTCGCCTTCGACATCGTGTTCTCGGAGCCCGACCGGCTCAATCCCGACGCCGTGGCCTCGACGATGCGCTACCTCGATGAGGTCACCCGCAGCAGATTGCGGGCGCTGCCGAGCAATGATCAGATTCTGGCGGATGCGATCAAGCGCTCGCGCGTGGTACTAGGCGAGACCGGGCTTGCCCAGGTTGTCGCGGATCTCGACCAGACGCTGCCGCTGACCGGCATCGCCTCGCTCGGCGCCGATGTCGAGCCCGGAACCTTCATCTATGATTGGCCCGGCCTGTTGCGCAATGTTCGCGTGCTTGAAGAGGCGGCGGCCGGCCGCGGCCTGATCAGCATCCACACTGATCGCGATGGCATCTTGCGGCGGGTGCCCATTCTGATGATGGCGCAGGGCCATCCGATGCCGTCGCTGACTCTTGAAATCCTGCGACTGGTCACGTCGACCCCGACCATCCTAGTCAAGATGGAAACGGCCGGTATCAAAAGCATCGGTGTCAGGGGGCTGGAGATCCCGACCGATCTCAAGGGCCGGCTGTGGATTCATTTCGCCAAGCATGATCCCGACGGCTTCGTGTCCGCCAGCGATGTGCTCGATGGCAGCGTCCCCCCCGGGAAGATCGCCGGCAAGCTGGTGCTGATCGGCACCTCGGCGGCGGCGCTGAACGACCTCAGGACCACGCCGGTGTCGGCGACCATGCCGGGCGTCGAGGCCCACGCCCAGGTGCTCGAGGCCGCGCTGACCAAGAGCCTGCTGTCGCAACCTTTTTATGGACCGGCGCTGGAATATGGCGCGGCCTTGCTGCTCGGACTTCTGGTGATCGCGTTCGCGCCGTCACTCGGGCCGATCAGCCTGGTTGCCGTCGGCGCGCTGTTCGCATCGCTGCTGATCGGGTCCTCCTGGTATTTTTACACCCGGCAGCAGCTGCTGATTGATTTTACCTATCCGCTGCTGTCGACCACGGTGATCTATCTGACGCTGATTTTCACCAGTTTCGTCCGCGAGCAGGCGCAGCGGCGGCAGATCCGCTCCGCCTTCAGCCAGTATCTGTCGCCGGCTTTGATCGAACAGCTGGCGCAGTCCCCGGAAAAACTCGTGCTCGGCGGGGAGGAGCGCGAGATGACCATCATGTTCTCGGATGTCAGGGGCTTCACCACCATTTCGGAATCCTACAAGCGCGATCCGCAGGGCCTGACGACGCTGATGAACCGCTTCCTGACGCCGCTGACCAACGCGATCCTGGCGCGCAAGGGCACCATCGACAAATACATGGGTGACGCCATCATGGCGTTCTGGAATGCGCCACTGGTCGACCACGACCATCAGCTCAACGCCTGTGAAGCCGCGCTCGACATGCTGGAGCGGATCGATGTGCTGAACCAGCAGCGTGAGATCGAGGCGAAGATGGCCGGTCAAGCCTTCATCCCGATCCATGTCGGCATCGGCTTGAATACCGGGATCTGCGTCGTCGGCAATATGGGTTCGGATCTGCGCTTCGACTATTCGGTGCTGGGCGATAGCGTCAATCTGGCTTCCCGGCTGGAAGGACAATCCAAGCAATACGGCTTCCCGATCATCGTCGGCTCCAAAACGGCGATGGCGGTCAAGGACAAACTTGCGATCCTCGAACTCGATTTCATCATGGTCAAGGGCAAGAACGAGCCCGAGGTCATCTATGCCATTGCCGGACGCGAGGATACGGCGCAGTCCGAGAGCTTCCAGCGGCTGCGCAACCTGACCATCGAGATGCTGGCGTGTTACCGCAGCCGCGACTGGGAAGGCGCGCTGGATGCGATCGAGCGCGGCCGCCGCAGCGAAGACGGCCACGCGCTGCAATCTCTGTACAGCCTGTACGAGGCGCGCATTCTCGACCATCGAGAAGCCCCGCCGCCGCAAGACTGGAACGGCGCCTTCGCGCTGTTGACGAAATAGCCAGGCCTTATTCCACGCCGATGGTCGTCAGATCCTGAAACCAGTGCTGCGCCTGCACGAATTGCTTGATCCTGGGCGATAGCGCATGCGGGTTGGTGTCGTGCACCACCCACACCAACGCGGCGTCATCAACGATCAGCGAATGCGCCTGCGCGATCAGCTCGTCCTGCTTTGCCGTCTCGAAAGTCTGCTTGGCCTCGTTGATCAGCGCGTCAACCTTGGGGTTCTTGTAGCCGCCCCAGTTGACCCCGACCGGTGCCACCTGATCGGAGGCGAAGAAGCGGACGATGGCGTAAAGCGGGTCCGAAGTCACGTAGGCGATGTTGTTGGCGGTGATGCCGGCATTCATTTCGTCGGCCGCGCCCTTGCGCCAGTGCGTATACAGCGTCTCCAGTTCGACCACCTTGAAGTCGATATCGACGCCGATCTCCTTGAAGCTCTGCTGCAGAAATTCGTTCATCGGCAGCGACAGCATCTGCCCGGTGCCGCCCTGCGCGATGATGAACGTCGTCTTCAGCGGATGTTCTTTTGAATAGCCGGCTTCCTCGACCAGCTTCCTGGCGGCGGCAGGATCGTATTTGATGTCGAAGGTCGGCTTGCCGAACCATGGGCTCGAAGGATCGACCTGGCCCTTGGCGGGCTTTGCCAGTCCGTTCATCAGCCCGACCACCGCGTCGCGATCGATCGCGAGATTGAGCGCCTTGCGCAAGCGGATGTCGGTCCAGGGCGAGCCCGGCAGCACGCTGAGATGATAGTTCCAGACATGCGGGGTGATGTTATCGACGATCCGCATCCCCGCGGATTTGAGCTGCGGCACCGCATCGGGCGCCGGGGTTTCGATCAGGTCGACTTGTCCGGCCAAAAGCGCGTTGGTCCGGGTCAGGGCTTCCGGCATCGGAATCAGCACGAGCTTGTCGACTTTTGGGATCCGCTTCTTGTTCCAGTAGTCCGGGTTCTTCGAAAGTTCGGCGAGTTCGCGCGGCACCAGCTTTGTCAGTTTGAACGGCCCGGTGCCGGAAGGCTGGCTGGCAAATTTGTCCCAGTCGCGGCCGAGCTTTTCGTATTGCGCGGGGCTCGAGATCAGGAACCAGAGCATCTGATAGGGGAAGAACGAGTCGACTGTTTTGGTGGTAATCTCGACCGTGGAGTCGTCGATCTCGGCGTAGCTCGCAACCGACGGCAGCCGGGTCTTGACCTGCGCGCTCTGGCGCTTGTCGAATTGCGGCGCCTTGTCGTTCAACACCTTGTCCAGGTTCCAGATCACTGCATCGGCGTTGAAGTCGCTGCCGTCGTGGAATTTGACGCCTCTGCGAAGTGTGAAGCGCCACTTGGTTTTGTCCTTGTCGTCGACCTTCCATGCGGTGGCAAGGCCGGGCACCAGTTTCCCCGGCCGATCCGACACATCCATTTCCCAGGCGACCAGCGGATCGTAGATCGTATAGGCGGTGAACTGATAGGCGCCGGCACCGCGATCCGGCTGGCCCGTCGTCAAGGGAATGTCGGCCATCGAGATGCCGTACCGCACCACCGTTTCCGCCCGCGCCGGGAGCGCCGTCAGGCCAGCGCTGACAGCGATAGCAATGGCCGCAAGAAGGATCGAAATTCGCGCGCGCATGCAAGCTCCTGTTGGCCGGGCAAACGTTCCCAATTAACGTTCACAATTGACGCTCACGGCTTGCAAGCGCGATGCCAGATTAGGCATCTGCATCGATTCTTGATGGCAGCCTCAAGAAGTTGAAACCCCAATCACAATTCGAAGTGGCCGTCGCTATTGGCACGGCCGTTGCATAATACTGCATAAGAAATAGTCATCGAAGGTCGAGAAGGGATGCCGCTCTGATGCGTACCGAAAAGGCTGAAAAATACCGGACATTTGCCGCGGCGATGCTGCTGGCGATTGCCTCGCTCGTGGCCCTGCCGCAGAAAGCCGGCGCCGAAACGGTCCTACGCATCGGCATGACCGCGGCGGACATTCCGCGCACGCTGGGCCAACCCGATCAGGGTTTTGAGGGCAACCGCTTCACCGGCCTTACGATGTATGACGCGCTGACGATGTGGGATCTGTCCTCGGCCGACAAGGCCAGCGTCGTCATCCCCGGTCTTGCGACCGAATGGAAAGTCGATGAGAGCGACAAGAAGAAGTGGACGTTCAAGCTGCGCGCGGGCGTGAAATTCCACGACGGCTCCCCCTTCACCGCCGACGCGGTGGTCTGGAACGTCGAGAAAGTGCTCAAGCAGGATGCGCCGCAGTACGATCCGAGCCAGGTCGGTGTCACCGCCTCGCGCATGCCGACCTTGCTCTCGGCCCGCAAGATCGACGACCTGACGGTGGAATTGACCACCAGGGAACCGGACAGCTTTCTGCCGATCAATCTCACCAACTTGTTCATGGCGAGCCCTTCGAAATGGCAGAAGTTCTATGACGCCGCCGCAGGCTCGGATGCCAAGGCGAAATCGCAAGCGGCCTGGGCGGCGTTCGCCAAGGACGCCTCGGGCACGGGCCCATGGAAAATGTCGAATTTCACGCCGCGCGAGCGGCTTGAGCTGGTCAAAAACGAAGATTACTGGGACAAGTCCCGCGTCCCCAGGGTCGACAGGATGCTGCTGCTGCCGATGCCCGAGGCCAATGCGCGCACCGCCGCATTGCTCTCCGGCCAGGTCGACTGGGTCGAAGCGCCGGCGCCGGATGCGGTCGCCGAAATCAAGCAGCGCGGTTTCGTGTTGCAGACCAACGAGGAACCGCATGTCTGGCCCTGGCAGTTCTCGCGCGTGGAAGGCTCGCCCTGGAACGACATCCGGGTCCGCAAGGCCGCCAATCTCTGCGTCGATCGCGAGGGCCTCAGGGACGGTTTGCTCGCCGGCCTGATGGTGCCGGCCACGGGCACCTTCGAGCCGGGGCATCCCTGGCGCGGCAACCCGACCTTCCAGATCAAGTATGACAAACCCGCCGCGCAGAAACTGATGCAGGAGGCCGGATTTGGTCCGAACAAGAAATTGACGGTCAAGGTCCAGACCTCGGCGTCAGGCTCCGGCCAGATGCTGCCGTTGCCGATGAACGAATATCTGCAGCAGGCGCTGGCCGAATGCTATTTCGACGTCCAGCTTGACGTCATCGAATGGAATACGCTGTTCACCAACTGGCGGCGCGGTGCCAAGGATCCGTCCGCCAATGGCGCCAATGCCACCAACGTCACTTACGCGGCGATGGATCCGTTCTTCGCCATGGTACGCTTCCTGCAATCCTCGATGGCGCCGCCGGTGTCGAACAATTGGGGTTTTATCAATGATCCCAGGTTCGATGCACTGGTCACCAAGGCGCGGCAGACCTTCGATCCGGCCGCGCGCGACGCGGCGCTGGCCGAACTGCACGCGGCCTCGGTCGACGACGCGGCGTTCCTCTATGTCGCGCACGATGTCGGGCCCCGCGCGATGAGCCCGAAGATCAAGGGATTTGTGCAGCCAAAGAGCTGGTTCGTGGATTTCTCGCCGATTTCCATGACGCCGTGATCGTAGCGCGGAGATGATAACGCAGCCAAGGGTTCAACCGTCATGGCCGGGCAGAAGCGCGTCTTCGCGCTGGATGTCCCGGCCATCCACGTCTTGGCCACGAGCACAAAAAGACGTGGATGGCCGGGACAAGCCCGGGCATGACGAAACGAAAGAGCTAAAGAGCTGCAGTAGGCGTCTAAAGCGCTCGTGAGTAAATCGAGCTGACCAATCTTGGGTGATCTGTGTTCGTCTATATCCTGCGCCGCATCGTTTATGTGATTCCGATCGTCATCAGCGTCGCGCTGGTGTGTTTTCTATTGGTGCACATCACGCCCGGCGACCCGCTGGACGCGATTCTGCCGGCGGATGCCTCGCAGGAACTCGCCAATCAGCTGCGCGTCGCCTACGGCTTCGATCGTCCACTGCCGGTCCAGTTCGGACTCTGGCTGTGGAAGGCGGTCAATGGCGATCTCGGTCATTCCATCGCGACCGGTCGCCCGGTGCTGAGCGAAGTGATGCGCGCGGTCGGCAACACCGTGACCCTGGCGATCGCGGCCGCGTTGATCGGATTTACGCTGGGATTGTTCTTCGGTCTGATCGCTGGCTATTTCCGCGACACCTGGATCGACAAGGTGGCGACCTCGATTGCGATCGCGGGCGTCTCGGTGCCGCATTACTGGCTCGGGATGGTGCTGGTGATCATCTTCTCGGTGCAGCTCAACTGGCTGCCCGCCGTGGGTGCCGGCCCCGGCGGCTCCGGCGCCTGGGGGTGGGACTGGGAACACATCCGTTACCTGATCCTGCCCGCGGTCACCACGTCGGTGATTCCGATGGGGATTGTGACCCGCACGGTGCGGGCGCTGACCGGCGATATCCTGAGCCAGGATTTCGTCGAGGCCCTGCGTGCCAA
>NZ_JBEKXH010000233.1:0-10226 GCF_049512235.1 Bradyrhizobium sp.
AGATGTATTTCGAAGGGGATCCGCTCATCCCCCACGATTCGATCATCGCCACCGTTCCCGACAAGTCAGCGGCGGATCGCTTGACCGCAAAACTCGACCTCAATGCATCGCGCCCGCTGGAGTGTCTCGCCTATCGCTTCGACATCGTGTTGCGAGGACGCCGCCAAACCTTGTTCGAGAACAAGCTGCAGGGGAGCTAGACATGATACCGACCCCATTTGCACTTTCCCAGCTGCCTGAGACCCCGTCGCAAACGGCGGGACCTTATGTGCACATCGGCTTGATTCCAAATCAGGCGGGGTTCGAGATCTTCGAGAACAATTTCAGCGGCGACATCGCCGGTCCGGATGTCGCGGGCCAGCGCATCGTGATCGAGGGACGAATCTTCGATGGTGCGGGCCACGTGACCAAGGATGTCCTGGTAGAGACATGGCAGGCGAATGCGGCCGGCCGCTATAATCATGCCGCCGACAGGCAGAATAAATCCCTCGATCAGGGCTTCCGCGGCTGGGCCCGGACAGGTACGGACTTCGAGACTGGCCTTTATAGAATTCGCACCATCAAGCCGGGAAGCGTAGCCGGCCGCAGAGGCCGCAAGGCCATGGCGCCTCACGTCAATTTTTGGCTGGCCTCCCGCGGCATCAATATAGGCCTGGCCACGCGCATGTATTTTGGCGATGAGGCAGAGGCAAATTCCCAGGATCCGGTCCTGAACATCATCGAGCAACCGGAGCGGCGCCAAACGCTGATAGCGCCCCGGTCCGAGCGAGGCGGTGCCATCGTCTACACTTTCGACATCCATCTTCAAGGCGAACGGGAGACGGTGTTCTTCGACGTCTGAAGATTGCCGGTGGCGTTGATGAACCGACCGGTTTTGTCGACTTGGCCGCTCATAATGGGAGGATAATTTGGCGACGGACAAGGAGATCTTGGCATCTGTGAAGCCCGGGAAGCCGCCGGCGGATTGCCCCGTGCTCGGAACGTGGAAACTGCGAAGCTACGTTCGCGAGCGCCTGTCCGACGGTCAAAGGCACAATCAGTTCGGCGAAGCGCCGGACGGATATATCGGATATGCGTCGGACGGTAGGATGTATGCAATCTTCACGCGGCACGACCGCGTGGCGCCTCGCGACGTGGTGCCCACCGACGAGGAAGGCGTGCAATTGCTTGGTACAATGGTCGCTTATGCCGGCACGTACTCATTGGGCGAGAATGTCGTGGTTCATCACATAGACACTTCGTGGAACCAGGCATGGACCGGAACCAACCAAATCCGGCATTTTGTATTGGAGGGAAATACGCTGACGATCACGACCGCTCCCTACAAGAGCTACCTCGATGGCACCATGGGCCGATCAATTCTGGTCTGGAGCAGGGTCGAGTGATGCCGCATTCCCGGGCTGCAGGAGATTTGCGATGAGCGATCTGTTTGGAATCCAAGGGTCGCATGTGCTGGTTACCGGCGGCTCAAGCGGTCTTGGACGGTTTTTCGCGACCTGTCTTGCCGCGCGGGGGGCACGCGTGACCGTTGCCGCGCGGCGCGCGGAAGCCTTGGCCAAAACCGTCGATGACATCGCTGCTAGCGACGGCCAAGCCCACAGCGTGGTGATGGACGTTACCGTCGCAGCGAGCATCGAGAGCGCGCTGGACGCCGCCGAAGCGCGCTTCGGTCCAGTTCAGATCGTCATTAACAACGCGGGTGTTACGGCGACACGGCCAGCACTGCAGCAGGACGAGACCGATTGGGACAAGGTTATCGACACCAACCTCAAGGGAGTCTGGCTGGTGGCGCAGGCGACCGGACGTAGAATGGTCGCGCACAAGGTGAAAGGCTCCATCGTCAATGTGGCCTCGATCCTGGGCCTGCGGGTTGCAAGTTCCGTTGCTCCATATGCGATCTCGAAGGCCGGCGTTGTGCAGATGACCAAGGCCCTGGCCCTGGAATGGGCGCGCTATGGCGTTCGCGTCAACGCGCTTGCTCCGGGATATTTCGAAACCGAACTCAATGACGATTTCTTCCAGGAGGCCGCGGGTCAGGCGCTGATCAAGCGGATTCCACAGCGGCGGCTTGGCGAATTGCGGGAACTCGAAGGGCCGCTTCTGCTGCTGGCTTCGGAGGCCGGTTCCTACATGACCGGAAGCGTGATCGTGGCCGATGGCGGTCACATGGTTTCGACCCTATGAATGATGGTTTCCCGAAAACGGACTCGCACACCTCAGTGAGGCAAGGGCGACATTGGCGGAAGATGATGAGGTGATCCGATGAATACCAACGACACGCACCCTTTCGAGACGAATTTGGATCGGCATCCGTCCAACTTCATACCGTTGTCGCCCGTCAGCTTTTTGACCCGCGCCGCAAGTGCCTTCGCCGACAAGGTGGCAGTGATCGACGGCGGGCGTCGTTATACGTACGCGCAGCTCCTTGATCGCTGTGTCCGGCTCGCATCCGCGCTGGCCCGGCTTGGGGTCAGACGACTCGATACCGTGGCGATCATTGCATCGAATATTCCGGAGATGATCGAAGCGCATTTTGCGGTGCCGATGCTCGGCGCCGTCCTCAATCCTCTCAATACCCGCCTTGATGCGGCAAATGTCGCTTTCTCGCTTATGCATGGAAGCGCCAAGGTTTTGATCGTCGATGCGGAATATGCACCGTTGGTACGGCAGGCGCTGCAACAAGTGGATCGAGAGATCGTCGTCATCGATATCGCTTCTCCGGATTTGCCGGCCGCGCCACTGGGCAAGCACGCCTACGAGGCGTTTCTCGCTTCCGGCGACCCGGGTTTCGACTGGCCGGGCGTCACCGACGAATGGCAGTCGTTATGCCTGCTCTATACCTCCGGGACCACCGGCGACCCAAAAGGCGTCGTCTACAGTCATCGCGGCGCCTACCTCTCGGCGCTCGGCAATGGATTCAGCTTCGGACTGACCTTCGACAGTATCTACCTTTGGACACTGCCGATGTTTCACTGTTCCGGGTGGTCTTATCCGTGGGCGGTTGTCGCCGCCGGCGGAACCCAAGTATGTCTTCGCAAGGTCGAGCCCGCGCAGATCTTCCGGCTGATCGCGGAGCATCGGGTCACGCATCTCTGCGGTGCGCCGATCGTACTGAATATGCTGGCTCACGCGCCCGCCGATCAGCGCGTGCCGTTCCAGCACACCGTGACGGTTGCGACCGGTGGCGCGGCGCCGCCATCCGCCGTCTTCCGCTCCATGGAAGCCCTCGGCTTCCGGGTTACTCATCTTTACGGCGCTACCGAAACCTACGGGCCCGCGACCTCCTGCGTCTTCCAGCCGGAATGGAACGCGCTGCCGGATGACGAGCGCTTTGCCAGGATGGCGCGGCAGGGAGTAGCCTATCCGATGGTCGAGGCTGTGACGGTCGCCGATCCCAAGACGATGGCCCCGGTTCCACGCGATGGCACGACGGTCGGCGAGATCATGGTGCGCAGCAATACCGTGATGAAGGGATACCTCAAAAACGAGGCCGCGACGGCAAAAACACTGGTTGGAAACTGGTGCCTCTCCGGCGACCTCGCGGTCTGGCATCCCGACGGTGCGATCGAGATCAAGGATCGCTCCAAGGACATCATCATCTCCGGCGGCGAGAATATTTCGAGCCTTGAGGTAGAGGAAGTGCTCACGCAGCACCCCGCCGTCATGCTGGCGGCCGTCGTGGCTCGTCCCGACCCGAAGTGGGGCGAGACGCCCTGCGCATTTCTCGAACTCAAGCCCGGCGCTTCGCAGCCCGAGGACAAAGAGGTCGTTGCCTTTTGCCAGGCACGCATGGCGCGTTTCAAGGTCCCAAAGACTTTCGTCTACGGCCCATTGCCCAAGACATCGACCGGGAAGATCCAGAAGTTCGTGCTGCGTGAACAGGCGGGGGTATTGTGAACCAGAGGATCGAGATCGACGGCCCGGAAAGCCTGCGTCCGCTGGCAGGGTTCCCCATGTCAATGCGGCACGCCGACAGCAATGGCATCAAGATCGCATACGGCGTTCGTGGCTCCGGGCCAGCTCTTGTTCTCATCATGGGTTATCGTCTCAGCTCGCTCGCCTGGCCACTCGATTTCATCGAGGCGCTTGCGGCGCGATTCACGGTGGTAATCTTCGATAACCGCGGCACAGGTGCAAGCGACAAGCCCACGATCGGCTATGAAATCTCGAACATGGCCAAGGATGTGCGCGGCCTTATGGACCATTTGGAAATTGAACGCGCCAGTGTTCTTGGATATTCGATGGGAGGCGCGATCGCGCAAGAGTTGGTTCAGCAATTTCCCGATCGGATTTCAGGATTGGTACTTTGCGCAACGACGTGCGGCGGTCCGCGCGCGATATACGCGTCACCGTCCGTCGTCCGGGTAATGCGGGAACTCGACGGGCTGAAGCCGGAAGAGATCGCCCGGCAGATCTGGCGTGTTACCTATTCGCCGGGATATCTCGAGAACCACCGCGAACGGGCAGAAGATCAGATGCGACGCGAGATCGCGGCGCCAACCCCTCTGCACGCCGCGGATCTGCAATTTCAGGCCTTTGCCGAATTCGATGGCTCCAAGGCGCTTCCGAACATTCAGGTCCCGACCCTTGTGCTGACCGGCGATCTCGACCAGCTGATTTCACCGCAGAATTCAAAATTCATCGCTGGTCTCATTCCGGGAGCCAGGCTGATCGTCATTCCCGGCTGCGGCCATCGTGTGATGTGGGAGGCCACCGAAGAATGTATCGGGTTCGTCACGGAATTCCTGGCCGGCCTCCACGAAGGGCGTCGCGACAACGACGCGGCTGTCTCGCCAGACAACCAAGGCCCCATGGCGGATTTCTTCGAATTTCTTACGCCTGCGCTGGAGTTCTTTACGACCTGGCCGTGGATGTTGGCGGGATTCGGAGTAGACACCATGACGGTGGCGCGGCAGTCGGTCTATTTCGGCGGCAAGGCTCAATTTGGCGACGGCAAACCAGTTATCCTCGTCCCGGAGCTCGGCAGCGATCTTCCCTTCCTGCTGCTCTCGAACTGGCTCAAGGTCCTCGGCTATCGCCCGGTGACTACGAGTCTTTCCGTGAATTTTGACGACCAATCGGTCACAAATTTGATACGCGCCACTACCCAACGCATCGGCAGAAAGGCAGTCCTGGTAGCCCCCGCCTCCGCAATGCAGCTCGCATCGGCGATTGCGGAAGCCCATAAGGCCTGGGTATCTGACATCGTCGTAATCAATGCTTCACACCACTCGGACATGCCCCTCGGCGTTCGAGCCCATTTCATCTCGTCCGGCTGGTCGCTGCTTCTTGCCATGGCCACCTTGCCGCAAGTGCTGCGAAACATACGAATTGAATTGATCGAAGCGCCGAGCGCGGTCGCGCCGGAAGGCGGATATCGTAGCGCGCCGCAGCCGGCATGTGCCGGTCACCCCTTGTCAGCCGAAGGAGAAGCAAAATGAACGCTCCGGCAGGACTTGATCTGGCATCGATGCCGGAGCGCATCCAGTCCGAGGTGCAGCGCGCGATCCAGCGCAGCATCAAGGGCGTCGAATATATATCGTCGTCGGGCCCGTCGCTCGGGTCGACGCCGAAGGACATCCTGGCGGTCCGCGGCACCATGAATCTCTATCACTATCGGCCGATGTCGGACGAGATCTACCGGGTCCCGATCCTGATCGTGATGGCGACCACCAATCGCGGCTATATCCTCGACCTGGTGCCGGGCCAGAGCTTTATCGAGTTCCTGCTCAAGCGCGGCTACGACGTCTACATGCTGGACTGGACCCCGCCGCGGCCGGAAGAGAAGAGCCTGCGGATGGAGGACTACGTCCTCGACTTCATTCCGGATTGCATCCGCCGGGTGCAGGCTGATTCCGGCGAGAGCGACGTCACGGTGATCGGCTATTGTTTCGGCGGCGTGCTGTCGCTGCTCTACGGCTCGATTTTCCCGGACGGGCCGATGAAGAATCTGATCTGCTTCACCACGCCGGTCGATTTCCGTGAAATGAAGCTGTTCCAGAATTTTGCGGACAAACGCTATTTCGACGTCGACCGGCTGGTCGACAGCGTCGGAAATGTGCCGGCCGAGATGATCCTGTCGTCGTTCGACATGCTGCGGCCGGCGTCGCGCGCCGCCAGCCAGGTGCAATTGTGGGAGAACATCTGGAATGACGAATTCGTCAAGTCGTACCGGATGTTCGACCGCTGGGCCACCGACATCCTGCCGCTGGCCGGCGAGTATTTCCGCTCCATCACCAAGGACCTGATGTGGGACAACAAGCTCTACAACGACACCATGATGGTCGGCGGCCGGCGCGCTGATATTGCTGAAATCAAGGTGCCGGTGCTGCACGCGGTCGCCGAGCACGATCACATCGTTCCCTATGATGCCGCCAAGCCCTTGATTCAGAAGATCGGCTCGACCGACAAGCAAGAGGTGATGCTCAAGGGCGGTCACGTCAGCCTGGTCGCCGGCGCCAACGCCATCAAGCGGCTGTGGCCGAAGCTCGATTCCTGGTTATGTGAGAGGTCGACATGAGCCAAACACGTTCCTATCCGCGCCTCGTGCAGACCGAGGCCGGCGAGATCGAATTCCGGCTGATGGCGCCTGACGACGAAGCCGCCGTGCTCGACTTTGCGCAGCAGCTGCCGGTGCACGATCTCTTGTTCCTGCCGCGCAACATCAGCGAGCCCAAGGTCTTGTCGGCCTGGGTCAAGGAGATCGAGCGCGGCGCGATCACCAGCCTGTTGGCGCTCAAGAACGGGACCGTGGTGGGCTGCGGCACGCTGGTCCGCGATCCGCATTCCTGGTCGCCGCATGTCGGCGATATCCGGATGGTGGTGTCACGGGATGTCCGCGGCCAGGGCGTAGGCCGGGCACTGTCGCAGGAAACCTTTGCGCTGGCGCTCGGCGCCGGTCTTGAAAAATTATCGGTCCAGATGACGGTCGACCAGCAGGCCGCGATCACGCTGTTCGAAAGCCTCGGTTTCAAGGCTGAGGCGCTGCTCAGTGACCATGTCCGGGACGTTAACGGCAACAAGCATCACATCGTCGTGCTTGGGCACAATGTCGCGCAGGTCCGGGGACAACTGGAAGCCTACGGCCTGCCGGGGGCAGTTGAGGGATTGGCAGAGGCCGGGCCGGACGGTTAGGTCGCACGCATCATGAGTACTTCCCTGTCGCCCCTGCTCGCACCAATGCTGTCGAGCGCCGCCATGCGCGCTGTCTGCGACGACGTGGCATGCCTCCAGCATATGCTCGAGTTTGAAGCCGCGCTCGCGCGCGCCGAGGCGGCAAATGGCGTCATCCCCACGCGGGCAGCCGATGCGATTGCGAAAGCCTGCAAAGCCGGTGCGTTCGACCAGGACGCACTGGCCGAGGCGGCGACGCGCTCCGGCAACCTCGCGATCCCTCTTGTCAAGTCACTCACCGCCGAGGTCGCCAGGGCCGACGCCGATGCGGCGCGCTATGTGCACTGGGGCGCCACCAGCCAGGACGTGATCGATACCGCGACCATGCTGACCTTGCGAGCGGCCACTGATGCGCTGCTTCTGGACATCGATCGCGCCATTACGGGCTTTGCCAGGCTCGCGCGCCGGCACCGCAACACCCCGGTCGTCGCGCGCACCTGGCTGCAGCATGCGTTGCCGATGCCGTTCGGCCTCAAACTCGCGGAATATGCCGCGGCATTGCATCGCTCGCGCACGCGGTTGCGGCGATTGCGCAGCGAGGGGCTGGCGCTGCAGTTCGGCGGTGCTGCGGGAACTCTGGCAGCGCTCGGCGACCAGGGTCTGCTGGTCGCGACCAGACTTGCGCAGGAGCTTGGGCTACCGCTGCCGGAGGCCCCCTGGCATACCCATCGCGACCGCATAGCGGAGGCCGCCTCGGTGTTCGCTATTCTTTCAGGCACCTGCGGCAAGATCGCCCGCGACGTGCAGCTGATGATGCAGACCGACGTTGCCGAGGCATTCGAGCCCGCCGGGGAAGGCCGCGGCGGCTCTTCCACCATGCCGCACAAGCGCAACCCCGTCGCTGCCGCGACCGCGCTGGCCGCGGCCACCATGGCGCCGAATCTTGCGGCGACCATCTTCGCCGCGCAGGTGCAGGACCACGAGCGCAGCGCCGGACCGTGGCACGCGGAATGGCCTGTTTTGCCGATGCTGCAGCTCGTCACCTCGGGCGCGCTCGCCTCGACAGTCGATATTGCCGAGGGGCTGGAGGTCGATGCGGCGCGCATGCGCGTCAATCTCGATGCCACCCACGGGCTGATCATGGCTGAGGCGGTGACGATGGCTCTGGCGGAAACGATCGGCAAGAGCGAGGCCCATCATCTGATAGAGGCCGCAAGTAACAGGGCGGTCGCCGGGAAAACTGACTTGCGCGATGTGCTGGCCAGAGATCCTGACGTCAGCGTGCATTTGAGCGCAGATAGGCTGGAAAAACTGTTCGAGCCGATGGCCTATCAGGGCGTCGCACAAATACTGATCGACCAGCTACTTGCTTCGCTCGACGACAAATAGGACACCCCGGGAAGTACCCTCAGGCAAAGCTCATCAGAGGTGACAATGGACGATCAAAAACGCCGTGAGGCCGGCATGGCTCAACGCCGTAAGGTGCTCGGCAACGCGTGGGTGGATAAGTCGGCCGCCAACACCAATTCCTTCAACGCGGAATTCATCGACCTGATCACGCGTCACGCGTGGGGCGATATCTGGACCCGGCCGCATTTCGACGAGCGCACCCGCCGCGTGCTGGTGATCGGAAGCCTGTTGGCGCTTGGCCAGTGGGACGAATTTCGCCTGCATGTGCGCGCGGCCCTGACCGAGGGCGGCTTCACGCCGGATGACATCAAAGAGATCGTATTGCAACAGGCGATCTATTGCGGCGTGCCCGCCGCCAATCATGCCGTCAGGGAAGCATCAGTGGTGCTCCAGGAGTTGGGGCTGCTGAAGGAATAGCGCGTCTGTGTTCGCGCTGCGATCGATCGGTGCAGTTCCGTGTCGCGTCAGAGGTTGATAATGCGCATCACTGCTGCCAAGTCAAACAAGCATGATCCCGGAGTCCACCATGAGCCGAATCGTCTACGTGTTGAACGGTCCTAACCTCAATCTGCTTGGCAAACGCCAGCCTCACATCTATGGTCACGAAACTCTAGCCGGTGTCGAGGCTGATTGCCGTGAGCTCGCCGCAGAGCTCGGACTTGAACTTCGCTTTCACCAGTCGAACCGTGAATACGAAATCATCGACTGGATTCACGAGGCAAGAGAAGCCGCATCCGGCATCGTGATCAATCCTGCCGCCTTCACGCATACGTCGGTTGCGATCCTGGACGCACTGAATGCCTTCGAAGCGACGATCATCGAAGTTCACATATCGAACGTCCACAAGCGCGAGGAATTCCGCCACCACTCCTATGTATCGCTTCGCGCCGACGGGGTGATCGCGGGGCTCGGCACCGAAGGTTATACCCTGGCGCTGCGACGTATTGCGCATCTGCTCGACAAGGCCGATGCAAAGTGAGTTCGGGTACCCAAGGCATCCAGAGTGCCCAGGGATTGGCTCAAGTCACTCCGTTGTCGCAGCTTTCTGAAGCCGGACTTTTGGACAACCATTTTGATGTTGAGAAAAGGAGAATCCCATGACGATCAGCGGACGCACGAAGCTCATTGCTCATCTCGGCTACCCGACCGAAAGCTTCAAGGCACCGATGATCTACAATCCATATTTCGAGAAGTACAATATCGACGCGGTCGTCGTTCCGATGGGCTGCAGGCCCGAAGACTACGCTGCGTTTCTCAAGCTCGTGTTCAAGCTCTCCAACATCCAGGGTGCGCTTGTCACCATGCCGCACAAGGTGACTACGATCCCGCTGCTGGATGAGGTAATGACCACAGCCAAGGTCGCGGGCTCGTGTAACGCCATTCGCCTTGGCCCAGGGGGTATATTGGTCGGCGATATGTTCGACGGCGAAGGTTTCGTTCGCGGCGTTCTGCGCAAGGGCCGGGTGCTGGCAGGTGCACGCGTGCTTGTGGTCGGGAGCGGAGGCGTCGGCTCTGCCATTGTGGCGTCGTTTGCCAGGGCCGGCGTGGCTGGGCTTGCGTTGTTCGACGCCCACGCCGCGGCAATGGACAGTTTGGCGGAGCGGTTGCAAACTTACTATCCGGCGTTGAAGATAGAGGTCGGCTCCAAGGATCCGGCCGGTTTTGATGTTGTCGTCAACGCGACGCCGCTCGGCATGAAGGAA
>NZ_JBEKXH010000234.1:0-10196 GCF_049512235.1 Bradyrhizobium sp.
TTATTGGCAGTGGCGGCATTGATCGAGTTGCAATCAACGGTGTCCGCATGACAGAAGCCCAACTGATGACCGAACTTGCGGAAAGCTGTCGCCGGCTTGCCTGTTATCAGCGAAATCCCGACGTGCTGGACATGCTTCATGATCTCGAGGAGGATTTCACTGAAAGAGCTGGAAAGCGTGAGACTGAGACCAGCGGCCAGAAGAGCAGCTTTCCGCCGTCATCTGTGTACAAGGATTGAACGATATCCATTCCCAGGGCGGAAGGATGCGGGGATTTGGCGATGCGAAGTTCGCGGGCAGTGTTTTTCGCGACGTTCGGGAACGCCCATTTGGCAACGACAGCGCCTAACAAGCCTGCCCTCCGCGGTCATCCGACAATTTATTTATTGGCGAAGCCGTCGATGGTCGGCCAGAGTTGAATCGTAATCGCCCTCGGCCGGCAATTGCTTCAAAAATTGCCCGCGAGCAGATCATATGAACCTCTGCTTCCGCGAACATAAACCTTGGCTGCGGCGGCACATATCAAATCGCGGTTGGCATCGAAAGCGTTCAGAAAGCCCGATTCATCCAGACGGGCGTCGGGCTGAATTCGCCTCAATGCATCCTCGTTGATAAAGAACGACGCTTCGATCGCGCTATCGTGTCCCCAAAATCGCACGGCGTGCCGGGTCTTGTCATAGGAACGACTGTGATTTGGAAAATCAATCATCGGATTGCGGCGGATCAAGTTGTAGCCGGCCCACGGCGTCGCCGAGCGGGAGTGCAACCAGCGCATCATCATTTTTGAATACGCATTGCAACGCCTTCTCCGTCCCCGCAACAATTTGGCCAGGGGCGCGTCTTAGTGCATCCAAGCGCCGAGCCCACTGACGTTCAATGCGGCGGTGCACGCTCAATGGATATATGGCACTCATTGGGTCATCCTCGCTGATGCACTCCGATGTGAGAACAGGTGTTCGAGCGAATTGTGTTCTCTCCGTGGTCTGAAGTCACGGAGACCCGGAAAGTTCCATTCGGCGATGCCAATAGCGCACAAAGTTCGCATGCAAAAGGAGCCCGCATGCCGAGCGCACTGCGCGGGGGCTGAGTAGTTTCCGAGTCTACCCAAAGCCTATCGGCGAGCGCTATTCGTGAACCGTAGTTTCCGAAAGGCTCCAGATCATGGCCGCGACGGCGATTTTAGTCAAAGCGGATGGTGCCCGGTTCGCTACGGCAGTGAGCTACGCGAAGACCAAGGCACTCAAGGCTCAAGGTGATCATCGAGGCGTAACGTAGATTCGTACGGCAATCTCACGACAACACTGGAAGGAACCAGACCATGTCCTATCAAAGCCTCAATCCCGCCACCGGCAAGCTTCTCAAGAAATTCGACGAACTCACGGACAAGCAGCTCGAGCAAAAGCTGGTCACGGCCGAGACCTGCTTCAAGACCTGGAAACTCAAGAGCTATGCCGAGCGCGCCGCCATCATCGCCAAGGCTGCCGCCCTTATGCACGACAGTGTTGACGAGCTGGCGCACACCATGACGCTGGAGATGGGCAAACGCATCGGCGAAGCCAAGGGGGAAGTGGAGTTCAGTTCCAATATCCTCGCCTATTATGCCAAGAACGCCGAGCGCTTCCTGGCCAATGTCGAGTTGCATCCGACCCTCGGAGACGGCCATATGGAGAGCAGCCCGATCGGTGTGATCTTCGGCGTCGAGCCCTGGAACTTTCCCTACTACCAGCTCGCCCGGGTCGCGGGGCCGCATTTGATGGCCGGCAACGTGCTGCTGGTCAAACACGCCGGATGCGTGCCGCAATGCGCGATCGCCTTCGAGAAGCTGCTAACGGACGCCGGTGCGCCGGCCGGGCTCTATACCAATCTTCTGATTTCGCACGATCAATCGGAGGACCTCATCGATGATGTCAGGATCAAGGGCGTGGCACTGACGGGCAGCGTCGCGGCCGGCCGGAGCATCGCGGCGCGGGCCGGGCGGAACTTGAAACCTTCCTCGATGGAGCTCGGCGGCAGCGATGCGTTCATCGTGCTCGAAGACGCCGATCTCGAACATACCATCAAGTGGGCGGTCTGGGGACGGATGTACAATACCGGCCAGACCTGTTGCGCGGCGAAGCGGTTCATCGTCGTGGAAAAACTCGCCGACAAATTCCTGGAAAAGTTTCAGGCCGCGCTCGGAGCCCTCAAGGCCGGCGATCCCCTGGACGAGAAGACCACGCTCGGTCCGCTGTCCACGGAATCGGCCCTGGTCGATTTGCTGAAGCAGATCGACGTGGCCGTCTCGCACGGAGCGAAAGCGCTGATGGGCGGCAAGCGCATCGATCGTCCGGGGTCGTTCATGCAGCCCACGATTCTGACGGACGTCAAGCCGGACAATCCGGCTTTCCGGGATGAGTTCTTCGGCCCGGTCGCGATGTTCTTCCGCGTCAAGGACGAGGACGCGGCTATTGCGCTCGCCAATGACTCCGACTTCGGTCTGGGTGGTTCTGTTTTCACCAGGGATCTGGCGCGGGGCAAGCGGGTCGCAAGCCGCGTCGACACCGGCATGATGTTCATCAACAACATCAGCTGGTCCGATGCCGAGCTGCCGTTCGGCGGCATCAAGAACTCCGGTTACGGGCGCGAACTCGGCGACATGGGCATCCAGGAGTTCGTGAACAAGAAGCTGGTTCGCTACGTGTCGGCCGAAGCGCCGATGTAAGCACTTCGACGGCGTGGTGCCGATGCGGCCCACCGGCAACAGCGATGAGGCGTTCCGTTCAACTGGAACTCCTCATCGATTGCCGTGATGCGGTCTGCAGGACCGTAAAATGAAATAAAAGAAACAAGCCGGAGCCAGCATGTATGTGAATGTCGCGGTTTTGAAGGAAACACATCCGCACGAACGGCGTGTGGCTCTGATGCCCTCTGTCGTACCCAAGCTGATCAAGCTCGGCGCCAAGCTGCACATGCAGATCGGCGCCGGAAGCGCCATCAAGCTGACCGACGCAGCGTTCAGGGATGTCACGTTCATCGCCGACCGCAAGGAATTGGTCGCCGACGCCGATGTCGTGCTCGCGGTCCAGCCGCCGGCGCTGGAAGTGATCAATGAGATGAAGGAGGGGGCAATACTCGTTTGCTTCGTCTACGCGAACCGGGAGCCGGTGCTGGTTCAACGGCTTCTGGACCGGAAGATCACCTGCTTCGCCATGGAACGCGTGCCGCGCATTACGCGGGCGCAGGCGATGGACGCGCTCTCCAGCCAATCCGCGCTCGCGGGCTACTATGCCGTGCAACTCGGCGCCACGACTCTCGGGCGTGTCCTGCCGAAAATCACGACGGCTGCCGGAGCGATCGGACCGGCCAAGGTCCTGGTCATGGGCCTGGGTGTCGCCGGCCTTGAGGCGCTCGCGACCGCGCATCGGCTTGGAGCGGTTACGGAAGGCTATGACGTTCGTCCGGAAACCAAGGAGCAGGCACTGTCGCTCGCTGCCACCTTTGTCGAGACCGGCGTCGATGCGGGCGGCAAGGGCGGCTATGCCCGCGAATTGACCCCGGAAGAGAAAGCCAAGGTCGCCACGATTCTGACCAAGCATATCCAGGCCGCCGACCTGATCATCACGACGGCCGCGATTCCGGGCCGTGCATCGCCTAAACTCATCAGCAAGGAACAGGTCGCCGGCATGAAGGCCGGCGCCGTGATCGTCGATCTCTCCGCCGATGGCGGTGGCAATTGCGAGGATACGCTTCCCGGCGAGACCGTTCAAATCGGCCAGGTGACGATCGTTGCACCGCTGAACGTTCCGTCCCTGCTCGGCGAGGATGCGAGCGAGCTCTATTCAAAAAATCAATACAATCTGCTCGCGCTGTTCGTGAAGGACAATATTGTCGAGATCGACTGGGACGACGAGGTTCTGTCCAAGACAGTCCTGACCCATGCCGGCGAATTGAAGAGCGAAGCGGCCAAGCCGCCTGCCCCTTCCGGCAGCAGCAAGCCCGATGCAACCAAACCAGCGGCAAAAGTGGCGTAAGCCGGAGGACATCAAGATGCAATTCTCAATAGCGATCAGCGGGTTTGTCGCTCTCTATATCTTCATGCTGGCCGCCTTTGCCGGCTGGGTCATCATCGGGCATGTCCCGGCGATCCTGCACACCCCGCTGATGTCGGGCTCCAACTTCGTGCATGGCATTGTCGTGGTCGGCGGAATCTTTGCGCTGCTCAACGCCAGTACGGTGCAGGAGCAGGCGATCGGGTTCCTTGCGGTTCTGCTCGGCGCCGGCAATGCCGCCGGTGGATTTGCCGTCACCGACCGCATGCTCGCGATGTTCCAGCCGAGCGAACCCAAGCCGGCCCACGCCAATAAGGGCGAACACGAAGCCAGTCAGACCGGCAAAGCATGATGACCGACATGTTGAACATCATTCCACAGCTCGCCATCGGCGCGGTCGATCTCGCTGCGGCGTTTCTATTCATGTACGGCCTCAAGCGCATGTCGTCGCCCCTCACCGCCCCTTCGGGTATCATGGTCGCCGGGTGGGGCATGGCGGGGGCCGTTGTCGCGAGTTTCCTTTACGCCTTCGATATCAGTGCGGCGGCGAAGCCGTTCCTGATGGTCAATATCGGGCTGTCTGTCCTTGCACTTGCCATCGGTGGCGGGATCGCATGGTGGAGCGGCAAGAAAGTCGCGATGACGGCGATGCCGCAGATGGTTGCCATCTACAACGGCATGGGCGGCGGCGCGGCCGCCGCGATCGCCGCGGTCGAACTGTTCGGCAACAAGGCCGATGGCGTTACCCAACTGGTTGTCACGTTGTTCGGCGCGCTGATCGGCGCCGTGTCGTTGTCCGGTTCACTGATCGCCTGGGCCAAGCTTGATGAGGTGCTCAAGAAGCCTTTGCGGTTCCCGGGACAGCAGATCTTCAATGGCCTGGTCGCGCTGGTGACGCTGGCCATTGGTGGCTACATCGTGGCCGTGACGCACGGCTTCATCACCTCGCCGGTCGCAACATCAGACCTGATCTACATCTTCTTTGGCGCAGCACTGCTGTTCGGCGTTCTCATGACATTGCCGATCGGCGGCGCCGACATGCCGGTGGTGATCTCGATCTACAACGCGTTCACCGGTCTCGCGGTCGGCCTTGAAGGTTTCGTGCTGCAGAACCCGGCGCTGATGATCGCCGGCATGGTGGTCGGCGCCGCCGGCACGTTGCTGACGCTGCTGATGGCCAAGGCGATGAATCGCTCGGTCAGCAATATCCTGTTCACGAACTTCGGTACTGTGGTTCAGCAGAAGCAGGGCGAGATCAAGGGCAGCCTGAAGCCGGTCAAGGCCAGCGATGCCGGGATCTCCATGCGCTATGCCGCCTCGGTCATTATCGTGCCGGGCTATGGTCTCGCCGTCGCGCAGGCACAAGGAAAGCTCTACGAATTCGTGAAGCTGCTGCAGGGCGCGGGTGTCTCGGTCAAGTTCGCGGTCCATCCGGTGGCGGGGCGCATGCCGGGTCAGATGGACGTGCTGCTGGCCGAGGCGGGTGTCCCCTATGACCTGATTTTCCAGCTCGAGGACATCAACGACGAATTCGCCAATACCGATGTGGCTCTGGTCATCGGCGCCAACGACGTCGTCAATCCGGCGGCGCGCACCGAGAAATCATCGCCGATCTATGGCATGCCGATCCTCAACGCCGACAAGGCCAAGCAGGTTTATGTCGTCAAGCGCGGCCAGGGCAAGGGCTATGCCGGCATCGTCAATGCGCTGTTCTACGGCGACAACTGCAACATGGTCTACGGCGATGCCGCGGCGGTGTTGACGAAGATGATCGAGGCCGTGCGCGCCTTGGGGACGAAAGCCGCCGCGTAAGCGGGAGCTGACCATATCAATCGATTCAACCTCGAAAGCAGGAGCTACACATGGCCGGTAAAATGCACGTCGCCGTCGTCGAGCACTTTGGCAAACCTCTGGTGCAGCAGGAATGGGACATACCGTCCCCGGGGGCGGGCCAGATCCTGGTCAAGACCGAGGCCTGCGGCGTCTGCCATACGGATCTCCATGCCGCGACCGGCGACTGGCCGCTGAAGCCGAAATTGCCATTCATTCCCGGCCACGAAGCCATTGGCCGCGTTACCGCAGTCGGGGCCGGTGTCAAGATTGTCAAGGAAGGCGACCGGGTCGGCGTGCCCTGGCTCTATTCGGCCTGCGGCCATTGCGAGCATTGCCTCTCGGCCTGGGAGACGGTCTGCGCGGATGCGGAATTCGGCGGCTATACCAAAAACGGTGGCTTCGCCGAATACGTCATCGCCGACCCGAACTACGTCGCGCATATCCCAAATGGACTCGACCCGAAGCTCGCCGCGCCGCTGATCTGCGCCGGCATCACCACTTATAAGGGCATCAAGGAGACAAAAGCCAAAGCGGGCGAGTGGATCGTCATCTCCGGCGCCGGAGGCCTTGGGCATCTTGGGATTCAATATGCGAAGGTGATGGGCCTTCGAGTCTGCGCCGTCGATATCGATGACGCCAAGCTCGCGCTGGCCACCAAGATGGGCGCCGATTTCGTCGTCAATGCAGGGCATGGCGAGCCCGAAGAGGCGGTCAAGAAGGGCACCAGTGGCGGCGCGCACGGGGTCCTGATCACGGCGCCCTCGCTCGGCGCGTTCAAGCAGGGTGTCGGCATGACACGCAAGCGCGGCACCTGTGTGCTGGTCGGACTGCCACCTGGCGATTTTCCCGTGCCCTTGTTCGACGTGGTCGCGAACTGCATCACCATTCGCGGCTCCTTCGTGGGAACCCGCGAAGATATGGCCGAGACCCTGGCCTTCGCCTCCGAAGGCAAGATCAAGGCGGATATCGAGCTGCAGCCTTTGTCGGCGATCAATGGAATCTTCGACAGACTCAAGCACGGCAAGGTCGCAGGCCGCATCGTCCTCGATTTCGTCGGCGCCAAGCCGGACAAAAAGCATTCGAATGCCCCGGTGGCGAAGCAGATCGAAGCGGCAAAAGTGTTCTAGTTGCAGGTGAGCGACGTGACCGTGAACCAGACGTTGCAGGAGGGCAAACTCGCCCTCCTGACGCCGCTCCAGATGGGCGAGGCCGACCGGGCAGCCAAGGCGAGCGGCATTGACGGGTTTGGGCTGATGGAAGCGGCCGGCAGCGCGGTGGCGGTGGCGGTCGGAGCGCGATGGCTGATGCGGCCTGTTACCGTGCTGTGCGGACCGGGCAATAACGGCGGCGACGGTTTTGTCGCCGCCCGCCACCTCGCGGCCGCGGGTTGGCCGGTGAAGCTGGCCCTATCAGGTTCTCGCGACAAGCTCAGCGGCGAGGCCGCCCATGCCGCGAGCCTCTGGAAAGGTGCTTTGGCGCCGTTCTCATCCGAGTGTCTCGAAGGCGCCGGTATCGTGATCGACGCGATTTTCGGCGCGGGTCTCTCGCGTCCGCTGGACGGCGAGGCGCTTGCGATTGTCGAGGCGCTGAAACTGCGGCGCATTTCCACCTGCGCCGTGGATGTTCCGAGCGGCCTTGATGGAGCGTCCGGGACGATTCTCGGCGCCGCTGCGCCGGCCGAGCTGACCGTGACGTTCTTTCGCAAGAAGCCTGGCCACCTGCTGTATCCGGGGCGCGGGCTTTGCGGCGATGTCGAGGTGGCCGACATCGGCATACCGGCGCTGGTGCTTGAGGCCATCGCCCCGAACACCTGGGAGAACGGACCCGGGCTGTGGCTGGGTAGCTATCCCTGGCCCCAGCCTGAAAGCTATAAATACAAGCGTGGTGAAGTCCTCATCCTGGGCGGCGAGGCCATCACCGGCGCCAGCCGGATGACCGCCATGGCGGCGTCGCGCGCGGGAGCCGGCATGGTGACGCTCGCTGCCCCTGCCCGGGTGTGGAGCATCTACGCGACATCGCTGGTTGACGCGATCGTCCACAGCTTTGACGGCCTGAAGGAGTTCGAAGCGCTGCTCGCCGACCGGCGCCGCAACGTCATCGCGATCGGGCCCGGCGCAGGCGTTGGTGCATCGACCAGGCAGTTCGTCCTGGCTGCGCTCGCGACCGGGCGCGCGGTCGTACTCGATGCCGACGCGCTGACGTCATTTGCCGAGGCGCCGCAGGACCTCTTTCAGGCCATCGTCGGACCGTGCGTGCTGACCCCGCATGCCGGCGAATTCATGCGGCTGTTCCATTTCGAGGGCGACAAGCTGCAACGCGCCCGCAGCGCGGCGAAGCAATCCAACGCCGTGGTCGTGCTCAAAGGTCCCGATACCGTGATCGCCGCACCCGACGGTCGCGCGATCATCAACTGCAACGCTCCCGCGCAACTCGCGACCGGCGGCAGCGGCGATGTTTTGACGGGCTTTGTCGCAGCACTGCTCGCCCAGGGCATGGCGCCCTTCGAGGCCGCGGCCGCAGCCGTTTGGCTGCATGGCGCGGCGGCTGCGGAATTCGGATTGGGCCTGGTCGCCGAAGACCTGCCGAACGTTCTCCCGCGCGTCCTGCAGAAACTAAATGCGCGGTTGGACGGCTAGACCCGTTCGATTAAGGTGTACGCTGGTTCAGGTCCGAGTGAAGGCGTCTTCCGAATGCGATTTGCAGGAATTTCGATCAGGCTGGTGACGGCCGGCACCGTGGTGTTCGCAACCACCATCGCAGCCCAGGCCCAAGCCGCCCCAACGCCGCCACCGGCGGTCGGGGTCATCGCAGCGATCAAACGGCCAATCACCGAGAGCAGCGAATTTCTCGGACGGATCGAGGCCACCAATCGTGTCAGCGTGGTCGCTCGCGTCAACGCGTTCCTGGAAAAGCGTTCCTTCAACGAGGGCGCCGAGGTCAAGACCGGCCAACTGCTGTATCAGCTCGAGCGCGGCCCATTCGAGGCCGATCTGGCAGCGAAGCAGGCGCAGGTCGCGCAACTGCAGGCGACGCTGGAAAACGCCAAACTGACCACCGGCCGGGCGCAAGCCCTGCTGGGGGGCCCTGCCGGTCAGCAATCGACCTATGATGCCGCGATCGCCAATCAGCGCAGCTTTGAAGCGCAGGTGCAGGCGGCGCAGGCGCAGGTGCGGACCTCGCAGATCAATCTCGACTACACCGAAATCCGCTCGCCGATCGACGGCAAGATCGGCCGCACCGCGGTGACCGAGGGCAACGTCGTCAGCCCGAGTTCCGGGGTGCTCACCACCATCGTCAGCCAGGATCCGATGTACGTCACCTTTCCGGTCTCGCTCCGCGAGGCGCTGGAGCTGCGCGAGCGCTATGGGCCGCACGGTGGCTTCGACGCGGTTGTCATCAAGCTTCGTCTGCTGGATGGCCGCTTGTACGGACAGACCGGCAAGTTGAACTTCGTCGACAACACCATTGCGCAAAACACCGACACCATCACGCTGCGGGGAACCATAGCCAATCCGCCTTTGCCGAACATTCCTAGCACGAACGGGACCGTCCGCGAACTTACCGATGACGAGTTCGTCACCGTGCTTTTGGAAGGCGTGCAGCCGGTCGAGGTGCTGGCGGTCCCGCGCTCCGCCGTGCTGTCGGACCAGCAGGGCGATTATGTCTTCACGGTCGGCGCCGACAACAAGGCCCAACAGCACCGCGTCCAGCTCGGTCAGTCGACCCCGACCGTCGCCGCGGTCATCAGCGGGATCGCGCTGGGCGACAAGGTAATCGTCGAAGGCCTGCAGCGGGTGCTTCCCGGCGTGCCGGTTAATCCCGGCCCGGCGAGCGCGCTGATCGAATCCAGCATGAAGGTCGCCGGGGACGGAAGCACGCAAACCGTTGGCGGCGGCGGCGGTGCGCCCCAAGCTAAGCCCGCGGGCGCCACGCCATGATCTCGTCCGTTTTCGTCGATCGTCCCCGTCTTGCGATCGTGATTGCCCTCGTCATCACTCTCGCCGGCGCGCTGGCGCTGTTTCAAATCCCGGTCGCGCAATTTCCCGACATCGTGCCGCCACAGGTCACGGTCACGGGCGTGTTTCCGGGCGCCTCCGCCGAGGTGGTGGAATCCAGTGTCGCCCAGCCGCTCGAGGCCCAAATCGTCGGCGTTGACAGCATGCTCTACATGAAGTCGACCAGTGGCAATGACGGCAGCTACACGCTCACCGTCTCGTTCGCGCTCGGCACCAATCCCGACATCAACACCGTCAACGTCAATAACCGCGTCCAGACCGCGTTGTCGCAATTGCCGCCCGAAGTGCAGCTGCAGGGCCTGACGGTGCAGAAGAAATC
>NZ_JBEKXH010000235.1:0-10159 GCF_049512235.1 Bradyrhizobium sp.
ATTCTGTACCCGTGAGAACCCTTCGGCCGCGCTGGTTTGCGGCAGTTGCGCGCGCGACATCGCCATCCCGCCGTCCCTGATCGCCGAGCGGGACGATCTGCTCCGCAAGCGGGATGTTGTGCGTCAGGAATTGTCGGGGATCCAGGCCGAGCTTGAGCGGCTCAAGCGCCGCGCCAAACATCGATCAGTCTGATGGAATGTCCGTTCTGCGCCGAAACCATCAAGGACGAAGCCCTCGCCTGCAAGCATTGCTCGCGCGACTTGCGCGTGGTGCGCCCGGTGCTGCTCGAAATCCAGGACATCGTCGCTGAACTCGACCGGCTCAGGCAGGAGCTCGATCGGGCGGGCGCGAGCCTGCAGCGAACCAAACACCCGTTCCGGTACTTCGTCGTTCTGGCCACGCTCTATGTGCTCATGCCCACCATTCTTCTTGTTGCCGCCCATATCGTCGTGACCATCGTGCTGAACGTGTCTCCGCTTTATCTGCGGCTGGCTTCCGTGATTATTCCTGTTCCCTTCGGCTTTTTGACCTATCCTCTACACAAGATCGGATTTCGTGGGGCTCTTGCTTTGGGCGTGGCGGCCGCCATCCTCAGCGTGATGTGCATGCTGACAGTGACCGGTGTCAACGACAGCGTGCCGATCGTGCCTGCGTCGTCAGGCGAATGGCGCGAGGTTTTCGAATACGACACCAGTATCGCGCTGGCGTTTGGTTCAGGAAGCATTCTCGGCCTCATGGTCTTTCAAGTGCTGCCGCTGATCCTGTCGCAGGGCGGCAAACCGAACGCCGCGGCCTTCAGGATTGCCCGCCTGCTTGGCCAGCATGTCGGCGAAGAACAGCTTCGCCGCAGAGCCCGGCTGATTCAGGATCTGCTGCAGACCGCGGGTCCTTTGGCCGGCGTTGTCATTACGGCGGTGGGCTCGCTCTATGCGGGACTAAAAGGTGTCGTCGGATCCTGAAATTTGGAAAGACGGCGTCCGCCCGCACTGTGATGCGTGTCACTGTCATCGTGGGTTTCAGCAAACTAAAATGGTGATCGAAACGCATGCATGGCCAGCCGCGCGCGTGCCGGCCTTGCCAGCAGCCGGCAAATGCGCGAGCATTTGCAAGCGTTCCTGCTAGGAGCCATATCGATGATCGGCCGAGTCCTGTTGCTGGTGGCAATGACGGTCGTCGTTGCGGTGTCGGCTTCGCCAGCCATCGCCGACCGGCGCGTCGCGCTCGTGATCGGAAACTCCGCTTATCAGAACGTGGCGCGGCTGGAAAATCCACGCAACGACGCCCTGTTGATGGCGGCCACGCTGCAGGAACTGGGTTTTATCCTGATCGGCGACGGCGCGCAGCTCGATCTCGACAAGACGGGGCTTGATGCCGCCGTGCAAAAGTTCGGCGTCTCGCTGCAGGGCGCGGAGGTCGGCATGTTCTATTATGCCGGCCACGGCGTCCAGGTGCGCGGTTCGAACTATCTGGTGCCGATCAACGCAAATCCGACGCGCGAGGCCGACGTCGATTTCCAGATGCTCGATGTCAATCTGGTGCTGCGGCAGATGGAAGGCGCGGGCACCAAGCTCAACATGGTGGTGCTCGACGCCTGCCGCAACAATCCGTTCGGCGGCCGAGGCCTGCGAGCCACCGACGGCGGACTGGCGCAGATGCGGGCGCCGGAGGGGACGCTGATTTCGTTTGCGACGCAGCCTGGAAACGTCGCCCTCGATGGCGAGGGCAACAGCCCCTATACCAAGGCGCTTGCCGCCAACGTGCGCAAGCCGGGGCTCGATATCTTCCAGACCTTCAACGAAGTCGGGCTGGCGGTAAAGCGTTCGACCGGCGGCGCGCAACAGCCCTGGGTTTCGAGTTCGCCGATCGACGGCAGTTTCTACTTTGCGGCGCCGCCGCCGGCCGCTACCGCGCCGGCCGCCAGTCCCGACGAGGCCGCGCAGGCCTGGGCCGCGACCCGCGACAGCACCAGCCTCGCGGTGATCGATACCTTCATCCAGCAATACGGCAACAGCATCTACGGCCCCTTCGCCCGCGCACGGCTGGAGGAACTAAAGAGCAGCCAGGTCGCGCTGGCGACGCCGAAACCCGCGGCGGCGGAAAGCCGGCCCATTGCGCCGCGCCTGACCAGAGCCGACGTCGCAAAGCTGTTCGAGCCATTCAACCAATCCATCGCGCAGATCGAGACGCACTACATCGAGAAACGCGAAGACAGGGATCTTTATATTGCCGCGAACAGCGCCATGCGCCGGGCCTACCCGCCGGCGCAGCAGGTCTCGAGCGCGGGACAGCCCGAGCTGCGACCGGCGGCGAACGACAGCGGCAAGGGCGATCTCAATTCGGTCTACGAAACCGCGCTCGCGATCATCAACGAGCGGCCGTCCAATAGCGAGGACACCCATATCGTCGAGGTCGCGATCAACGGCGTGCTGGCCTCGCTCGACCCGCATTCGGACTACATGGATTCGCTGGCTTACCGAGACATGCAAACGCAGACCAGCGGGGCTTTCGGCGGCGTGGGGCTCGAAGTGAGCATGGCCGACGGCTTGCTCAAGGTAGTCGCGCCCTACGACGGCACGCCGGGCGCCAAGGCGGGTATTCTCGCCAACGACGTCATCGTTAGCGTCGACGACGTCTCGGTTCACGGACTCACGCTCAACCAGGCGGTTGGAAAAATGCGCGGGCCGGTGAACAGCAAGGTCAAGCTCAAGATCGTCCGCCAGAACGTCGACGACCCGATCGAGTTCACCGTCGTTCGCGACACCATCCGCATTCCGGCGGTGCGCTCGCGCGTCGAAGGCGCCGATGTCGGCTATATCAGGATCATCAGTTTCAACCAGCAGACCAACGACGGCTTCAGGCAGGCGGTGGCCGACATTTCGAAGCAGGTCGCCAACGACAATCTCAAGGGCTATATCATCGATCTGCGCAACAGCCCCGGTGGACTATTGGACCAGGTCGTCGCGGTGTCGGACGATCTCCTGGAGCGCGGCGAGATCGTCTCGACCAGCGGGCGCACCGCGCAGGAATCACGGCACTTCAGTGCCAAGCGAGGCGACATCACCAGGGGCAAGCGGCTCGTCGTGCTGATCAATGGCGGTACCGCATCCGGATCGGAGATCGTTGCCGGCGCATTGCAGGACAACAAGCGGGCGACCATTATCGGCACGCGGTCCTTCGGCAAGGGCTCGGTCCAGACCATCGTTCCGCTTGGCCCCGATCGCGGCGCGTTGCGACTGACCACGTCGCGATACTACACGCCGTCGGGCAAGTCGATCCAGGCTACCGGCATCGTTCCCGACATCGAGATCCTGCAGGAAGAGCCCGACGACGTCAAGAAAAGGAGTAAGCCCTTGGGCGAGGCCACGTTGACCGGGCACCTTCGCGGCCAGGGCGTCGAGCAGGTCGCTTCGCAGTCCTACGTCCCGCCGGATGCGAAGGACGACAAGGCGCTCGCCGCCGCACTCGATCTCATGCACGCCCCGCAAGGGCGGGCCCATGGCAATCGTTAGTGCTCCGATCGTATCGGCCTGAACCCGCGCGCTCACGCCGCTCTTGTCCCCCCGACCGGTCGGTTCATCCGTACCGCGATACTCAATGGGTCCAGCTTCCCGCCCGGTCGAATGGGGAAACGCAAATCCTCGTGGTCGGACGCGGGGCGTTGCCACACTCCTTGCCATGAGGTTACAGTCGAAATGTCAGATGGCAATGGCCCGGCAGACCTGACCGGTCCACGGACATGCCGTTCCGAAATGGCGAGCGCTCGCAAATGACGTACGATGAACAGGTTGAACAGGCGATCGCCGCCAACGATGTCGAGACGCTGGTCAAGTTCGCCTATGGCTACCCCTGTGCCTGCACCAGGATAAAGGGCGAACCGCTATGCGTGTGCAAGATGCAGGCAAAAGCCGTCCGCGCCAAAGTCGTTCCGCTACCGCTGTTCTCCGGCAAGGTCCAGCGGGTCTGAGCATCGGCCCGGGCGGCAGATTGCAGCGCCCGGTCAGGCGGCGTCGGGCGTGTCCGCCGCAACCGTCTGCCGAACTTCAAACCCTTCGAACTGCGGGTGGCCGAGATAGAGCGGCTTGTTGTCGCCGGCCTTGTGGTGCGCGGCACGAAAGGCATCCGACCTGGTCCAGGCTTCGAACGCGGCGTGGTTTTTCCAGACCGTGTGCGAGGCATACAGGGTGTGGTCCTCGGCTTCCGCACCTTTGAGCAGGTGGAACTCCAAAAAGCCTGGCACCGTGTCGAGATGGGTGTCACGCGAAAGCCAGACCTGCTCGAAAGCCTGTTCGGATCCCCTGGCAACACGAAAGCGGTTCATGGCGATAAACATGCAAGTGTCTCTCCCAAGCTCGATGGCGCCGATCTACGCGATGGACCGATCCGTTGGCACTGATGACATGATGACCGCGTCAAGGTGAGGCGCGGGTGTGAAGTTTTCAAGGTCAACAGCGCGTATTTGCCTGACGTCGGCAACCCCGGTTTTATGCCGCAAGCCGGCATGATAGCGTATCCGCGCGCGAGAAAGCCGTTCAGACGCTTGGAAAATGAGCCCTGGTCGGTAGCAAAACCGCGTTGGATCGGTCGCAAGGATCACGCAGGGCAGCTTGCGCGAGGTTACGAAGAGCAATTCATGCGGGGATGGGGCAATGAGAACGATGCTGCAACGTGTGACGGCTGTGCTGTTGACGGTTTCATTGGCAAGTTATCCGGTCCTCGCCGCGGACGAGACGGCGCCCAATCATCGGCCGGTGAAAAAAGTCGCCGACCTGCGAATTGCGGTCGGCGCGGAAGGAACCCTGCCGCTCTACGCTTCGGCGGACTGGTCCAACCCGTTGCCGGATATCACGCGTGCCGTCATCGTGCTGCACGGCCGGCTGCGCAATGCCGATGTCTATTTTAGATCGGCCAGAACGGCTCAGGCCGCGGCCGGCGAAGTCGGCAAGACCACGATCATGATCGTTCCGCAGTTTCTGGCCGCGATCGACGTCGATGCGCATCACTTGGCTGCCGATACGTTGCGCTGGACCCTGGAGGGGTGGGAAGGTGGCGATCCTGCGGTAGGGCCTGCGCCAGCCAGTTCGTTCGACGCGCTCGATGCCATCCTGGAAAGACTGGCGGATCAGCATTTGTTTCCGAATCTGAGGCAGGTCGTGGTGGCCGGTCATTCGGGTGGAGGTCAGGTGGTGCAACGCTACGCGATCGCCGCAAAAGGTGAGATCGCGCTGACGCGTCGGGGCGTGATCGTGCGCTATGTGGTCGCCAATCCGTCGTCCTACGCCTATTTCGGCGCCGAGCGGCCGGAGCCGTCGATTGCGGCCAGCTGTCCCGGCTATGACGATTGGAAATACGGCATGGAGGCGCGCCCGCCATACCTCGCCGGACCGACCGTCGCGTCACTGGAGCAGGCCTATGTTGCACGGCAAGTCATCTATCTGTTGGGAACGCGCGACACCAATCCGGATCATCCCGCGCTCGACAAGTCCTGCATGGCGGAGGCGCAGGGGCCCTATCGATATGCCCGTGGTCACGCCTATGTGGCGACGATGCGGGCCAGCAACGCCGGAATGCCGAACCACCGTCTGTGGGATGTGCAAGGCGTAGGTCACGACGGCGGCAAGATGCTGACCTCGCCCTGCGGCCTCAAGGCGCTGTTCGATTTGCCGGGATGCAAAGCCGGTAAATAGACCGGGCCGATGGAGAACGATCTTCGCGCCCTATGCGGGAACGATCACCTTGCCGATCGGCCAGAGCGCGATGCCGGCGAGTTTTATGTGCGCCCAGGCGAAGGGAATGCCGACGATGGTCACGGCGAGCAGGATCGCGGTGATGAGGTGCCCCAGCGCCAGCCACCAGCCCGCCAGCACCAGCCAGATCAGGTTGCCGATCAGACCGAGCGGGCCGGTGCCGATATCGGGTTGACCGGTCACCAGGTCGCGGCGCACCGCCCTGGAACCGAACGGCAATAGCGTATAGGCCGCGATATTGAAGGCCGCCCGGGCCCAGGGCAGGCCGACGATGGTGATGGCCATGATGATGGCGGCGATCATCCAGGCCGCCGCCATCCAGAGGCCGCCGCAGAAAATCCAGAGCAGGTTCAAAAGGAGCGAAACAGGGGGCATGCGACCGCTTCGAGGCTGGAGTGACGCGCGTTCGCGCGCGGGAGCACCTGATCCTATGTCGATAGGCCGGAGCGGCAAACTAAATTGCGGTTAAGCTGTGAACTTCACCGGGGGTGCGGCGCAAAGGCCGGCGGCGGAACCAGGCCAAGGGCATGGAGGCGGGATTCGATTGTTACCATGCAGGACACCTCAAGAGGACCGGCGCGGCGGATTGCGCAATCGTCCCACGACGCCGGTCGGGAAGAAGTAGACGCTGGCAACGAACAGCAGGCCAAGCCACAGCAGCCAGCGATCCGGATGCAGCAACCCCGGAAGCAGCGGCAGGCCGGCGTCGGCGGCCGCCTTGGAGGCCGCGCCCATCAGCGTCTGCAGATAGTTTTGCGCCAGAATGAAGATCGCAGCACCGATGATCGCGCCGTAGATCGTGCCCATGCCGCCGATCACCACCATCAGCAGAATGTCCAGCATGATGGAAAAACTCAGCGACGATGAAGATCAATACCGTGAGATCGTTGCCCATCGAGGCATGCACCTGCTCGCGATAAAGCGCCCACATCACGCCACCGAGGCCGGCGAGCCCGGAGCCAGTCATGAACACCCCGAGGAACAGCCGCCGGATGCGATAGCCCAGCGCTTCCACCATCTCGCGGTTTTCGACGCCGGCGCGGATCAACAGGCCGATCTTGGTCCGGTTCAGCACCAATTGAATGCCGGCGAATACGATCAGGCCGACCAGCATCGCCAGCAGGCGGTATTTCGCAATCGCGACGTCGCCGAAGATGAACGAGCCGCGCAACGATGTCGGCAGCGGCAGCGGAATGATCTGCGGACCCCACAGCGCATACAGCGCCTGCTCGGCGATGATCAGTCCGCCGGTCGTCATCAGGATCTGCTTGAGATGCTGGCCGTAGACCGGCAGGATCAGCACCCGCTCGAGCACGAGGCCGAGCGCGCCGGAGACCGCCATCGATAACAGCGCCGCCGGCGCCAGCACCGCGAGATTGAGCCACAATGAATCGGCCTGCACCCACGTTGCCAACGGCAACAGCACCAGGGTTGCGACATAGGCGCCGACCGAAATGAAAGCGCCGTGACCGAAATTGAGCACATCCATCAGGCCGAACACCAGCGTCAGGCCGGAGGCCATGATGAAGATCATCATGCCCATGGCGAAGCTTGCCACCGTCAGCGTCATCCAGGAACTCAAGGATCCGATCAACGGCAGCATGGCGAGCGAGACGATGACCGGCAGCGGCGCCGGCAGGATGTCCCGCTTCGGTTTGGGCAATGCGCCGGACGCGGCGAGGTCGGTCACTGATGTGCCTCCAGGCTGAGCCCGAGCAAGTGCTCCTGCAGCGCGACGTCCTTTGCCAGCGCCGCCATCTCGCCGCGATGGACGATCTTGCCGTTATCCATCACCAGAACCTTGTCGCCGAGCTCGCGCGCGGCGTGGAAATTCTGTTCGACCAGAAGGATGGTGGCGCCGCGGCGCTTGATTTCGCCAAGGCACTCGATCAGCGCCACCACGATCGCCGGCGCCAGCCCCTTGGTCGGCTCGTCGATCAGAAGCAGTTTGCGCGGCTCGACGATGGCGCGGGCAATCGAGAGCATCTGCTTCTGTCCGCCCGGTAGCGCGCCGGCGCGCGACGGCCAGAACCTCCGCAACGCGGGAAAGAAGCCGAAGATCCAATCGAGCCTGCGATCGTCGAGCGGGCCATCGCGTGCCGCGAGGATCAGATTTTCCTTTACCGAGAGGTCCGAGAACACCGCCATGCTTTCCGGCACATAGCCGACGCCGAGCCGGGCGATCTCCGGGGTCGCACGCTTCTCGATGCGCTGCCCATCGAGCGCGATCTGGCCGGCCGAAGCCTGCCACAGGCCCATGATGGTGCGCAGCGTCGAGGTCTTGCCGGCGCCATTGCGGCCGAGCAGCATCGTGGTCTGGCCTTCGGCGACGCCGAAATCGATGCCCTGCAGGATGTGATAGCGCCCGACATAAGTGTGCACGCCGGCCAGCGTCAGAAGGTCGGTCATGCCGCGCTCCTTCCGGGCGCGATGCCCAGATAAGCCTCCTGAACGATCGGCGAGGCGATCACCTCGGCCGGCTTGCCATCGGCGACGAGCTGGCCGTTATGCAGCACGATGATGCGGTCGGCCAGCGAACGCACCACGTCCATCTTGTGCTCGACCAGGAGGATGATCCTGCTCGAATCCTGCTTGAGCTGCGCGATCAGATCGAGCACGACGGGCACTTCATCGATGCTCATGCCGGCGGTGGGCTCGTCGAACATGAAGACTTTCGGTTCGAGCGCCATCATCAGCGCGACTTCGAGCTTGCGCTGATCGCCATGCGACAGCGCGGTCGCCGCCACCGCCCGCCGGCCACCCAGGGCCACCTTGTCGAGAATGGCGTCGGCGCGCGCGATCAGGTCCTTGCGCGTCATCCACGGCCGCAGCATGTCATAATGAACGCCGCTTTCGGACTGCACGGCGAGGCGGACATTCTCTTCGACGCGGAGGTTCGGAAACAGATTGGTGAGCTGGAAGGCGCGGCCAAGGCCGGCGCGGGTGCGCAGCGGCGCGGAAAGCTGCGTGATATCGGCGCCGTCGAACAGGATGCGGCCCTCGCTCGGGCGCAACTGTCCGGAGATCAGGTTGAAATAGGTGGTCTTGCCGGCGCCGTTGGGGCCGACAATCGCGGTCAGTTCACCGGGGCGAAAGCTGCAGCTGACACGATTGACCGCGACGTGGCCGCCGAAGCGAATGGTCAGATCGCGGGTTTCGAGCAAGGTCATGGGGTCACTCGGAAGATCACCGCTTGTTGCGGATCGGGATATCCATGTCCTCGATCTTCAGTTCAATGATCAGGATCTTTTTGTCTTCGATGAAGCGGATCACGATGCAGGCCGCGGCGCCGAACGACAGCGTGACGCCGCTGCTGGTGATGACGAAATGAACCGGGACGAAAGCCGCGGCGCGCGCCGATCAGCGGCGGTAGCGATCAGCGCGGTTATGGGCCGGACGGTTTTCCTGGCGCGGGCGGCTCGCCAGACTGGTGCGCGCCTCGCTGGTGATCGGTATGGTGGGCTTGAGCTCCTCCAGGAAAATCGGCCTGGAGAAGTAGTAGCCCTGCGCATAGCGGATATTGGTGGCGGCCTGCAGGTAAGCGAGCTCCTCGAAGGTTTCGACGCCTTCCGCGATCACGGTCATGCCGAGGGCCTCGCCCAGCGATTCGATCGCCCGCAAGATGCCCTGGCTGCGCGAGCGCCTATGAATATCGGTGATGAAGGAGCGGTCGATCTTGATTTCGTCGGCGGTGATGTCGGCCAGCGCCGACAGTGACGAATAGCCGGTACCGAAATCATCGATTGAAATTCCGACGCCGAGGGCGCGGAACATTGGCACGATCTCGGTCTGGAAATCGGTTTTGACGACGAAGGCGTCCTCCGTCACCTCGATCAGGAAGCGCCCGGGAAAGCCGGTGGCCTCGAGCGCCCTGGCGAAAGAACGCATGAACTGCGGATTACCGGCCTGCGCCGCCGCGACGTTGATGCTGATGCTGGTGCCGGCGCCGAAGGTTGCGTTGATCAGATCGATCGATTTGACGATCTCCGCCAGCACCAGATGGGTAAGCTCATCGATCAGTCCCAACTCCACGGCAAGATTTATGAAACTGCCGGGAGCCTGAATGACACCGTCGTGGTCGCGCAGACGCACCAGCGCCTCGATGCCCCGGATATCCCGGGTTCTGATATCGACCTTGGGCTGGAAGGCGCAGCAAAAGCGCTTTTCCAGAATGGCGAGCCGCAGCGATTGCTCGACCTTCATCCGTTCGAGCGCCTTTTGCTCCATGCCTTCGTCGAAGAAGGCCGCGGCGCCCTTGCCCCCGTTCTTGACGCGGTACATCGCAATATCGGCATTCTGACGCAGCACCTCGAAGCTGCGGCCATGTTCCGGAAACAGGCTCACCCCGATCGATGTCGAAGCGAAGATTTCCGAGCCATCGATGAAAAACGGCGCCTTCAGCCTTTGCAGCGTA
>NZ_JBEKXH010000236.1:0-10133 GCF_049512235.1 Bradyrhizobium sp.
GCTGGCGGACCTATCCGTGCCGACGATCCAGCGGATGGAAGCCAGTGAAGGTGTCGTCCGCGGCAATGTCGATTCTCTGATGAGGCTGGTTGCCGCGCTCGAGAACGCGGGGATCGAACTGATCAACCCCGGCGTTGCCAGTCCGACCGGTGGCCGCGGCGTGCGGCTGAGAGAGAACATCGTAAAGCCAAAAGCGAAGCCGTTGCGGCAGCCAAAAGTGTCTTCATCGCGGGCGCTGGAACGGGCTCGATGAATTGCCGTGACGTGTTGCATGCCCATGGCGGCGTTCTGCAAGGACCGCAGCATCTGGCCGGGCTTCAAGACGTGCCGGCGCCGGCGTCCACGCGTTCGAGCAGGGCGAGCAGTCCTTGCAGCATCGCCGTTGGCGTAGGGGGACAGCCGGGAATATGGAGATCGACAGGGACGACTTCCGAAACCCCGCCGACGACCGCGTAGCTGCCGGCAAAACATCCGCCATCCCGCGCGCAGTCTCCGATCGCGACCACCCACTTGGGACCGGGAACCGCGGCGTAGGTGCGCTCCAGCGCTTCGCGCATGTTCTTTGTCACCGGACCGGTCACCATCAGCACATCGGCATGGCGCGGCGAGGCGACGAACCGCAGACCGAAGCGTTCGACGTCGTAATAGGCGTTGTTGAGCGCGTGAATTTCCAGCTCGCACCCATTGCAGGAACCGGCGTCGACCTCGCGGATCGAGAGACTTCGTCCGAGCCGCCGTCGCGCAGCGTGACCGACGGCTTGCGCGAGTTCCGCTACCGCGGCATCGTCCGGCGACGGCGCCTGCTCGGTAAATGGCCGGCGAAACAGGCTTTCAAGAAGATGTCTGCGCATGCTGTGTCGTCCTTAGAGCATGATCCGGAAAAGCATTCCTCAGGCTTGACCCTTGGGTGGGAACCGGTTTTCCCCCGCACAAACGCGGAACGCGTTTGCTCTTAAGATCATGCTCAATCAAAGAGATTGAATCATGATCCGATTGATCTAATCGGATCATGATCTAGAGATCGTGGCCCGAATAGGAGCAGTTGAACGATTTGTTGCAAAGCGGAAAATCCGCAACGATATTGTCCTCGATCACAGCCTCGAGCAGCGGCCATTGAAACCACGATGGATCGCGCAGGCGGCAGCGTTCCACCTGGCCCTCGCGCAGGCGGAGCCAGACCAGAATGTCGCCACGAAAGCCCTCGACGATGGCCGCGCCCTCTTGCGTCTCCTGCCGGTGCGCGGGATTGCCGCGTAGCGGGCCTGCGGGAAGCTCGCCCAATATCTGTTCGATCAGGGCAAGCGACGCTTCAACCTCGCGCACCCTGATCCAGACGCGTGCGTTGACATCACCCTCGTGGAGGATTGGTACCTCGAAGCGCAAGCGGTCATAGGGCGGATAGGCAAGGGTCCGGCGCGCGTCGAAGGATCGGCCGGAGGCGCGGCCGATGGGTCCACCGGCGGAATATTGTTTTGCCAGTGCCGGTCTGAGCACGCCGGTACTGACTGTACGATCCTGCAGCGACGCGGTGTTGTCGTATAATTCGACCAAGGCAGGAAAGCGCCGCCGGATATTCCGCAGCGTCGCCTCGATGGTTTCAATTCCGTCACGGTCAAGGTCGCGGTTCACGCCACCGGGCACGACGATGTCCCGCAGCAATCGATGACCGAATGCGCGATGGGATGCACGCAGCACGTTCTCCCGCAACACGCTGCAATGCGCATGCATCAGCGCGAAGGAGGCATCGTTGCAGATGGCGCCGATGTCGCCGAGATGGTTGGCAAGCCGCTCCAGTTCTGCCAGCAGGGCCCGTAACCAGACCGCGCGATCGGGCACCACGAGTTCGATCGCCGCTTCGGTCGCCCGTGAAAACGCGCAAGCGTAAGCAACCGTGCTGTCGCCCGACACGCGACCGGCGAGTTCAGCTGCTCGCTCGAGGCTCAAGCCCATCATCAGTCCTTCAACACCCTTATGGGTGTAGCCAAGCCGCGCCTCCAGCCGGACCACGGTCTCCCCACTGGCCGTGAACCGGAAATGCCCGGGCTCGATAATTCCCGCGTGCACGGGACCCACCGGGATCTGATGCAGGCCACAGCCTTCCGCCGCCAGGAAGCGATAGGGCACAGCCTTCGGCAACGGCTTGCATGGCTCCCCCAGGGGGGCGCGTACCCCCCAACGGTCGTGATCGAGCCAGGGACGGCTATCGGGCAAGCCTTCCGCTGACAGACCGTAGAGATCGCCGATCGCGCGCTCCAGTCGAAGCGCCGGGGGGTGGTGCAGGCCGACGGAAGGATAATTGCCATCGGGGCAATCCAGACTGACGGTCACGATATCAGCCGTATCTTGATCCATGATCGCCATGTGTACGGTTGCGGGTTCGCCCCAGAGGTCGAGCAAGTTCCAACGTCCCCCGGCCAGTTCGCTTGCTGCCAATTTCCAGCCTGAAGCATCGACCATGGCGCGCGGCCACGGCCTGTGGTGAGAGACCTTGCGGTCGTGACGTGTGAGATCGATCGGTGAGGGCATATTGGTTATCCCTGGACTATCCGAGGAGGTGAGCCACGTGCTGGAACCAGACGACAATCGGCGGGGGAAGATAGATGCCCGCGATCAGAACCAGTGCGAGATGGGCAAACATCGGCACATAAGAGGCTTCCGCTGCCGCGGTGCTGCCGCGGGGGGCACCGAATGCCAGGCCGGTCAGGCGCAGCAGCAGCGCGCCAAAGGCCAGCAACAGTCCGAACACCAGCACGATCGCGAGCAGGGGCTGCCGCGCAAAGGTCGAGCTTACCACCAGAAATTCGCTCATGAAGATACCAAGCGGCGGCAGGCCTCCGATCGCGACGACACCCGTAACGAGGCCCCAGCCAAGCGCCGGATGGCTCACCGTCAAGCCCCTGATGCGGGCGATCCGCTGCGTGCCCTTGATCTGCGAGATATGGCCGACGGCGTAGAAAATCGCCGACTTGGTCAGGCTGTGCATCACCATATGCAGCAGCCCGGCAAAATTGGCGAGCGGGCCGCCCATCCCGAACGCGAATACGATAATGCCCATATGTTCGATCGAGGAGTAGGCGAACAGCCGTTTGATGTCGCGCCGGCGGTAGAGCATGAACGCGGCGAACACGAGCGAAATCAGGCCCATCGTCACCATCAGCGGGCCCGACGCAATCGCCGCCGGATTGGCGGCCAGCAATATCTTGAAGCGCAGCAACGCATAGAGCGCGACATTCAAGAGCAGGCCCGACAGCACCGCCGAGATCGGCGTCGGCCCCTCGGCATGGGCGTCGGGCAGCCAGGCATGCAGCGGCGCCAGGCCGACCTTGGTCCCGTAGCCGAGAAACAGAAAAATGAAAGCGACATTGAGCAGGGCAGGGTCGAAGGCGCCCGCATGCTGGACCAGGAGCGTCCAGACCATCGCGTCCTGGCCTTCGCCGACGACCGGACGCGCCGCCATGTAGACCAGGATCGTGCCGAACAAAGCGAGCGCTATTCCGACACTGCCGAGAATGAAATATTTCCATGCCGCTTCGAGCGCGGCATGGGTACGATAGATGCCGACCATCAGCACCGTAGTCAGCGTAGCGATTTCCACCGCGACCCACATCAGACCGATATTGTTCGACACGAAGGCGAGGTTCATGCCGAACATCATGGTCTGGTACATGGCATGATAGAAACGCAGGTATGCCGGCGTCAGCCGGCCGGTTTCGAGTTCGTGGGCGATGTAGCTCGCGCTGAAGATGCTGGTGGAAAAACCCACGAAGGTATTGAGCACGATGAAGACGATATTGAGATCGTCGATCAGAACGTACGGCCCCGGCTGCGGACGATCCATCAGGAACAGCGAGAGCGCCGAGAGAAAGGTCGCAAGACTGGCAACGACGTTCAACCGCGCAGTCAGCCGGTAGCCCGGCAGCATCGCCAGCAAGGCGGCGGACCCGATCGGAACGAGCAGCACGGCCGCGACCGGATCGAAGGAGGCCACGGTCATCGCTGCTCGCCCCGGAAATCGTCGAGCGCGGACACGTCGACCGAATCGAAGCGTTCGCGGATCCGGAACAGGAAAATGCCGATGACGATGAACGCGATCAGGATCGAGAAGGCGACGCTGATCTCGACCACCAACGGCATGCCCTTGGCGCCGGTCGCCGCCAGCACCAGTCCGTTCTCGAGCGACATGAAGCCAACCACCTGACTGACGGCGTTGCGGCGCGTCACCATCACCAGAAGTCCGAGCAGCACGACGGACAGGGCGAAGGCGAGATCCTCACGCGCCAGCGGATCGGCCTCCGCAGTGACCCGCAGCATCAGCACCATCGAGAGCGCGACCAGCCCCATCCCGGCCAGCATGGTCGGCCCGATCCCGACCGCCGATTCGATGTCGCGGTGAATCCCGAGCTGCTTGACGATGCGATGCAATGCCACCGGAATGACAATCGCCTTGAACACCAGCGCGATCGCTGCGGTGACATAAAGATGCGGCGCGTTCTGGATCAGCGCCTGCCAGGCCACCGAAAGGGCGAGTACCAGGGCATGCAGCGTAAAGACATTGAGCAGCGAATAAAGCCGATCCTGGTACAGCATCAGGAAGCTGATCAGGACGAGCCCGCCGGCGAGCGTGTGCGAGATGTCGAAGGAGAGGCTGTGCAACTGCATCAGAAACTCCTCGACACGAACAATAGCAGCGTCCCGAGCAGGCCGAGCATCAGCGCCGCACCGAGAAATTGCGGAACGCGGAAAACCCGCATTTTCGCGGTGGCAGTCTCGAACAGCGCCAGCAGGAAGCCGGCAACCGCGAGCTTGGCGACGTAGGCGCCGGCGCCGACGGCATAGGCCAGCGGGCCGGTGCCGAACACTGCGATCCGCCAGGGAACGAACACGCAGGCGATCAGCGAGATATAAAGCAACAGCTTGAGAAAAGCGCCGAACTCGATCATCGCCAGATGGCGCCCCGAATATTCCAGCACCATCGCCTCATGCACCATGGTGAGTTCCAGATGCGTGGCGGGATTGTCGACCGGGATGCGCGCGTTCTCCGCCAGCGCCACCATGACCAGCGCGACCACTGCCATTCCCAGCGATACCCGCAATCCGACATAGGACGAAGCCATGAAATTGGCGACGGTCGAAAGCTGGGTCGAGCCGGCTACCAGCGCCATGCAAAACACGATCAGCAGCATCGCCGGCTCCGCCAGCGCGGCGATCATGACTTCGCGGCTGGAGCCGATGCCGCCGAAGCTGGTGCCGACATCCATCCCGGCGAGCGCCAGAAAGAACCGCGCACTTCCAAGCAGCGCAACGATGGCGATCAGATCCGCCGTCCAGTTGAACAATAGGCCGGTCGCGAAGGTTGGCACCAGCGCCGCGGCCACCCAGATCGTGGCAAAGGTCACGTAGGGCGTGACGCGAAACAGCCAAGACGCGTTGTCGGCCAGCACCACTTCCTTGCGGAGCAGCCGCAACAGATCGCGATAGGGCTGGAACACCGAAGCGCCCCTGCGGCGCGTGAGCTGGGCCTTGACCTTGCGCACGAAGCCGGTCAGCAGCGGGGCGAGCAACAGCACCAGCAGCATCTGCGCGCCCTGCACCAGGATATCTGCGATCACGACCATATCGCGAGCACCAGAAGCAGCGTGACGAGGGTGGCAAAAACCAGACTGAGGTATTGCCGGATGGTCAGGAACTGCAGATAATTGAGCCGCTCGGTAGACCGCTGCACCGCGGCTGCGATCGGTTGATACATCCCCTCCCAGATCAGATCATGCAGTTCGATTCTGAGCCGCGCCGGCCTGGTATCTCCGGGGGCCGGCATCGTGACATGATCACGGGCATGGAACATGAGCGTGCCGAAAACCCTGCGGATCGGCTGGGCGAAGCTTTCCCCCGAATACTGGGCGGCAGGAGTGGGATCGGAAAAACCGCAGCCCCAGGCCGGCGCCCGCCGCAGGGCATGCGAGGCGAAGCGATGGATGAAAAAGACCGCGAGGGAAGCGGATATCGTGATGAACACCATCACCAGTAATCCGTTATACGAACTGCGGCTATCGGCGATCGGCGCAATGGAAAGCCAGGCTTCGTTGGCCTGGATCGGCATACGGCCGCCGAGCATCTCGGTCGTCACCGGCGCGAGCGTGTCGATGACCCATCCCGGCAGGATTCCGGCCAGCAGGCAAAGTGCAGCAAGAATGAACATCGCGGCCAGCGAGGTGCGGTCGACTTCAGATGCGGCCTCCGCTGCGGCGCTGCGCGGTCGTCCGAGAAAGGCCACGCCGAAAGCCTTGACGAAGCAGGCCGCCGCTAATGCCGCCGCCAGCGCCAGCATCACGCCGACCGCGGGCACCATTATTTTCAGCGCCCATTGCGGTAACTCGGGACTCTGCAGCACGGCCTGGAAAATAAGCCATTCCGACACGAAGCCGTTGAACGGCGGCAGTGCCGAGATAGCGACGCAGCCGACCAGAACGGCGAAACTGGTGAACGGCATCCGATGGATAAGACCGCCCAATCGGTCCACGTCACGCGCGTCCGTCGCGGTCAGAACGGCGCCCGCCCCGAAAAACAGCAGGCTCTTGAAGAACGAGTGGTTGAGTACATGAAACAGCGCGGCGGTGAGCGCGAGCGCAGCCGCCAGTTTCAACCCCTCGGCCTGAAAAGCCATGGCAAGGCCGAGGCCGGCGAAGATGACCCCGACGTTCTCGATCGTGCTGTAGGCCAACAGGCGCTTGAGGTCTGTTTCCATCATGGCGTAAAGGATTCCCATGACGGCGGTCAGGCCGCCGAGGAAAAGCACAAGCACGCTTGCCGGCCATGTCGGTTGTCCCAGCAGATCGAACACGACGCGGATGAAGCCGTAGATTGCGACCTTGGTCATGACCCCGCTCATCAGTGCCGAGACGTGGCTGGGCGCCGCGGGATGGGCGAGCGGCAGCCAGACGTGCAAGGGGACCAGGCCGGCCTTGGAACCGGCCCCGATCAAGACCAGGATCAATACCAGCATGGCCTCGTGGGGCGTGTGCGGAGCCGCGCGTATGGCAATGAATCCGTAATCTCCCGCCGGTCCCGCCAATAGACCGAAAGCCAGCAGCAATGCCAGCGTGCCGAAGCTCGCCATCACAAGGTAGATGTAGCCTGCCTTCGCGGTGCCGGCTTCGCGATGATGCGCCATGACCAACGCCCAGGAGGCAAGCGACATGAATTCCCAGCATAGCAAAAAGGAAAAAGCGTCGTCCGCCAGCACCACGAGATTCATGCCGGCCAAAAACGCGGGAAAAAAGGGCAGCACGCGCTGCGGCGACGGCTCGTGGTGGCCGTAGCCGAGACCGTAGAGACTTGCGGCCGCGCCTCCGAGATTGACCACCACGAGGAAAAACGAAGCCATGGCGTCGAGGCGGAAATGGGCCCCAAGCCAGGGTAATCCGAGCGGCAAGGTCAGCTCTGAGGCGTTCGCTCGCTCCCCCATCAGCCAGCCCATGGATCCGAACAAGGCGACCGCGCAAACGGCCAGAGTGGCAGCGTAGACCAGCGTGGTGGAGCCTTTCGAACGACCTGGAATTATCGCGAGAACGGCGATCGCCAGCCATCCCGCGACACAAGACATTTGCAAAACCACCGCGGCAATCATGTGCGCGTCCTGGTACGGCCTGAAGCCTTGTGTTCCGATCGAGCGCCCGCAAGGGTCTTAGCCGAACCTGAAATGAATTTCAGCCTTACGCCTCGCCCCAGCGAATGGCTGACGGCGCCTTCGTCGATCATCTCGATCCCGGCAGCGTCGGGGGCGTCGATCAGCTTGACCAGCGAGCAGACAGTGCCGCGGACCATCGTTTCGCTGGCTTCCATGCGCGCAATGGTGGGCGCGGAAAGGCCCGACAGGTGCGCCAACCGGCGCTGATCGATCCCGAGCAGTACCCTTGCAGCCAGTAACTGCGCTGCCGTGATCATGGGCCCGTCTCGAGATCCCAGCCAATATCAAACATCATCGTTGTATCGTTGTATAGTAAGGAATGATGCTAAAGTGTCAATTAGTGATATATTACACATCAATTCTAAGGTCTTCCTCGGTTAGGGTTTGCCCGCTGTGGCGGTTCGGCTCGTGCGGACCCCCGGGTGGCGGAGTTCTGCAACGCGGACCCAGTCTGGTAACCTTTACCGCAACATCCACTGGCGTTGCGCGGGGGGCTCTCCTAAATATTGAGTAGCTCAAGTTGTGATAAGTATTTCGGAGGCCAAGAAATGGTCTTGAAACGGGTTCTGACCGGCACCGGCATTGTCTTCGCGACGCTCGTGCTATGCAGCGGGCTGTCGCGCGCCGACCAATATCGTCCCGACGAATTCCTGGGCATGGACCTTTCCAGGGCGGCGCTGTCGCCGAAGCCGCTCGGGCCGCCGACGACATTCGCGCCGGTTTCGGTGGAGACAAAAGCCGATCGCGACAGTGCGCCGTCGCGGGCGCGTCTGGAACCGAAAAACACGTCAAGCATCGTCATTCCCAAGACCCGAGTTGCGGAAAGACACGCGGAGCGGCGGCGCGGTGCCGTTCGCGCCCGGCTGGCGCGACGTCACAACAATCCGCTCGACGCCGAGGCGTTCGATGCGCGGATTCAGGTCTGGCCCTGCAAGTCCGGCGGCATCTGCAACTGGAAGCGTCAGGCCAATTGAAGGGCCTTTCGCCGTAACGGCGCGGAAGGTTTCTCGTCTGGCGCACCAGTTTGCAGCGTTTGCAAGACGGCTCAGCGCGTCAGGATCAGGTGGCCGCCCAGCACCAGCGACAGCACTGGGAAGCGTGCCGATCCACGCCGGTAACGATCGCGATGATTCATAGGCTTCCAGCCATCGTCGGAATGCCTTGGCCACGTTTGTCCCAACTGAATCTTGATTTGGCGCCTGTGTTGCGGGCAGGCTATCACACAACCGAAGCACCGTTGTCGCGGGCATTGCCGGGTTGCTGATTCCGGCGGTTTGAAGCTTAAGGAGCGATCATGGAACATCTGCAGACCCGGGGCATCAGCCTGCCGCGGCTCGGGCTCGGCACTTTTCGCATGCACGGCGATGTCTGCCGAGCGGCGGTCGAAAGCGCGCTGGCGCTGGGTTACCGGCACATCGACACCGCGGAAATGTACGGCAACGAAGAGGCGATCGGCGCCGCCATCGCCGAAGCTGGCATCGAACGCTCCGATCTGCACGTCACCACGAAGGTGTGGCACGAAAATCTGGCGCCGGACGCGATCCGCCGCGCGTTCGATGCCAGCCTGAAGAAGCTCAGACTGGATCATGTCGATCTTTACCTGGTACACTGGCCGGCGAAAGACATGGATTTGCCGGCCATTTTCGAAACGCTCGTGAAGCTGGAAGATGAGGGCCGTACCCGCGCCATCGGCGTAGCCAATTTCAACGTGGCGCTCTTGAACATTGTCGTTGAAGAGATCAAGGCGCCGATCGCCTGCAACCAGGTCGAATATCATGTGATGCTCGACCAGACGCCACTGCGCAGATATCTGGCGGCAAGATCGATTCCCTTAGTGGCCTATTGTCCGCTGGCGCAGGGCCGGACAGCCTCCGACCAGACGCTGATGGCGATCGGCCGCAAGCACGGCGCCAGCGCCGCCCAGGTGGCGCTGAAGTGGCTGCTCGATCAGGAAGGCGTTGCGGCTATTCCGAAGGCGGCGCGCCGCGAGAGCCAGAAGGCGAACCTCGATGCGCTGAATGTCGGGCTCGACGATGAGGACATCAAGGCCATCGCAGGGCTGCCGAAAGATCGGCGCTGCGTTAATCCCGGCTTCGCGCCGGCGTGGGACTAAGAAAGGAAATGGCCCCTCGCGGGGCCATTTTGTGTCGCGCCTCAGTAGTCGTGATGGCGATGCTTGATGATGACGACCTTCCTGTCGTGATGGTCGCGCCAGCCATGATCGCGATGCATTTCAGCCCGTGCGTTGAAGCGATCGTGATTGCGGTGGTTGATGACCACGGTTTCAGCGTTAGCGATCGACGGTGCGGCGATGGCGATCGCGCCAAGCGCTGCGATAACGTATCCAATCTTATTCATATTGTCCTCCTCGGTTGAACGAGGATAAAACATCGCCCCGACGGGAACGTTCCCCTGGACTCGGGAGAGAATTCTGAACGACTGTTCAGAA
>NZ_JBEKXH010000237.1:0-19459 GCF_049512235.1 Bradyrhizobium sp.
TCAGTAGACAAGGCCAATGTCCTGGAAACCAGCGTGCTGTGGCGGGAGGAAGTCATTGCCTTGCATGCGGCCGAATTTCCCGATGTCGAGTTGAGCCACCTCTATGTCGACAACGCCGCGATGCAGATCGTCCGGCAGCCGTCGCAGTTCGACGTGATGGTGACCGGCAATATATTCGGCGACATCCTCTCCGATTGCGCGGCCATGGCATCGGGCTCGCTCGGCATGCTGCCATCGGCCTCGCTTGGTCCGGTCGACCGCTTCGGACAGCGTAAGGCGCTATATGAGCCGGTACACGGCAGCGCGCCTGACATCGCGGGCAAGGGTATCGCCAACCCGCTCGGCTCCATTCTCAGCGTCGCCATGATGCTGCGCCTGACGCTCGATCGGCCCGATGATGCGCGGCTGCTGGAAAAAGCCGTCGATAGCGCCTTGGCGGCCGGCGCCAGGACGGCCGATATCGCCGAGCCCGGAGCCAAACGACTTTCAACGGAGGAAATGGGCGATGCGGTGCTGAACGCCCTCGACCATGTCGTCGGCAAGGAAAGGGTGCACGCGTGATGACCAGACATTTCACCCGGCGAGCGGCGCTGACGATCATCGCTGGCGGCGGTGCTGCCGTTGTCGGGGGCCGCTCGTGGGCCGAAGACAAGAGCGGCCGCGTCATCTATCCGGTGGCGGTTCCTGTCTATCAGACCCAATACGTGGCAGACCGAATGGGCTACTTCAAGGAAGCCGGGCTCGACTGCAAGCTGATCCAGGGTGGCAGCGGCGTCAAGACGCGCGAGATCAGCCTTCGTGACATGACCTCGGCGAGGCCCTGACCCTGGCCGACCGCATCATCCTGTTTTCGGCGTGGCCCGGCAGGATCAAGGACATGTTCGAGGTGGATCTTGCGCGGCCGCGCAATGCGGTGAGCGTGCGCGAGACGCCGCGCTATGCCGAACTGTTCCAGCATATCTGGCACTCGCTCGGAGAGGAATTCGTCAAGGGCCGCAAGCAATGACGGCGCAATGGCTGGTCGGATGGGAGTTTTGGCCGACGCATGGCCGATCGTCCAGATGCTGGTGGGCGTCGGCCTGTCGGCCTTGATCTGGCGCTTGCAGCGGTATCTGTTACGCTGGCAGTAGCACCATATGGCGGAGTAGGCCCCGGGATCGGCGCATCGCGCTTTGGAGAGGTTCTTGCCATGAGCATCCAGATCTATGGTTTCTGGCGGTCGATTGCTTCATTTCGGGTGCGGGTGGCACTCAGGCTCAAGGGATTGCCGTTCGAGGAAATTCCCATCGACATTCTTTCCGGTGAACAATTCGAGCCGGGATATGCAGCCGTCAATGCCGAGCGCGTGGTGCCGACCTTCATTCACGACGGCCACTCCATGTTCCAGTCGCTCGCCATCATCGAATATCTCGATGAACTTCAACCCGAGCCGCGGCTGCTGCCACAAGATGCCAGGGAGCGCGCCTACGCACGCTCGCTGGCGCTGGTCGCCGTTGCCGATTCCCATCCGCTGGTGGTGCCCCGCATCCGCCATCACCTCGCCAAGGCCTTCGGCGCCGATGCCGGAGCCATCGCCGAGTGGGCCAAGCACTGGACGGCCGAGGGGCTTGCGACCTATGAAAGGTTGTTCGCGCGCCGGCCGCCGGCGCCGTTTGCGGTGGGAACCGAGCCGGGGATTGCGGACATCTGCTTCGCCGGCCAGATTGTCGGCGCGCAGTTTTTCAAGGTTGAGCTGAATGTTTTTCCAACGGTGGTTCAGTTGGCCGACCGCTGCTTCGCGATACCGGCGTTCGCGACGTCCCATCCGTTCGAACAGCCGGGATTCAAGGCGGCAGGCGCGCACTGACCGCGTCGACCTTGGGCGAACGCGCCTGGATTTGTAGGGTGGGCAAAGCCATTGGCTCGCGCGAATGCGCGGGCCGATGGCGTGCCCACCATTTCGCGCGAGAGGTGGGCACGGCGCAAGGGCGCCTTTGCTCGCCCTCTAGCCATTAGACGTCAAGCCCGAGCACCCTGGCGGCATTGCCGCCGGCGATCTGCGCCAGCGTTACCTCGTCCATCCCATTCACCCCCGCGACATGTCCGATCGGATTATATTCGGCCATGTCGAAGGGGTAGTCGGTGCCCATCACGATCCGGTCCGGGCCGAACACGTCGATCAGATAGGCCAGCTGATGATAGGTGAAGACCACGGTGTCGAGATAGACTTGCCGCAGATAGGTGGTCGGCGGCAGCGGCAGGTCGCCGTGTGAATCCTTCCGCGCGCCCCAGGCGTGATCGATCCGGCCGGAATAGGCGGGAAGATAGCCGCCACCATGCACGGCCATCAGCTTCAGATCGGGAAAGCGCGCCAGCGTTCCGGAAAAGATCAAATTGTGCAGCGCGAGCGTCGTATCGAGCGGATTGCCGAGCACGTTGTTGAAATAATAATGGGTCAGGCGTTCGCCATGGGTGAATCCGTTCGGATGCATCATGATGAAGGCGCCGAGCTGCTCGGCCCTGGCGAAGAAAGGGCGGAATTTCGGGTTAGACAATTCCTGGCCATCGACGTTGGTGAGGATCTCGACGCCCTTCAGTTTCAGCTCACCCATGATGTAGTCGAGTTCGCGGACCGCAATTTCCGGCTCCTGCAGCGTTACCACGCCGAGCCCGGCAAAGCGGTCGGGCTTGCGCGCGCAATATTCCACCACGCCATCATTGGCGAGGCGGTGGGCGGCTTCGGCGATATTCGGATCGATCGAATAGTAACATTGTCCCGGCGCCGGCGCCACCACCTGGATGTCGATGCCCATTCTGTCGAGTTCGAACAGCCGGCGATCGATCGTGGTCATGACTTGGCGCACGTCGTTTTCCTGCTGGGCGTTGATTTCCCTGGTCGGGGCATCGGCAAAATGGGCCAGCGGAACTCGGCTGATGTCGACATGCGGCTGCGCCAGCGCGGCGGCCTGGGGAACCACGATATGGGCATGGATATCGATCGTAACGGAGGACGGACGCCGGGCGAGGCCGTCGGCGTCGTGGATTCGGGCGGCGGTGCGGCCATAGCGATTGCTGCGATCGATCATTTCAATTGACTCTGCTGTTAAAGTTGATTGTTCCGGTGTGGCGGTTCACGTCGGCTAGGCGTTGCCCTGGCGCCGGCTCCAACGGGTCGAAACCGCGGTTGCGTCGGCATCGCCCAACCCCGCCGCTTCGGCTTCTTCATAGCAGGCGAGCGCGCTGGCGGTGACGGGAAGTTCGGCATGAAGCGATGCGCCGAACTGAACCGCGCAGGCCAGATCCTTGGTCGCGGCATTGAGGCCGAACGCGGTTTCGCCGAGCGGCGCTCCACCCAACACCCTGGCAATAACGGGGCCGCGCCCTTTCATCGCGGCCGGCGCGCCGGAGGTGTCGGTCAGGATGTCGATCAGCCGGTCGGGTGGAAGATTGAGCGGCTTGCAGATCGTCAAGGCTTCGCCGAGCGCCTGCCAATAGACCAGGAGCGGCAGATTGACCGCAAGCTTCATCATCGAGCCCGCACCGAGGTCGCCGACATGTTCGATGCGCCGGCATAATTGTTCGAGAATCGGCATCGCTCGCGCCACATCCGCGTTGCTGCCGCCGACCAGGCCGAGCAGCTTTCCTTCCCTGGCCGGCGCGGTGCTGCCGCCGACCGGGCATTCGACGAACCCCGCGCCTTGCTGCAGCACCGGGCCGCCGTTCGATTTCATGCTGTCCGGCCGGATCGTGCTCATATCGATCATGAGCTTGCCGGAGAGCTTCGCTTTCAGAATGCCGTCCGGCGCCCGGTAGACGGCCTCGGTTGCGGCATCATTGAGCAGCATGACGATGACGACGTCGCAGCCCTCGACAAGCTCCGCAGGCGACGCGAACAGTTTCGCGCCGGCATCCACAAGCGGTTTTGTCTTCGCGGGATTTCGATTCCAGACCGCGATGTCGTGCCCGACCGCCATCATTCGCTGCGCGATCGCCGATCCCATTCGTCCTGTTCCGCATACGCCGATTTTCATGGCTTGACCTCCATTCGAGATTGGATTGTTCGCTCAGGGAGCATGAAAGACGCCGAGATTTTGCGCGATCAACTCTTCATTATCATGAACGGCACTGGCGTTGCCGGCAAACGTGCAGCGACCGACGATCCTCCCGGCACACCACAACCGATGACTAATTTTCATTCCTGTTGTTGGCTCGGTTTATCGGACGGAAGTGATCGATGATCAAGTATGTTCTTTTTCAGTACTTCGAACACCGCGGCCGTATCCTGGTCGCCTAGTCCCATCGCCATCGCTTCTGCGTAGACGGGCTGGGTCAGGGAAAACAACGGCGTCGTGCAGCCGACTTCATCGGCAAATGCGGCAATGATGGCCATGTCTTTTCTCCAGGTCGACATTTTCATGGTCGCTGGTTCGTAGAGGCCTTCGACCATCATCGGCGCCCGCATCTGAAACATCCGCGAACCGCCGGCGCCCGGGCCGACCATGTCGACCACCATTTTTGGATCGAGCCCGGCCCGCTGCGCGAGCATCATCGCCTCGGCTGTGGCGACGTTATGGATCGCGACCAGATGATTGGCGACGAACTTCATCCGGCTGCCATTGCCGAACCTTCCGAGATCGGCACTTTGCCTGGCGAAGTCGGCGAACAGGCCCATGCATTGTTCGATGGCATGGCTGTCGCCGCTGGCATAGACCACGAGGTCGCGATCTCTGGCCTGCGCGCCGGTTCCGCTCAGCGGGCAGTCCAGCGCGATATGGCCGGCGGCCTGCAGGATGGCTGCGAAGCGCAGCTTGTCGGCGATGGCAAGCGTACTGAGCTCAACCACGATTCGCGGCGGCACGTCGGACCCGGCGATGGCCTGCGCGACTTCCAGGGCGGCGGCCGGGCTGGGGAGGCTGGTCATGATGATGGGCGCGTCGCGCGCGACGTCAACGGCGTCCGCGGCGACCCCGACGTCGCCGCGTGCGAGCTCGGCTCGCCGGGCCGCGTCCGTGTCAAAGCCGATCACGCGCCATCCGCGATCGACCAGATTGAGCGCGATCGCGCCTCCCATGATGCCCAGGCCGATGATGCCAACGGTCTTGTCCATTTGATTTCTCCTGCCGTGCTCGCCCGCGCTGAGGGGCGGCACGATCGTATCATGGCTAACCGGTGATCAGGCAGTCAATCATCATCAAGCGGCTTGTCGCCGGGTAAGGCTGTGACGAAATTCAGGGATTGTTATGCAGAGATTGTGCAGATGCGAATATGCGCTCGCATCGGGAAAGCAAGTCTGGTACGCGCGACCAACCGCGAGACCTTCGCGCAGGCCCTCATGATCGCTCAGTCATATGATCAAGCAGTTCGGCATCCTTGCGCTCTGGCTTTCCGGGTTGGGGTTTGTGTTCGCCGGCGTCGACATCAACGAGCCCTATCTGATTTCGCTGCATGGTTTCGGGGTCGCGGGCCTGCTGAGTACGAGCCTCGCTGTTCTGATCGTCCTGATCGCGCGCGCCTGCCGGAATGGCCTGAACATTGCGGGCAGTTTGCTTTTCCTGCTGTGGTGTTTGCCTGCTCTGTCGATGCTATCAGCCGATATGGCGTTCGAAGTCCGCAAGCAAAATGTCCTGCAAACCGACCTGGTCCGGGCGCACAGCCTGGGTCAGCATTTCATCGTCGGTTATTCGTCTTTTGATGAAGTCCTGCCCCTGGTGCAGAAAGGCCTGATCGCAGGCATTTATATTACCCGGCACAATATCGCGGGACGGACGGCGGCGGCGCTGAAGTCCGAGATTTCGGCACTTCAGGACCAGCGGCGCATCGCGGGTCTGCCGCCCTTGATGGTCGCCGCCGATCAGGAGGGCGGTATCGTGTCGCATTTGTCGCCGCCGTTGACGGCGCTGCCTGCGTTATCCACCCTGGCGGGCCTGCCAGGCGCCATCAGGGCAGAAAGGGCGGAAGAGTTCGGGCGCAGCCAGGGGAAGCAATTGGCGGCGCTCGGCATCAATCAGGATTTTGCGCCGGTGCTGGACCTGCGGCCCAAGGCAAGCCACAACCGCTTCGACTTCAACACGCTGATCAGTCAGCGCGCCATATCTGACGATCCGGCCACGGTAGCCGAACTGGGGCTCGCTTATGTGCGCGGTCTCGATGCCTTCGGTGTGGGAGCAACGGTAAAGCATTTTCCTGCCTTCGGTGTGGGAGCAACGGTAAAGCATTTTCCTGCGCGACAGCGAGGTGCGGCTGAAGCGAACTTTCCCGGCGGATTAGGTAAGGGTGCCGTGGATGATCGGCCTCTAATGCATTAGCCTGTCGTCACGTGCTTGCGGCAGTGGCCTGCGAGTCAGCGAGGCGGAATATGAGGCCCACCAAAAGCCGGAATAACCCGTTCGGTGCGTTAATCCAGGCGATTGTCTTTGCAGATATTACAACTGCCAAGGAAATGCTTGCGGCTTCACCGAAGCTGGCTCTGGAACGCGCCGTCCATGGCGCAGCGCGTGAAACGGCGGAGGACAGCTTCTTCGAGGAGATTCTGCACCACCTGTATGAGGGTGATAGCGCTTTGCACATGGCGGCGGCGGCGTACCAAGCGGAGATTGCCATTGATCTGATTGCCAAAGGCGCCGACGTCCGCGCAAAGAATCGACGCGGTGCGGAGCCGCTCCATTACGCCAGCGATGGCGTGCCGGGCTCCCGCAGATGGGACCCGCCGGCCCAAGCGGCTACGATAGCAATCCTCGTGAAAGCCGGCGCCGATCCAAATGCAATCGACAAAAGTGGCGTTGCTCCGCTGCACCGTGCCGTGCGAACGCGCTGCGCTGCCGCCGTGGAGGCCCTAATTCAGGGCGGCGCAGATCCGTGTGCGAGAAACAAGAGCGGTTCGTCGCCATTGGTGCTGGCGAGCCAGAACACAGGTCGCGGGGGCTCTGGCTCGCCAGTGGCGCGAGCACAACAAGAAGAGATATTGCGCATCCTGCGCGCGCAGGGAGCAACCTGACCGATGTCTGTTCGCCGGCGACAGTCGGTGGTTCGGTCCGGGTTGTCGAAATGGCGGCCGGCCTAACCTGCGGCGGCGCGCCCCGGCCCTTGGGCCGTCTTGAACAATGCGCAATCAGGCGATAAACAACCAACTCAGCCTCGTCCGCATCAAGACCAGAACAAGGGCGAGCGTGGAAGCGCATATGGCAGGTGTCGGCCGGAAACAGAACGCAAGCCTGCCCTTTGGGCCGGATGCCGGCGACCGCGCTTATGCGGCCATGCTGGCGCGTGCCAGGGCGCTGGTTCCGCAGTTGCGCGATCGGGCTGCCCGAACCGAGGAGTTGCGGCGCCTGCCGCCGGAGACCGAGCGCGATTTGCACGATAGCGGGCTGTTCAGGATGGTGCAGCCGAAGCGCGTGGGCGGCTCCGAACTCGACTACGTCGCGCTGGTCGATTGCGCCGATGCAATTGGGCAGGCGGATGCGTCGGTGGCCTGGAACTTCGCCAATCTTGCCAGCCACCACTGGATGCTGGGCATGTTCGACAAGCGTGCCCAGGATCTGATCTGGGGCAAGGACGCCAATGTTTTGATTGCATCTTCCTTTATATTTCCTGCCGGCCGCGCCAGGAACGTCGATGGCGGCTATGTGTTGCGCGGCAGCTGGCCTTTCTCGTCGGGTGTCGATGCCTGCGAATGGAATATGCTGGCCAGCGTGGTTTCGTCCGATGACGAAGCCGATGGGATCGAATACCGGCTCTTTCTGCTCAACAAGAGGGACTACAAGATCAACGACACCTGGAACGCGGCGGGCCTGAGAGGAACGGGATCGAACGATGTCGAAGTCGACGACGCCTTCGTTGCCGCGCCGATGACGGTCGCGGTCAACGATCTCGCCGGTGGTCCGACGCCGGGCAGCGCCATCAACCCTAACGCGCTCTATATGCTGCCGGTGTTCTCGTTGTTTCCTTACGTGCTTTCCGGCGTCGCGCTCGGAAATGCGCAGGCTTGCCTGGACGACTATATCGAGGTCGCCCGACATCGCGCGTCAACCTATAATCGTACCAAACTGGGCGACCTGCAGAGCACGCAAATCAAGATCGCGGAGGCCTCCGCCAAGATCGATGCGGCCCGCCGGATCATGCGATCGAACTGCATCGAGGCCATGGCCGAGGCCAGGCGCGGCCTCTTTCCGGACATGGCCGCCAAGACCAGGCTACGGCGCGATGGCGCCTATTCCGTCAATCTCTGCACGGAAGCGGTATCGCTGTTGTTCGCGGCAAGCGGCGCGCGGGGCCTGTTCACGACGGCGGCGTTGCAGCGGCAGTTCCGCGATGCCCACGCCATCAACTCGCACCTTGCCTTCAACTTCGATGCGGCTGGCACCAATTACGGCCGCGTTGCGCTCGGCCTGCCGTCCGAAAACCTGACGCTGTGAGCCGGCCGATGACCGGGGCGCCCAAGCATCCGACCGATCCGGCCAACGAGTTGGCCAGCGACAACACGGCGATCGATCCGCGGGATTTTCGCAATGCGCTCGGCACCTATGCCACCGGCGTCACCATCATCACGGCGGCTGCGGCCGACGGCAGGCCCTATGGCCTGACCTGCAATTCGTTTGCTTCGGTGTCGCTGAATCCGCCGCTGGTGCTGTGGAGCCTCGGGATATATTCGCAAAGTCTAGGCGTCTTTCAGAATGCCAGCCATTTTGCGGTCCACGTGCTCGGCGCTTCGCAGCTGACGCTGGCGAGCAAATTCGCCAAATCCTCGGAAGACAAGTTCGCCGGCCTCGAATGCACGCCGGGCCTTGGCAATGCGCCGCTGCTCGGCAACTGCGTCGCCAGCTTTCAATGCCGCGCCGTCAATCGATATTATGGCGGCGACCACGTCATCTTCCTGGGCGCCGTCGAGGCTTATGCGTATAACCGGCAGGAGCCGCTATTGTTTGCACACGGCAGTTATGGCCGGTTTCTAGCGGCGGACGACGTCGCCGCGATCGAGAAGTCATAACCATGCCGTGAATGCACGCACCAAGTGGGAAAATGTCCAAAGCACAAACAATAGAGAGACGGCATACTGCGGGAGGGCGCCGAAGTATAGAACGATCTCGAAGCCCTGTTTGGTCATCTGGCGTAATTTTTTTGACAGAAAATACAAGCCAACGAACCACGGGAAAGACAACCAAACCATCGCTCGGCTTACCGCGGATGCCGAAACGCCGTTGGCGACGAACCAGAATGAAACGGCGAGCGCAATCGCTGATGCCGCAAACAACACAAAACCATCGATCCAATAGGTATCATTGCCCACATATTTGATGTGGAGACCTGCTTCGCTCGCGCGTTCGTCAGTCTTCATACTTCGTCCTCTTCCTCGCCGTCATTATCTTCGCCGCGCAAATGCTTGACGATGGCAGCGATGATATCGATACTAACCCAAACGCCGAAACCTGACAAAAGCAGCAATATTCCGTAAGTATCGACAACGTGAAGATAGCCAGCCGCCTCGTCGGTGGGCTCGAATAACCTTCCGATCACGTAACGCACCAAGTAAATACAAGCCGCCAAAAAGATAAACACGGTTGTGTGATGGAATATAAGGCGCGCAAGTGCTGCCAGTTCCCCAAACAGGAATTCAAAGACTGGATCCAGCCAATTTCGCCTGCGCCTCGGCAGGTAAGTTCCCCCAACTCGACTTTATCCCTGATTTTGTCCCCTGTCTCCATCTCTGGTGGTTGAAAGCGCCGACCGGTACCAATCGCCGATTTCGCTCGCCGTCATCAGCGCCACGCCGTCATGGGAGATGACATAATCGAGCAGCGCTTCCAGATATTTGATGCGGTGCGGGACCCCGGTAATATAGGGATGGATCGAGATCGCCATGATCCGCGCATTGCTTGCGCCCTCCAGGTACAGGCGGTCGAACTGATCGCTGCAGCGCTTCAGGAATTGCTCGGAAGGCAGATGCTGCAGCGCGTGGATGACGATATCGTTGGTCTCGACCGAGTATGGTATGGTCGTGACGGTGCCGTGAGGTGTCGCGATATCCTGCGGAAGGTCGTCGATCACCCAGTCGGCGACATATTCGATGCCGTTGAGGCGGAGGAGATCGAGGGTTTCGTCGGTCTCCGTCAGGCCCGGGCTTTCCCACGATCGCGGCGGTTTGCCGGTGAATTCAGCGATTGTTTCGACCGCCCGCCGGATCGTGCCGGCCTGGTCGTCGAGCCGGTGCATCGGGCCCTGAACGAAGCCATGGCCCATGAATTCAAAGCCGGCCTCGCGCGCGGCGGAGGCGACGCGGGGGTAGCTGGCGCAGACGCTGGCATTCAATGCCAGCGTGACCTTCATGTTTCGGTCGGTCAGCGCCTTGAACTGCCGCCAGAAGCCGGCGCGCATGCCGTATTCGTGCCAGGACCAGTTGGGCACGTCCGGCAGCAGCGGTTGTCCCATCGGCGGGCTCAGCACGGTGCGCGGCATCGCGTTCTCGATCCGCCACTCCTCGACATTGAGGATGACCCATACCGCCAGCTTCTTGCCATCCGGCAGCTTGAGTCTCGGCCGGTCGATTTGGGCCTGATAGGGAATCCGATCGGTCAGAACCACGACAAGCCCCCTCCGGAGTGTTTGCCGCTGATTATTCCGCGGCGCTGGATTGTTTCGACGTGCCCGCATTGACCCGCGGCATGACTTGTTCAGCCATCAGTATCATCGACTGACGTCCGAGCTCGCGGTCTTTCCAGTCCTTGCCCGCATATAACAGCGTGCCGAACGCGCCAACTTCGTCCTGGAAGGCCAGCAACTGATCCGCGACGCTGTCGGGCGTGCCGTAGATGATCAGTCTGTCGCAGACCATCTCCAGCGTCACTTCATCGTCAGGCTGATCGCGGCGGGTCTTGAACAGCTCGATGCGGCCATTCCTCTTCAGCTTGGTGAACAGCGAGCGATAATAATAGACGTAAGGCCCATTGGGATCGGTGGCGTAGGCTTTCGCGGTCGCCGCGTCCTTGGCAACGAAGACGCTTTTGGCGACGCGCCAATTGGCGGAATCGGCGGCGCGGCCGCCGCGCTCGCAGCCTTCGACATATCGCGGCCAGTGGCTCTTGACCCAGGCCGGCATCAAAAAGTTCGCGGAAATCGGATCCCAGCCGCGCGCGGCGGCTTCGGTGACGCCCTTTGAAAATGGGGCCACGGCGGTTACGACAATGGGAGGATGCGGCCGCTGCAGCGGCCGGGCAATATATCCCTGACCGATCTCCGGGATCAGGGTCTTTTGCGTCGAGATGTTCCAGTATTTTCCCTGCAAATCGTAAGGCGGCTCGCCGGCCCAGATGGCAAGAACCTGATTGATCGCTTCAAGAAACATCTCGTTGCGGTTGGCGTCGAGATTGCCGAACAGCTCCGCGTCCGACAAAAGACCGCCGGGGCTGATGCCTAAAATCAGACGGCCATCGAGCATGTGGTCGAGCATTGCCACGCTGGCCGCGATCGTTGCCGGATGGGTGTTCGGCATATTGATCGTACCGGTGCCCAGCCTGATCTGCTTTGTGGCGGCGGCGATCCACGCCAGGAACGCGATGCAGGAGTTGATATTCTCGGCCTGGTCGGTGACGTGTTCGCCAACATAGGCCTCGGTAAAGCCCAGTTCGTCGGCCAGCAGGAAAGCTTCGCGGTCTTCTCGCAGCGAGCGCTGCCAATCCTTGCCGAGCGGGTGGATCGGCATGGTAAAGAAACCCAGGTTCATGGCCAGCTGCTCCCGAAGCCGATTTGGCGAAACCAAAGCGTGCGTCGTTGGTGAAACCATGACAAGTCCAAAAATCGAACGTTCGCTAGGAATAAGCGCCCGGTAAACCAACTTGACCTTTGCGGGTCGCCCCCGTCTAATCCCGAAGAACGCGCGAGAACCGGCTGAGGAGGTCACAAATCGATGAAAGCCTCGGCTTTCGACTATGCACGGCCAACCAGCGTCGCGAATGCGCTGCAGTTGCTGGTTGCGCACGGGGACAAGGCCAGAGTGCTATCGGGTGGCCAGAGCCTGATGCCGGCGATGAACTTGCGTTTGATCTCTCCCGACGTGATCGTCGACATCGGCGATCTCAGCGAGTTGCGCGGCATATCGCTGAGCGGCGATCGGCTCAGCATCGGGGCGCTGACCCGCCATGTCGATCTGCTGCAATCTCCCGAGATCGCCGCCCAGGCGCCGTTGCTGACGCAAGCGGTCGCCCATGTCGCGCATCCCGCCGTTCGCAACCGAGGCACTATCGGCGGCAGCCTCGCTCACGCCGACCCCGCCTCCGAACTGCCCGCCTGCATGGTCGCGCTCGACGCCACCATCATCGTTCGCGGGCCGGCCGGCGAGCGGCGGATCGCAGCGGAAGAGTTTTTCACTGGCACCTATCAGACGGCATTGTCGCCGCAGGAATTATTGATATCGGTTGAATTGCCGCTACCGCGGGAAAACGCCGCTTGCTTCTTTCAGGAATTTGCAAGGCGGCATGGCGACTACGCCATCGCAGGCGTGGCGGCGCAGGCGACCCTGCAAGAGGGTGGTTTCTCCGACCTTCGCATGGTCTTCTTTGCCGTCGGCGATCGGCCTGTGCTGGCAAAGTCGGCGAACAGGCTCGTCAATGTCGCGATCAATCCTTTGGTGTTGTCGGATGCGTCGAGGGCGCTGGGCGAGGAGCTCGATCCCCAGGACGATCAGCAGGCGTCGGCTGCGATGCGCCGGCATCTGGCAAAAATATTGCTGGCGCGATGCGTCGGCGTGCTGCTTGGCCGTCCCGTTCCGAATGCCAGCGAACCGGTGTGACCACGGCGATGCGGATCTTGCTTGATGTCAACGGCGCGCGCGTCGAGGCGGATGTTCTGCCCCGGGTCAATCTGGCAGATTTCCTGCGGGAACATCTCGAGCTGACGGGAACCCATGTCGGTTGCGAGCACGGGGTTTGCGGCGCGTGCACGGTGCGCGTGAACGGGGAGATCGTACGATCCTGCCTGATGCTGGCGGTGCAGGCCCACGGCGCATCGGTCCAGACCATCGAAGGGCTATCCGACAGCGGCGAGATATCAGATCTGCAGGCTGCCTTTCGCGACCGCAATGCGCTGCAATGCGGCTTCTGTACGCCGGGGATGCTGATGGCCGCGCAGGATTTGCTGCAACAGCAGGAGCTGCCGGATCGGCAGCGGATACGCCAGCATCTTTCCGGCAATTACTGCCGCTGCACCGGTTATCAGGCCATCATCGATGCGGTCGAGAGCACGGCGCGGGCGCGCGCCGGGCACGCGCCATGACCGCCGCATCGACAAATCTTGGTACCCTGTCGGTATTGGATCGGCCGAACTCCTATATCGGCAAGGTGGTGCCGCGGCCGAACCTCGATCGGCTGATGCAGGGACGCGGACTTTACGTCAGCGACATCGAACTGCCGCGGATGGCGCATGTGGTGTTCCTGCGTTCGCCCCACGCCCATGCCAGGATCATGGCGATCGATGCCACTGCGGCGCGGCGCATGGCTGGCGTCATCGCCATCGTCGCAGGCGCAGAGCTTGCGACCGTCATCACGCCCTGGGTGGGCGTGCTCTCGCATCTGAAGGGCCTCAAATCCGCGCCGCAGCATGCGATCGCGATCGACCGCGCCTGCTGGCAGGGCGAGGCCGTGGCGGCCATCGTGGCGACCAGCCGCGCCGTGGCGGAAGATGCGGCTGAACTGGTCAGCGTTGACTACGAAGAACTGCCCGTTGTGACGGATATGCGCACCGCGCTCGATCCGCAAACCCCGGTCATTCATCCTTCGCTCGGCGACAACCTCGCCTTCGAGCGCAACCTCGATGCCGGCGCCGTCGATGCGGCATTTGCCGGCTCCGACGAGGTGGTGGAAGCAGAATTCATTTTTGGCCGGCATACCGGCGTGACGTTGGAGCCGCGCGCGGTCGTGGCCGACTGGAATGCCGCCGAGGCGAGGCTGACCATCTACCAGGGCACCCAGGCGCCGCATATGGTGCAGAATATCGCGGCGCTGCATCTTGGGCTCGAGGAGTCCGCTGTTCGCGTGGTCTGCAAGGATGTCGGCGGCTCGTTCGGCATCAAGGTCCACATCTACGCCGACGAAATGGCGACCTACGCGCTGTCGAAACTTCTGCGACGGCCGGTCAAATTCGTCGCTGACCGGTTCGAAAGTTTCAATACCGACATTCATGCCCGCGATCATCGCTGCTGGGGGCGGATCGGTGTCAAGCGCGACGGAACCATCATGGCCTTCGAGATCGACGACCTCACCGGGATCGGGCCCTATTCGATGTATCCGCGCACCAGCGCCATTGAAGCCAACCAGGTCGTCAATCTGGTCGGCGGCCCCTATGCGACGAAAAATTATCGCGCGCGGGCTCGCGTCGTGTTCCAGAACAAGAACGTCATGTGCCAGTATCGCGCGGTCGGCCACCCGATCGCCTGTTCGGTAACGGAAGGCCTGGTCGATCTGGCGGCAGCAAAAATCGGGATCGACCCGGTGGAAATCCGCCGCCGCAACTTGATTGCCGATGACGCGTACCCCTGCGCCTCGCCCTCCGGCCTGCGATTCGAGCTGTTGTCGCATCACGCCGCGCTCAACAAACTCGTTGACATGATGGACTACGACGCGCTGCGCTCCGACCAGGCGGCCTTGCGCAAAAAGGGCATCCATCGCGGCATAGGCATCGCCAGTTTCATCGAAGTCACCAATCCCAGCGCCGCGTTCTACGGCGTCGGTGGCGCGCGCATCTCCTCGCAGGATGGCGTCGCCGTGCGGCTGGACGCCACCGGCTCGGTGATTTGCCAGACCAGCATCACCGAGCAGGGGCAGGGCTCGGAATCGCTTACGGCACAAATCGTCGGCAGCGTGATGGGCGTCTCGATGGAGCGCGTCCGCGTCATCCTGGGCGATACCGACAACACCCCCTATGGCGGCGGCACCTGGGCCTCGCGCGGCGCCGGCATCGGCGGCGAGGCCGCGCTTCAGGCGGCCAAGATACTGCGCCGGAACGTGCTGGATGTCGCCGCTGCCATCCTGCAATCCTCGCCGGCCGAACTCGATGTCGTCGATAATGCCATCGTCAACGCCAGCGATGGATTGCTGCGCATCGAGCTGCGCGAGCTGGCCCGCATCGTCTATTTCCGCCCCGACACGCTGCCGCCAGGTATTCAGCCTGAACTGATGGCGACGCGTCATTTCGTGCCGCGCCAGTATCCGTTCGCCTTCACCAACGGCGTTCAGGCTTCTTGGCTCGAAGTCGATACCGACACGGGTTTTGTCAAGCTGCTCAGGCATTGGGTGGTCGAGGACTGCGGCACGATCATCAATCCCCAGCTGGTCGACGAGCAAATCCGCGGTGGCGTCGTGCAGGGCCTGGGTGCTGCGCTGTTCGAGCAGTGCATTTATGATGAGCGCGGTCAGCTGACCAACGCCAACATGGCCGACTATCTGGTCCCGATGTCCGGTGAAATGCCCGACATCGACGTCGGGCACGTGGTGTCCCCGACGTCGGAGACGGAGTTGGGCGCCAAGGGCGCGGGAGAAGCCGGAACGGCGGGCGCCGCGGCGGCGGTGGCCAACGCAGTCAATGACGCGCTCAGGCCGTTCGGCGCTGTCATGACCGAGATTCCGTTGACGCCACGGCTGATTCTCGCCGCGCTTCGGCGAATTTGAACGGGAATGCCATCCAAATCGAATGGAGGTGACGATTCGGCCATCTGCGCCAAGGCTCGCGGCGTGAATATGGTCATCCGCGCAGATTCGTTTTCTTTCCCGGATAAACTTCCGTTCGCGCGCTCATTTCTGGGTACAACTACCGCCTTTTCACCAGCCGTTCACTACCTTGGCTTCGAAAAACTTAACACCTGCATTCCACAGTTTGGACATAGAACCCGCTGGGTTCGCTTATCGCTCTAGGAGGTACAGTGAAGAAGTCTTTTGCAAAGTTTTGGGCTGACGAGTCCGGCGCCACCGCGATTGAGTACGGCCTGATTGCCGCCGGCATCAGCCTCGCAATTATCGCCGCGGTCAACGGACTCGGCACCACGCTCAATGCCAAGTTCACGTCGATCAATACGTCGTTGAAATAAACCTGCAAGCCATTGGCTTGAGGTTGTTTCGGGGTGGGCTGGGAGGTCGAGAAAATGCCGTTCTCAGCGGCACTTGCGGGCCCGTCCGCAGATTTGCGGACGGGTTTTCGTATTTGGTTCACGGCTTCTGCTTCCCCAACTGCCGCCACGCCGTTTCTCCCCCTTGCCGGGATGGCCTCGCGCCGAGGCGGGCCCCGATGGCTTGCCTGATTATTTGAACCATGAAAGGCTTGGCCAACGGAATTTGGTGCTGGCGCCGACCGGCACCCGACCAGTGGAGCGGGTGGATGCGAATCTCTTCGAAGTGGATCCTGGCGGCCGGGGCGGTGGCTGCCATCTTGGCGAGCATGAACGCGTCTTACGCGCAGCAGACGATCCATGTCGGCTGGACTATTCCCGCCGAGGAATCGAAATACTGGATGATGCGCCGGCCCGCGGAATTTCCCGATATCGGCAAGACCTACAACATCGAATGGACCCAGTTCCAGGGCACCGCGCCGATGACGCAGGCGCTGGCCGCCGGCGCGCTCGACTGCGCGACGCAGGCGCCGCTGTCGCTGGCCAACGGCGTGGTCGGCGGCAACCTCAAGGCCTACATCGTGGCCCAGCACGTGTTCGAAAAGCCCGGCGGCTTCTCGGTCTACTGGGCGGTCAAGGACGATTCACCGATCAAGACCATCGCCGATCTCAAGGGCAAGACGGTCGGCATCTCGGTGATCGGCGGCGGCACCGAGGGGCCATTCGACATGCTCCTGAAGCAGAACGGGGTCGATCCGAAAAAGGACATCAAACTGGTCGAAGTGGGCTTCGCCGTTTCCGAAGACGCGCTGCGTCAGGGCCGCGTCGATGCCGTCAACATGAACCAGCCTTTTGCCGCGCGCGCCGAGGCCAAGGGCGGCATCCGCAAGCTGTTTTCGCTGTCGGAGGAAATGCCCAATATCGTCCACATTCTTGAGGCCTGCCGCGCCGACTTCGTCGACAAGAATCCGGAACTGGCCAGGGCCTATGTCCGCGATATCACCTCCGCCATGAAAAAGGCGCTGGCCAACCGCGAGGAGACGCTCAAGGTCGTCTCCGAGGTGCTGAAAGCCCCGATCCCGGTGCTGGACACCTATCTGCTCAAGGACAATGATTTCGGCCGCGACCCTGGTGCTGCGCCGAACTTTCCGGCAATCCAGAAGATGCTCGACATCTACCATGACGCGGGAATGCTGCCGAAGATGGACGTCGCCCAGTTCAAGCACCCGACCATCGTCGCGCCGTTGCAGTAATTGGGTGCAGCACATAGCCGAAAAGTTCGTCCGGCCTTTCAGCATAGACACCGCCCGTGTTGGCCCCCACCCCAACCCTCCCCCGCGCGAAAGAGCGCGGGAGAGGGAGTGCAGCATCGCAAGCTTCGATATGATCAGAACTTCGGAAACGCTGGTCTAGTTCGAAGTCTCCTGTCATCCGGCATTGGCTTGTTCGGTATCGGCATGGTCGAAGGCGCTCGCCATGCGTTCTATTTCAGCAGCGGCGAGGCCAAGCCCGGCAGCGGTTTCGCGCCAGTGTGCAACGGCCGCCCCGACCTCGCGCACGATGCTTTTGGCCTTGTCGGATTTGACCCCGAAATGTGGCGCAACCTGAAAGGCGAGATCGAGCGAAGCGGTTCCGTCCACTTCGTCGATCGCCGTCGTCAGAATGCGGGGTTTGATATCGACCGGAACGGGATTCATGTCGTAGGCGGGCGACAAGCGCCAGCCAGCGGTTTCGTAAAGAAAGCCATGGTTGCGCAAGTGGTCGTCGCTGTTCGAAATCAGGATGCTGAAGACGATCCGCCGCCAGAGTTGCGCGCAATCGTCGTCGGCCTTGGCGCCATGCTGGCGCAAGGCGTCGGCGATTTCCATGTAGCTGTGAGGCTCGTTGTCGGCGGCATTCAGCAGGCTCATCGCCGACAGGAACGGGATGCGCTCGTTGCCGAGACGGTCGAACCGGCGCAGTAACAGCACGTCGCGATCGGCAATCTTCTCGACGCGCCAGTCTGGCGTCGGGATACCGGCTCGCCCCGCAAGCTTGAGCGCGAGCGCCTCCCACAAGCTGACGCGGTACAAGTCGCCATGTTGAGGAAACTTGGCGATGGCGAGTTGCCCATCCTTATCGACAACCGAAGCCTTCGGACGCGCACCGCCGAGCGACGAGCCCGGAGCAAGGAGCAAGCGGAGATCGTCGTCGCTGCCGCCATCTTCGCTCATGCGCATCGCAGCGCCGAGCAGCGCCGGCAGTTGGATCAGCGGCGGAATCTGGACGCCCGTGGCAAGGAACGGGCCGCCTTCGGTTTCGTTGAAGCGCAGCGCGCCCTGCCGGGCAATATCTCCGACGCCGAGCAGGAAATCGGCTTCGAGCAGCGTGCGCGGCGTACGTTTTTCTTCGCGCGCCTTGCGGCGTTCGTCGCGTTGGATCAGCCCGCGGCCCCACCGATCCGGCGCGGAGTCGCCAATCGCGCCGATGATCAAACGGCCAGCTACCGCGTGATGCGGGCCCTTGCCGAGCGTCAGGGCCGGTTCAAGCGCGAAGCGAAGCGGGTTATCAAGCCAGCCCGCATCGTATTCGAACGTCGCGCTTTCCTTGCCCTTGCGGCTACGCGCCCAGAGCCGGCCAACGAGGTGCGGCGTGCCTTTGAGATCGACGTGGACAAGGAGGCTGCGGTCAGTCAAGCCGGTTTCCTCCGCGCGATGCCCTTCGGGCGGACGCGCTTCGGCAGACGGCCCTCTTCAAGTTGCAGACCAACATCATCAGCGCGGCTATCGGCAAGATCGGCAAGGCGCGGCGTGAGCCCGAGCACGAACATCACGGTAGCGTAGATGCCGAGCGATACGCCGGGATCACCCCGCTCGACCTTGCGCAGTGTCATGCGGGTGATGAAGGCGCGCTCCGCCATCGTCGTCGTCGTGATGCGACGCCTGATGCGCGCGCTGTGGATGTCCTGGCCGACCTTGGCTAGGGCGCGCTTGACAGGTAGCGGCAAAGGCGGCGTTGATCGCATTGGGATCATCCATCTAATGGCTATTTTTATAGCCAAAATGCCGTTTAATGTAAATGAAAATAGCCATTATATGAGCAGGAAATTGAATTTTCAAGAGAATTTGCATGGTTGCCCACCCGCCCTTACCGGCGGGATCGCGCCTGCGAGCGACCGCCAACCTACTTTGCATGGGGTTGTTTTCGATATTTTTTTGGTTCGCCACCGGCATCCCTGGACGAAACGGGCGGTTGGTCACCTCTCCGGGATTTATGCAGCATGGTCCGGCCGACCTGTGCCAAGATCAAAACCATGACGAAATTCCGATCCCGCGTCACCACCGATGGCCTTGATCGCGCCCCGCACCGCGCCTTCATGCGCGCGATGGGGCTTGACGACGAGGCGCTGGCGAAGCC
>NZ_JBEKXH010000238.1:0-10128 GCF_049512235.1 Bradyrhizobium sp.
CGGACTCTTGACAATCATTTCTTCGAAATCAGAAACGCCAATTTCATATCATTGTGCAAGACGGATTGCTCGGCCCGATCATCCCATTTGAGGGTTACGCCGGACCAATTCCTTTCCGTAATGGTTCCTTGATCGCCTTGATCTTCGCCCCAACGAACCCGATCGCCAACTTTAAGAGCTCTTGATTCATCGCCGGTCATTGATCAAACTCCATTTTATTCAGAGCCCGTGGCTTGTTTCGACGGATGCAGTGGTTGGACGCCTGTCTCTGCGCATCTTCGGTACTGCCGTTTTACCCAAGATCGGACCGTCGTTGCAAAATGATCCGGTGGGGCTGCCCCTGCCACCAATTGCCGCTGGCTCGGTATCTAACGCCTGTGCGTCTCTTGCATCAAGAACCAAACCAACGATCCGCGCTGTCAGGCTTGTGGCAATGCGACAGCCATTGAAAAAGGACGCTGACCTCGATTACAACTTCCTCGCGAGCCCTGACTCCAGTCAATTTTCCGGCCAGGCCCAAAAAGTTCCAGGCCAAATAAAATTTATCCTTGCAGACAAGCGCGCCCGAAATGGCAAAATATGGCGGGCCGGAAGCCGTGGGGAGGGCAAGAGTGGTCCCTGTGGTTTCGCGAAAGAACGAGCCGACAATGGATGCCGCGTTCGCGTCGAAATTAACCCGCCGCTCGCTGCTGGCTTCGACCGCGGCGCTGCTGGTGGCAGGCGCCGCCGGCGCCCGCGCCCGTACCCTTGGCGGCGGCATGCCGTGGGATCCCGGGGCGGCAAGGCCGCCGGCCGTGGTGCGGCCGGGGCCGTGGCTGTTTTTCAGCTCGGATGAAGCCGCCCTGATCGAAGCCGCGGTCGACCGTCTGATACCGCCTGACGATCGCGGCCCGGGCGGCAAGGACGCCGGGTGCGCGGTCTATATCGATCGTCAGCTCGCGGGCCCCTATGGCCGCGCCGCCGGCCTCTACATGAAGCCGCCTTTCATGCCGGGCGCAGCGACCCAAGGCTATCAGATGCAGGATGCGCCCGCGGCACGCTACCGCGCCGGGCTGCAGGCGCTGGCCGAGCACATCAAGGCGGCCTTCCCCGGCAAATCATTTCCCGAGCTCGCGGCTGATGATCAGGACAAGGTGCTGGCCGGCCTCGAGAGCGGATCAATCGCGCTCAAGGACGTCAAGGCCGCGGAGTTCTTCGCGCTGCTGCTGCAGAACACCCAGGAAGGCTTCTTTGCCGATCCGATCTATGGCGGCAACCGCGACATGGCGGGGTGGAAACTGGTCGGCTTCCCCGGCGCGCGTTACGACTACCGCGACTGGGTCGAGCGTCACAACGAAGTCTATCCCTTGCCGCCCGTCGGCATTATGGGGCGCTCCGACTGGGCGGTGAAAGAATAGATCATGGCACGCAAACTCCCGCCCAAGGACGTCGTGATCATTGGCCTGGGATGGACAGGATCCATCCTCGGCTACGAGCTTGCAAAGGCCGGGCTCGACGTCGTCGCGATCGAGCGCGGTCCCTGGCGCGACACCGCGAGCGATTTCCCGCCGGCCTATGCGCAGGACGAATTGCGCTACGCGGTGCGGCTCGATCTGTTTCTGCGGCCGGATCAGGAGACGCTGACCTTCCGCAACAAGATGAGCGAGACGGCGCTGCCGATCCGCAGCTTTGCCAGCTTCCTTCCCGGCAATGGCGTCGGCGGCGCCGGCATCCACTGGAACGGACAGACCTGGCGTTTCCTGCCGACCGATTTCAACATCCGCAGCCATCTCGAACAGCGCTACGGCAAGGACGCGCTGCCGGCGGATATGACAATCCAGGACTGGCCGCTCAGCTACGACGAGATCGAGCCTTACTACGACCGCTTCGAAAAACTCTGCGGCACCTCGGGCAAGGCCGGCAATATCAGGGGCGTCAAGCAGCCCGGCGGCAATCCGTTCGAGGGCTGGCGCTCGTCGGAATATCCGACGCCACCGCTGAAGCAGGGTTTTGGCGCAACGCTGTTTGCCGAAGCGGCGCGCAAGACCGGCCACATGCCGTTCCCGCAGCCGGCCTCGAATCTGAGCGAGGCCTACACCAATCCGCTCGGCGTCAAGCTCGGCCAGTGCACCTATTGCGGGTTCTGCGAACGCTTCGGCTGCGGCAATTTCTCCAAGGCGAGCCCGCAGACCGCTGTGCTGCCGGCGCTGTTGCGGTTTCCGAATTTTTCCGCGCAGACCGAATCCGAAGTCACGAAAATAAATCTGGACTCAACCGGCAAGCGCGCCACCGGGGTGACTTACGTCGATAGCTCGGGCGAGGAATGGGAGCAGCCCGCCAATATCGTTCTGGTCTGCGCCTTCTCCTTTTTCAATGTCCGCCTGCTGCTGCTCTCCGGCATCGGCAAGCCTTACGACCCGCAGACCGGCCAGGGCGTGGTCGGGCGCAATTATGCCTATCAGACCACCTCGAGCGTGGACGTGATCCTGAAGGACAAGGTGCTCAATCCCTTCATCGCCACCGGCGCGCACGGCATGATCATCGACGATTACAACGGCGATAATTTCGATCACACAGGACTTGGCTTTTTCGGCGGCGGCTACATGGGCTTCGGGCAGACCGGGGCGCGCCCGATCCAGACCCGGCCGGTGCCAAAGGGCACGCCGAAATGGGGCGCGCAGTGGAAGAAGGCGACGGCGGAAACCTATCAGAAGGCTTGCAGCCTGGCGACCCATGGCAGTTCCTACAGCTACCGGGATTGCTATCTCGACCTCGATCCCACCTACAAGGACCGGCTCGGACGGCCGCTGATGCGGATGACGTTCGATTTTCACGACAATGAACTGAAGATGTCGGCTTACCTGACCGATCGGCTCGCGGAGATCGCCAAAGCCATGGACCCGGCGGAGATTACCCCCAATCCGCGCAAAGGACCTTACAACGTCACGATCTACCAGACCACGCACAACACCGGCGGCACGGTGATGGGCGCCGATCCCGCAACCAGCGTGCTAAACCGCTATTGCCAGAGCTGGGACGTGCACAATGTGTTCGTGCCGGGCGGGGCGTCGGTGTTTCCGCAAAACCACGGCTACAACCCGACCGACACGGTCGGCGCGCTCGCCTACTGGACCGCGGATGCGATTCTGGATCGCTATCTCCGAAATCCGGGGCCGCTGGGCTAAAGCGAGTTGACAATGCGCACAATCCTCGCAGCCGCCTTGTTGTTGGCCTCGTGGTTCTGCCTGGCTGGCGCGGCTTTCGCCGACAGCCAGAATTTCGACCGCATCGAGCGCGGCCGCTATCTCGCGGTGCTCGCCGACTGCGGCGCCTGTCATACCAAGCCCGGCGGCCAGCCATTCGCCGGCGGCCTCGCGCTGCAGACGCCGTTCGGCACACTGGTTGCGCCGAACATTACGCCCGACCCGGAGACCGGCATCGGCACCATGACCGACGCCGAGTTCCTGGCTTCGCTGCACGACGGCCGCGGCCGCAACGGCCGGCGGCTCTATCCGGCCATGCCCTATCCGGCCTACACCAAGATGAGCGATGACGATGTGCTCGCCATCCGCGCTTATCTTGCGACGGTCGCTGCGGTCGACAACCCCGTGATGTCAAACCAGTTGCCGTTCCCGCTCAACATCCGCCTGGCCATGGTATTCTGGAACGCGCTCAATTTCGCGCCGGGCCGCTATCAACCCAATCCGCGGAAATCGGCGGAATGGAATCGCGGCGCCTACGTTGTGGAGGGCGCGGCGCATTGCGGCACCTGTCATACGCCGAAGACCTGGCTCGGCGGCGACAAGAACGCGCAGGCGCTTGAGGGCGCGACGCTGCAGGGCTGGTTCGCGCCCGACATAACCAACGATTCCCGCAAGGGCATCGGCGCATGGTCGAAGGACGATCTGGTTCAATATCTCAAGACCGGTGCCAATAATCTGACGCTGGCCTCCGGGCCGATGGCCGAGGCGGTGACGCATTCGACGTCTGCAATGACCGAGCAGGACATCGCGGCCATCGCGACCTATTTGAAGGACGGCGATGCCGGCGGATCGGTGCGGCCCGCACCGGTTGCCGCCGGCGACAACGCCATGCGCGCGGGTCAAGCAATCTACAAGGATAATTGCGCCGCCTGTCACCGGGATGACGGCAGCGGCGAAGCCCATCTGTTTCCGCGTCTTGCCGGCAGCGCGCAGGTGCAGTCCGACGATCCCACCACGCTGATGCGGGTGGTGCTGCAGGGGACGCGCGCGGTATCGACCCCGAGCAGGCCGACCGCGCCGGCCATGCCGGCCTTCGACTGGCGGCTCAACGACGCAGAGGTCGCCGCCGTGCTCACCTACATCAGAAACAGCTGGGGCAACGCGGCCGCGCCGGTTTTGTCCGGCGCCGTTGCGAGCGCGAGGACGTCGCTGGCCAGGGCTCCGTAGATTCAGCGTTTCCGAAGTTCTGATCATATCGACGCTTGCGATGCTGCGCTCCCTCTCCCGCCCTTCGCGGGGGAGGGCTGGGGTGGGGGAAGCTCCGGGCGAAAATCCATCGATCGGGTATCGCGGCCACACCTAACCAACACCGCCGATGCCGCGCCCCCACTCCACCCTCCCCCGCGAAGAGCGGGAGAGGGAGTGAGAGGCCAATGCCCGTGGCCTGAAATGACAGGTTTCAAGGAATCGGTTGTCTAGCTTTCAGCGCGCGGGCGGGATTCAAATGGTGGGCGCGACAGGGATCGAACCTGTGACCCCCTCGATGTCAACGAGGTGCTCTCCCGCTGAGCTACGCGCCCTCTCTTAAGAAAGAAAAGGGGTTAACGGGTTCGGTCCGTATATCGGCTCCAACGCGGGCAGGCAAGGTTGCCGCGGGCCGCAGAGGCAGGATCCGGCGAGACCTTGGCGGCCTGTTCAGGCCGCCAGCATCTTGTTCACTTCGCTGACCAATTCGCGCAAATGGACTGGTTTCGACAGCACCTTGGCGTTCTTCGGGGCTTCCGAATCCGAATTCAGGGCGACCGCGGCAAAGCCGGTGATGAACATGATCTTGATATCGGGATCGAGTTCCGAGGCGCGGCGGGCGAGCTCGATGCCGTCCATCTCGGGCATCACGATGTCGGTCAGCAGCATGCCAAACGACTCCTCGCGCAGCCTCTGATAGGCCGACAATCCGTTGTCGTGGGATGAAACCTGAAAACCGGCGTTTTCCAGGGCCTTGACCAGGAAACGGCGCATGTCGTTGTCGTCTTCGGCGAGCAGGATTTTATGCATGGCGGTTGATTGTCTTGTCCCATTGAGAGGATCAATCCGCCCACTAAGCCCGACAGACGGTAAATTTCGGGTGAAAGCGGCCGGGAAGCTCTGGGCTGTTCACGACGCTATTCTTGGACCCGAATACGGTTTAAATCAATGCAGACCGGGGTTTTCAACCCGAACTGGAGACGTTCCAGGGCGATCGAATATTTTTCTGCTTGGCAGAAGGGTTTTGATTACCGACAATGAAACCCTATAAAATCTCCGTTTTCAGGCAGAGTCGATCTGTCCGAACCAGCGGATCCTCAAGGGACGGCGCCCGACAATGACTGAGTTTGATGGCGAGCTGTCGCCCGCATTCGAGATCCTGGAACCGGCGACATGGCGGGCGCCGATCATTTTCAATTCCCCGCATTCCGGCTCGGTCTATCCGAGCGAATTCCTGCAGGCGTCGCGGATCGATCTTGCGGCGCTGCGCCGCTCCGAAGATTCGTTCATGGATGAGCTGATCGGGGACCTCTGCGGTCGCGGCTTTCCGACGGTCCGGGTCAATTTCCCGCGCTCCTATGTCGACGTCAACCGGGAGCCCTACGAACTCGATCCACGCATGTTCACAGGGCGGTTGCCGAGTTTTGCCAATACCCGGTCGATGCGGGTGGCCGGCGGTCTCGGCACCATCCCGCGGGTGGTCGGCGACGGCCAGGAGATCTATCGCGAGCGGCTTGCCATCGACGATGCGCTGGCGCGGATCGAGGCGCTCTACAAGCCCTATCACCGGGCGCTGCGCCGGCTGATCAACCAGGCGCATCAGACGTTCGGAACGGTGGTGGTGGTGGATTGCCATTCGATGCCCTCGATCGGCGTGTCGCGGGACGAGCCGCGGCGGCCGGACGTGGTGATCGGCGACCGCTATGGCACCAGCTGTGCAAGCCTGCTTCCCGACAGGGTCGAGGAAACCATGCGCCGGCTGGGTTATTCGGTCGGACGCAACAAGCCCTATGCCGGCGGTTTCATCACCGAGCACTACGGCAATCCGGCCTCCGGACTGCACACGATCCAGCTCGAACTCAACCGCGCTGTATACATGGACGAGCGGCGGCGCGAACGCGGCCCAAGGTTTGCGCAGGTGACAACGGATTTTGCCCATCTGGCCGACGCACTGGCCAGTGTTCCGCTCGGCGACCTCGGGCCGTTCCAGGCCGCGGCGGAATAGCGCCGAACCTGCCCCACTCAGCGCATGAAACTATGAGAAAGAAAAAAGGGCCGCTTGAGTAAACAAGCGGCCCAAGTCTAGGGAGGAAACGCCCAAGGAGGGCAGCGATAGCGCGAGGCGCTACCGCACCGCAACAATATGCGACCGCGCTGCACAAAATGCAAGAGGTTTTGAGTCATTTATGGTGTAAAACTATTCGGCTGTGGCAATTCGGCCGAATTCCCGGCATAGAGCCATTTTTCTTCATGATTTCATATGGTTATGAATTCACCTTGAGTGGCAAAGCCGCCGCTAAGGAACCGCTCAAGAACTCTTTTCAGGGACCTCTCGGATTCGTGATCGTGGCTTTCATGAAAAATGCATCGTTGCGCAGGCTGATTCGGCGGCATCAGAAATGATCATCGCTGACGCAGCTTAAGCTCGCGCACCCCGTGCACCGCGCGCCGGATTGGGCTAGGCAGTAGCCTCAAAACGTTCCCCGCTTCGCCCGAAGGAACAGCCGTGACGGTGATCGATTTCAAAGCCTTCATCGGCCGCCTCGCGACCGCATCCGGAGAAACCATCCTGCCGTTCTTCAGGACATCGCTGAGCATCGACAATAAAGGCAACAGCCACGACTTCGATCCGGTGACCGAAGCCGACCGTGCCGCGGAAGCCGTGATGCGGCGGCTGATCAAGGCGAGTTTTCCCCAGCACGGCATTGTCGGCGAGGAATTCGGCAACGAGCGCGAAGACGCCGAATATGTCTGGGTGCTGGACCCGATCGACGGCACCAAGTCCTTCATCTCGGGCTTCCCGCTGTGGGGCACGCTGATCGCGCTGTTGCACCGGGGCACGCCGGTGTTCGGGATGATGCATCAGCCCTTCATCGGCGAGCGCTTTTCGGGCGACAGCGGCTCGGCGCAATATCAGGGACCGTCGGGCGAACGCAAGCTCGCGGTACGGCGCTGCGCCGCGCTGAAGGAAGCGACCTCGTTCACGACCAGCCCGCTGTTGATGAACGCGGCCGACCGCTCAGCCTTCGGCCGCATCGAGCAGTCGGTGCGCCTGACGCGCTATGGCGGCGACTGCTATTCCTACTGCATGCTCGCCGCCGGCCATCTCGATCTCGTGGTCGAGACCGAGTTGAAACCTTACGACATCGCAGCCCTGATCCCGATCATTATCGGCGCCGGCGGCGTCGTCACCACCTGGGAGGGCAACCCGGCCCAGGGCGGCGGCCGCATCATCGCCGCCGGCGATCCGCGCGTGCACGAAGCCGCGCTGGAGCTTTTGAACAGTTAGGACCGGGGCATGAGAATTGTCGGCGTCGTGGTGATGGCATTGTCGGTCCCCGGATGGCTACACCATCGCGATTTCAAGCGCAGGCGCGCTCGCCATCAGCCCCGGCAAATCAAAAAATGGGCTGAGGTGATCAAGGCCGCCGGCATTGCGCCCGAGAAGTGAGGGGCAATATGGGGCTTGGAATGCTTCGGCGCTTCCGCGCCTCGCACCGACCAGAAGCAGTTGCATCGCCGATGCCTACATCGCGGCCTTGCGCAGATGCGCCACCAAAAGCTTCGCCGGTCGCGGCAGGGCGTTGAAATGGCGGGCGCAGATCGCGAGCCTGCGGTTCGCCCAGGCGTCGCGGATCCTGATCACGGTAATCGGCATCGACCCTGCGCAGCGCCTGGCGGCGGCTTCCGGCACCACGGCGACACCGACATCCGCCGCCACCATCCGGCAGATCGCATCGAAATCTCGTAGCCGCGCCCGAAACCGCAATCGCATCCCGAGCCGCGCGGCGTGTCTCGCAATGTGGACTTGAAGCGCGGTCGAATTGGTCAGCCCGACGAAGTCCTGGTCCGCCAATTCCTGGAAGTCGATCTGGCGCCGGCCGGCCCAAGCGCTGCGCCGCGGCGCAACCAGCGTCAAGCGATCCTCGCTGAACGAAAACCGCTCGACCCGATCCGGCAGCGCATGCTCGGCGGCAAAGCCGAGATCGGCAGCCCCGGTGGCAATCGCCGCGGCGATATCGGCGCTTTCGCGTTCCTCGATATCGACGTTGATATCAGGATGTTCCCGCAGAAAGGCCGCCAGCGCTTTCGGCAGATGCTCCGACAGTCCCGCGGTGTTGGCGAGCAAATGCACGCTGGCCTTGGTTCCGCTGGCGTAAGCGGCGAGATCGCCGCGCATCGCCTCCACATCGTGGATGATGATGCGGGCATGACCGAGCAGGCTTTCGCCCGCCGCGGTCAGTTCGACGCCGCGGCGGCCGCGCTTTAAAAGCGCGACGCCAAGGGCGGTCTCGAGGCCCCTGATCCGCGCGCTGGCGGAGGCGAGCGCGAGATTGGCGCGGTGCGCGCCGGCCGTGATGGTGCGCGCATCGGCCACCGCCATGAACAACTGCAGGTCAACCAGATCGAAGCGCATGGTGATTCCGTCATGTTCAGCCTTCGTCATCGCCGAAGGCTGGCTCTGTAAGGCGCAGATTGTGCCGTGAAGCGCGATCGGTCAATGTGATCGGCATGTTCGAACCTCTCCTCATTCTGATCGCCGCGGCGTTCCTGCTTGCGGGTTTCGTCAAGGGCACGCTCGGCCTCGGCCTGCCGACGGTAGCGATGGGCCTGCTCGCGGTCGCGATGCCGCCCTCGCACGCGCTCGCTATCGTCATCGTGCCCGCGGTCGTCACCAACATCTGGCAGACCTTCGTCGGACCGTTCCTGCGCGACATCATCCGGCGGCTTTGGCCGCTGATGGCAGGCACGGTGGTCGGCATCTATCTGAACCAGGGCATGCTGACCGGCCCCTATGCGCGCTATGGCAGCATCGTCCTCGGCGTGCTGCTGGTGATCTACGGGATCGTGGGCCTGAGCAAATTCAGCTTCAAGGTCGCCGCTCGCGACGAAAAGTGGATCGGCGGCATCGTCGGCATCGTCACAGGTCTGGTCTCCGCCGCCACCGGCGTACAGGTCATCCCCTCGATGCCGTTCATGCAGGCTATCGGCATGGAGAAAGACGAACTGGTGCAGGCGCTCGGGGTGTTCTTCACGGTCGCCACGCTGGCACTGGCCTTCAGCCTGACCAGCGCCGGGCTGTTGAGCCGGGCTACCGCGCTCCCGGGCGCGGTGGCGATGGCGGCCTCCTTCGCCGGAATGTTGATCGGCCAGGCGGTGCGCGCGCGGCTGGAGCCGGAAGCGTTCCGCCGCTGGTTTCTGATTGCGATGATTTTCCTCGGGCTATATTTGGCGGGGAGCACGGTGGTCAATGTCATGCGATGATCGTCCCTGCCGACGCCTTGGCACCCATCCGGTCTGCCGCACAGACACGCTCTCGCGGCTCCGCGCCGTGAGCCATGGAACTTAAACTCGACTCACGACGTTCCCTCGCTGGAGCATCGTGCTTTCGTACTGAAGTCGCGCATGCCTCCCTTGGAGCGTGAAATGAACATCTTTTACATCATTGGCGTGGTGGTCGTCATAATCTTTGTTGCAGGGTTCCTCGGGGTGCACGTCTGAAGTACATTCTTCCAGCTATCACTTGAATAACGGTGTACCCGGCACGAAGGCGTCGAACGCCGCCCAGAATTGGCCACGGTAGCGGTCCTGCTCCTGCAGGATTTCGTGCTTCGCGCCGGCGATAACGAGATGCGACCCGGCGCGCAAATGATAGGCAAACTCCTCGATCGCGGGTGTCGAGACAACGGTGTCGTTGCTG
>NZ_JBEKXH010000239.1:0-10126 GCF_049512235.1 Bradyrhizobium sp.
GCGTTGCTCATCAGATTCAGAGCCGCCTGTCGCAATTTGGTTTGATCGGTCGTGACGATCCCGAGGTTGTCGGGGCACTTGACCACCAGCCGGTTGCCGTTCTCAACCACCATCGGTTGAACATTAGCAATGACCTCTTGAACCATCTCGTTGAGGTCGAATTCTTCGATCTTCAATTCGATCAGATTGGATTCGATTTTCGACAGATCCAGCACGTCGGTCACCAGCGACAGAAGGTGTTTTCCGGCCGCATTGATACGCTCAAGGTCAAGCTTCTTGCGACCGTTTCCGCCATCCGCATCGACGCCTTCCAGGAGAATTTCACTGAAGCCGATCACGGCGTTGAGAGGCGTCCGCAATTCATGGCTCATTTTGGCGAGGAAGATCGATTTTGCGCGACTGGCTACATCCGCCATGTCCTTGGCCTGACGCAGGCGGATTGCGGTTTCGCGATGCCTTTCCGCTTCACGCTCGAGATCGGATCGCATCGTAATCATGTTGGCATAATAGATCGCCATCCACGACATATAGATCGTCGCGGACAGAATGGAGATCCATCCAACCGTCGAAAGCTCCTGCTGCGAAACCAGCTCGGGAAATCCCCATCGGAGGTAAGCGAGGCAGAAACCGAGAATGTTGACGGTGAACAATCCAACGACGAGAATCGGACGCTCGGACAAATAGAAGAAGCCGAGCAGCAGGCTGATAATCAGCCACGGCAGGAACGGCGAGCTTACTCCACCGTAATAATACGCTCCAAACAGCGAGGTGAAGGCAAGTAGTTCTACGGAGAGGAGCGCCGACAGATGCAGACTGGCAGTCAGCTTGAAAACGAACGGCAGCGTCCAGAACAACCATGTGCAAATGATCACCGTCCAGCAGGCAACGCCCGGATGCGGATCGCTGAGATAGAGAAACAAGGCGATCGATTGCGACAGCAAAGGACCGAAGATGTGCGTGAAGACAAAATTCTGCGCGAGGCCCCGCTCCGAACGCTCGGCCTTCGCCGCGGCCGGGATAAACCAATCGATTAATGCGACAAGGTGATTCCAGATCAGCACTGCGCGCGCCCCTAATGGCTTCTGTCGAAGTGCAACCTAGCCTAAGCGGCTTTATGAATGGTTTAGGCGGCGGTTACGCCAATTTAACGCGACATTAAGCTGAACCCGAAAACCTGTAGTCGGGGCAGCATCGTGCGATGCCCGCCGCGCGGTGTTGCAAGGACGGACCATGGCGGGCAGATCGATCAAGGTGCACACAGAAGGCGACGTGAATTCCATGAAAGCCAAACTTGCAAAAATAATTGCGTCCCTCGATCGCCTTGTGAACTACTTCGTTCCGCCGGAGATCGCCGCCGACCGCGACGCGCGAAACCGGGCGCACGTCTTTCTGGTCAGCCATATTCTTGGACCGTTCATCGGAAACGTCGTCCCGATAGCGCTCTATGTTCTTGATCCGGCGCCGGGATATCAGGTTGCGGTGCTGGCCCTCTCGATCTCGGCATTCTGGATCTTCCCGTTCGTGCTGCGGGCCGGCGCGCCTTACAATCCGCTCGCGCTGGTCTCGGTCCAGAATCTGACATTCTGTATCCTCTGGAGCTGCTACTTCTACGGTGGAGTGACCTCCCCGACGTTGCCCTGGGTGCTCGTCATTCCGCTGCTCGCGTTCTTCTACCTGGGTTCGTCCAAATCGCTTCGGCTGATCGTGATGATCATGTTCGCTGCGAACCTGGCAATCTTCAGCAGCCTTTATTTGTTTGGTTACCCGCCGACCAACGATCTGCCGGTTGCGGCAATGCAGGGCCTGGGACTGGTCTCGACCATCGCCGCGTCGATCTACGTTGCGATGATGGCGCTCTACTACGCCAAGATCCAGGCGTCGCAGAGCGAGCTGGAAAGCGAAATGCGCCAGCACATGTCGACCGCGGCCGAGCTACGCCTGGCCGCCGAGGAAGCGGAGCGGGCCGGCGCGGCCAAGGCCGAATTCCTCGCCAAGATGAGCCATGAGTTGCGAACGCCCCTCAACGCCGTGATCGGATACAGCCAAATCCTGCTTGAAGACGCCGAAGATGAAGGCGACGACCAAAGCATCGCGGATCTGAACAAGATACTCGGCGCCGGCCAGCACTTGCTCAAGCTCGTTAACGAAGTGCTTGACCTGTCGAAAATCGAGGCGGGCAAGATGGAGCTGGACATGGAAGAGACCGATCTCGCCCAATTGTTCCATGATATCGTCGGCGCCGCGATCCCCGCCGCCAAGACCAACGGAAACGAGATTTACTGCACCATCCCGCCTGATCTGGGAACGGCCCTCTGTGACGCCGGCAAGTTCCGCAATATGGCCGGCCAGTTGCTCGATAACGCGGCAAAGTTCACGCACAACGGCAAGGTCGGGTTTATTGCGGAGCGCCAGCAGGATGGAGCGGATGACGATCTCGTGATCCACGTCACCGACACCGGTATCGGCATCGCATCGCATCAGATCGTCAAGCTGTTCGAAAAATTCACCGTCGCCGACGACTCCAGTACCAGCAAATACGGCGGCACCGGACTGGGATTGGCGCTCAGCCAGAAATTCTGCAAGCTGATGGGCGGGGAGATCTTCGTCGAGAGCGAACTCGGCAAAGGAAGCCGCTTTACGATCCGGATGCCGCTACTCACGGGCCGGCGCAAGGGCGATGCTTTCGGCTCCGCGACGCTCGTCCCTGCAGCCTCCGAATCGATCGGGGAAGCGGCCCGTGCATAAAATCCTGCTTGTCGAAGACAATGAGATCAACCGGGATATGCTGACGCGGCGCCTGCAGCGTCATGGTTTCTCGGTATGCTGTGCCCGCGACGGCGCCGGCGGCGTTGCCATGGCCGCGAGCGAGATGCCGGATCTGATCCTGATGGATGTCGCGCTCGGAGAAATGGATGGCTGGGAAGCAACCCAGCTGATCAAGGCTAATCCCGCCACATCAGCAATCCCGATCGTTGCGTTGACCGCCCATGCGCTGGCGAGCGATCGCGACAAGAGCGTCGAGGTCGGATGTTCCGATTTCGATACCAAGCCGGTCGACATGCAGCGGTTGCTCGGCAAAATCCGGGCAAGCCTCAGTCGTGCCGAAGGTGAAACGTCCGCCGCCTGACCACCGTCAGGACGATATCGTCAGATGACCGGATTCATTTGCCCAGAGACCGAAGGCGCGTCGCCGTGGGATGCGAGCTTGCGCGGCCGTCCTTGGTGTGGGCCAACCTTCGAGACGCGCCGCTTGGGCGATCCTCCCCGAGGATGAGGTCCGGGGAGGATGCCGATATGACAGGACCTTCGGATATGCGGTACTAGTATTTGGCGACGACCGGGCCGCCCCAGTTGAACTTATAGTTCACGCCTGCGTTCACTGTCTGGGTTGTCAGCTTGATCGCGTTGAAATCGGCCACCGTACCGGCAGCGCCAAAGCCGGGAAGCAACCCGGTGGATAGGAAATTGACATTCCTGGTTCCGAAATTGATGTAGTTATACTCGCCAAACACCGACCACCCCGGCGCGAACATCCATTCGAGACCGCTACCGACCGTATAGCCAGTCATTGTGAAATTTGCCGTTTCACCGGCTATTCCACCCAGAGCAGGCGCCACGCCCGCACCGCTCGCAGCTGCCCATGCTGCACCACCCTTCGCATACGCGAGCACCGACGGCGTAATCAGGTAGCCGACACGGCCAGTCAGGGTCTCGATATTCTTTACGCTGAACTGGGCAGTGATGCCCGGGAACGCCGCTATCGCGTTGGAGGAGTTGATGGTCCCGAACTCAGCCTGCCCCTGGATACCAACGACCCACTGCGGAGCGAACTGATAGTCGCAGCCAGTTTGGCCGCCACCGACAACGCTGCTGCCCTCGTTGCTTCCGTAGGGGATAGCCGGAGCTACCTCCCCCGTAGTGAAACGATCCCAGCCGCCGCCAACATTACCGCCGACGTAGCATCCGGTCCAAGAGACGGGAAGAGGACTATAGATCGGCGCCTTGGTGTAGGGCCGAGCGGATGGATCAGCCGCTGACGCGGCGCCAGCACCCAGCGCCGCGCTGAACGCAACAGCAGACGAGACCATAAATCTTGAACAGATCATAAAAAGCCCCATAGCATTGATCTCAATGAACGCGACCTGGATTCGGCGGAATTGTCCGACCTTACCAACTCACAGGTTAACGGCAGGTTTACCATAAACTGCGTCAGGCCCCGGAGGGCAAACGACCTCAACATCAGTGGCGTTGGCGCTGCTGCGTCGCGCGCAAGCGTATCAATGAAATAGAAATCAGCCGCATTCTTGTCAAACTCAAGAAGGTGAAACTGAAGCCGTGGCTCAGTCAATCGCTTGCGCTCGGTAAAGATCACGGCGTTCCGCGCAAGCATCGACCAAATTCGCCGCCCGCGGAAAGAACGCACGTCGAATGATTTCTGTCAGTGCAGCGGCGTCAGTAACGTTTGGCATCAAGGGGCGGCGGCATAGCGGCAGCACCGTAAGAACTGCAGCGTGCATATGCGCTACAAGCGCAGAGGATGCATCCATAACAGCGCGAGCGGCCAATCAATCGCCTAACTCACCGCCGGTCCATGCTGGTCGAGTTCGAGTTAATGAGCCGGGAACCAAAGAGCAAAACGAGCCGACGCGACATCCAGAAGCCGAGCAACGTGAGATCGAAACCTACCAGTTGTTAATTCGGCCCGGTCAAACGTTATCCCAGACGACAACAAGTTTATCAAAAACACTGTACAGGGGACAGCGATGTCAAACACTATGAGCGCCTATATACCGCCTGCCGCATTGACTGGCAGCATGAGAGACTTCCGCGTACCTGGTGGAGCGGACCTCCTCGGGCGCACCGAAGGTTTTTTCAAATGGCAGAACCTGCGTCGCCAGAATGGTCTGTGGCCGTTTTCTCGCGCGACCGAAGACGGACCGAACACGGTTTGCTTGGCCCAGGACGATAGCGGCAACAAGATGCGCGGCGTCAATTTTGCCTCGCAGGATTATCTCAGCCTGTCGTCACATTCCGCCATCAAGGAAACCGCCAAGCAAACGATCGAACGCTGCGGCGTGCACAGCGCAGGATCGCCGGCGCTGCTCGGCAACACGTCCTATTCGCTCGCGCTCGAGCGCAAGATCGCCGACTTTCTGGAAATGCAGGATGTCGTGCTGTATCCGACCGGCTGGGCAGCAGGCTTCGGCGTGATCAAGGGCCTGGTGCGATCGGCCGACCATGTCGTGATGGACATGCTGTCGCATTCCTGTCTCCAGGAGGGGGCCAATGCCGCCACCAGCAACGTTCACCTGTTCCGCCACCTCGATAACGAATATTGCCGGAATATCCTGACCAAGATCCGGGCCAAGGACAACGAGAACGGCATACTGGTCGTTACCGAGGGCCTGTTCTCGATGGACTCGGATACCCCGGATCTGGCTGCGCTTCAGGCGCTCTGCCACGAGTTCAACGCGACCCTTGTCGTCGACGTTGCGCACGATCTTGGCAACCTTGGCCGCGACGGCCGCGGCCACATCGGCATGCAGGACATGCTGGGCAAGATCGATATCGTCATGGGCAGTTTCTCCAAGACGTTTGCGTCAAACGGCGGCTTCGTTGCCTGCAAGAGCCGCGCCGTCAAGGAATACCTGCGTTTCTATAGCGCGCCCGCAACCTTCTCGAATTCGTTATCGCCGGCGCAGGCGGCAACTGTTCTGAAGGCGTTCGAGGTCGTGGAATCGGTTGAAGGACGCGTGCTGCGTCTGGAATTGATGACGAACGTGCTGGCCCTTCGTGATCAGCTGCGTGAAGCCGGCCTGGAATATTACGGCGATCCTTCCGCGATCGTTTGCGTCAAGATGGGAACCGAGGGCGTCGCCCGTCTCGTCAGCAGGCGCTTGCCCGAACTTGGTCTGGTCGCCAATCTGGTCGAATTCCCGGCGGTGCCGAAAGGAGCCGCGCGGATACGGATGCAGGTGATGGCCAATCACTCGGAGCAAAACGTCGCCGATGCCGTTCGCATCCTCAAGACCGCGAAGGCGGAAGCCGAACTGGAATACGAAGCACATCAGCAGCCCAGCCAGCCCGCGCAGCGCGACGCCGCCTGAAGGGGTACAACGATCCGCCCAAGGGTAGCTGCCTTTGGGCGGGCCTGTGCAGCCCGTCAGTGCTCGTACACGAGTCTCGCCCTGATGGTGCCGTCAAGGGAGCGAATATCGTCAAGAAGTTCGCGACTGCTGTGACCGGTCATATCCGCATCGAGCACGACGTAACCGACCTCGCTGTCGGTCTCCAGATACTGCGCAATGATATTGATATCGCGCTGCAGGAATACTTCATTGAAGCGCCGGAGCATTCCAGGGACGTTGCGGTGGACATGGCTGAACCGCGCGCCGAGCGGACGCGTCTGCAGCTGCACCTGCGGGAAATTTACGGCGCCCATCGTCGAGCCGTTGTTGGAATAGTCGAGCATCTTGCGGGCCACTTCCCTGCCGATCCGGTCTTGCGCCTGTTCGGTCGAACCTCCGATATGAGGGGTAAGTATCACATTCTTCAAGCCCTGCAGCGGACTTTGAAAGCGATCGGAATTCGAAGACGGTTCGAGCGGAAAGACATCGAGTGCGGCTCCCGCCAGATGACCCTCGCCAAGCGCCTTCGCCAGGGCATCGATATCGACGACCGTACCGCGGCTGTTGTTGATCAGATACGAGCCCTGTTTCATCAAACGGAGTTCAGTTTCTCCGATCATGCAGTAAGTGTTCGGCGTCTCCGGAACATGCAGGCTGACGATATCGCTCTGCCCCAGAAGATCCTTGAGGTTCTCGACGGGCTCGGTGTTGCCGTGGCGAAGCTTGTCGGTTTGATCGAAGTAAATTACCTTCATGCCCATTGCTTCCGCAAGCGTCGAGAGCTGCGATCCGATATTGCCGTAGCCGACAATTCCCAGGGTACGGCCCCGCACCTCGTGGCTGTCGGTCGCGGATTTATCCCATCCCCCTTCATGGGCCGCCGCCGATCGGGGAAGAATGCGGCGAAGCAGCATGACGATTTCGCCGATGACCAGCTCCGCCACGCTGCGGGTGTTCGAGAATGGCGCGTTGAAAACCGGAATACCGCGCTGACGCGCAGCGTTCAGATCGACCTGGTTGGTTCCGACGCTGAAGCATCCCACGGCGGCCAGACGGTCCGCCCCGGAAAGGATATCACGGGTAAGCTGCGTTCGAGAGCGAATGCCGAGGAGGTCTACGCCCATAACAGCCTGTAGCAGCGCATCCGCATCGAGCGCCTTGGGCAAGCGCTCAATATCCGAAATGCCCGAGTTGACGAACAATTCGACGGCGCTGTCGTTCACTCCCTCAAGAAGGAGCAGCTTAACCCTTTCTTTGACGGCTGGAATATTAGCTGGCATATCGTCTCCGCTGGAAACATGAAAGAGGATAAAGCTGGCAGCGGCCAAGATTCCGCCCTGAAGGTCGGGGAAAGTCAGAGCGGCCAGCGCAGCGCAGCTTTTGGGCAAGGCTCCAAAAGCGACTATCCGACGCGCGTGATGACCACCTTGCCATCGGCGGCTTAAATCGCTGTTAAATATCTTCCCCGTAAGACTACGCCGTCGAAAACGGAAAATTGCCGGCGATGCAGTGCTGTAATGCTGTAGGGTGGGCGAAGCAAACGGATCGCGCGAATGCGCGGGCCGTTGGCGTGCCCATCATTTTCGAGCAGGAGGTGGGCACGGCGCAAGGGCGCCTTTGCCCACCCTGCATAACTACGCTCGCCACTATAGCGAACCGTCGACCATGACCTCGATCAGTTTCGTGCCGGGTCGGCTGAACGCCGACGACAGCGCGGACCTCAACTCGCCGGGGTCGCTGATCCGCATCGCTTCCAGCCCGAGCGACTTTGCCAGACCGGCAAAATCCACCTTGGGGTCGATAAAATCCATGCCGACATAATGATCGTCGCCGTGAAAGGCGAGCAACCTTTGCTTGATGATGCGGTAGCCGCCGTTGTTGACGATCACCACCGTGAGCGGCAGCTCGTGATGCGCCGCGGTCCACAGCGCCTGGATCGAATACATCGCGCTGCCATCGCCGGAAAAACACACCACCGGCCGGTCGGGATTGGCCAGGCTGACGCCGACGGAAGCCGGCAGGCCCCAGCCGATGCCGCCCGAGGCCAGCGCATGATAACCGTAGCGGTCGCGATGCGGCCGCAGCGCCAGTATCTGCCGCGAGGATGTCAGTCCCTCGTCGACCAGGATAGCATGGTCCGGCATCGCCTCGACCACCTGCAGCGCGAGATAATCCGGATCGATCGGCGAGCGATCGCGGGCTTTGGAAATCTGCTCGATCACGGTCGCGCGCCGCGCCGTCCAGTTTTTCGAGGCCAGCGCCGCGATGCCCCGGCCGGCCTGGGCCTCGAGCGCGGCGCCGCCGGCGGCCTTCAGCGCCGGGATCAGCACCCGCAAACTTTCCTTGACGTCGGCCTTGATCGCGATCTCGGCGCCGTAATTCTTGGCGAGATCCCATTCGACCAGCCCGATCTGCAGGATCGGCAGCCCCGCAGGCAACGGATCGACCTCGCTGTGCACCGACATCCGCAAGGGATCGGCGCCGAGCACGATCATCAGATCGAAAGCAGATAATACCTCGCGGACATGCGTCTGCAGCCGCGACAGCGCGCCCATGAAGCACGGGCTTTCGGACAGGAAATGCGCGCCGTAAGGCGCCGATTGCTGAAAAGCGGGAGCGCCGAGTGTCGCGGCCAGCAGGGCCGCTTCCTGCAGCGCATCGCTTTTGACGATCTCGTCGCCGGCGATGATGACCGGGCGCTCGGCTTTCAGGATGCGCGCCGTCAGCGCCTGCAAGGCCTCGTCGGAGGGTCTTACCCGGGTATCGATGCGGGTCGAACGTCCCAACTCGATGCCGGCTTCGGCATTGAGGATATCGCCGGGCAGCGAGATGAATACCGGCCCGGTCGGCGGCGTGGTCGCGATCTTGGCGGCGCGGCGCACGATCCGCGGCAGGTCCTCCAGCCGCGTCACCTCGATGGCCCATTTCACCAGCGGCTCGGCCATCCGCACCAGCGGGCCATACAACAGCGGCTCGGTCAGGCCGTGACCCTGCTCCTGCTGGCCGGCGGTGAGGATCATCGGCGTGCCGGTAAAGCTCGCATTGTAAAGCGAGCCCATGGCATTGCCGAGCCCGGGCGCGACATGGACATTGCAGGCGACGAGCCGGCCCGAGGCGCGGCTGAAACCGTCGGCGATGGCCACCACGAGACTCTCCTGCATCGCCATCACATAAGTGAGATCGGGATGGTCCTTCAGCGCATGCATGATCGGCAGTTCGGTGGTGCCGGGATTGCCGAACAGATGCGTGATGCCCTCATCCTTGAGCAAAGCGAGGAACGCCGAGCGCCCGGTGATGCGATTCATGAATATCCTCCCCTCCCCGCGGCCGTTGCCGTCGAGATCTCTGCATCATGGCTGATCCACCATGGTACGATCAAGGAAGCGCGATCATGGCTGCAATGCGCGGACCGCGGCGAAGCGGACCAGACATCGCGAACGGCCGGTTTGCGGGCTCAAAACATGCCGTCATGATTGACGCGCTTGTTCTTCTTCGAACGCTGCCAGACCACGCCGGGAAAACCTTTCAGCGGCACCAGGGGCTCGCCGGTATAGGCCCATTCCTGCAATTCCTCGATTGCGACGTGATAGAGCGGCTTTCTTCCGGTGCGCCCCGAAAACAGCGCGCGCGGGATGTTCACCATATGCGGCGAGCGCGCGCGCTCGTAAATCAGCGGCGTGCCGCAGCGCGCGCAGAAGCTGCGCACGGTCTTTGTCGTCTCGTCCGCGTAGCGCGCGATCTCCGCCTCTCCCTTGGTGATGCGGAAACGCTTGCGCCAGCTTCCGACATAGGTCGCATAAACAGCGCCGTGCGCGCGCCGGCTCGACTTTGAATGATCGTGCCAGGCCCAGCGCGCGGGCACATCGATCTCGAAGCCGACGCTGCCACACAGGCATCGACCCTCGGCGGGTTTTCCGGCTGCTACCGCTTTTGGCTTTGGTGTCACGGGCGCGCTCCAGGCTTTCCGTCATTCCGGGGCGCGAAGCGAACCCGGAACC
>NZ_JBEKXH010000240.1:0-18455 GCF_049512235.1 Bradyrhizobium sp.
GCCGGGCTCGGTCGGGGTGGAGCGCGCGATCGACATTCTCATCATCGCCGTCGTCGGCGGCATCACGCGTCCGATCGGTCCCTTCATCGGCGCCCTGATCTTTGTCCTGCTGCGCACCTTCACGCTCGATTTTCTGGTCGCGATCGGGTTGGACGGTAATCGCTTCCGCCTGCTGATCGGTCTCGGCTTTCTGGTCATTGTGCTGTTCTCCCCGGACGGCATCGTCGGGCTTTGGGAGCGCTGGCGCCGCCGGGGCCATTCGTCGCCGGCGCAGCCGGGCGGAGGCCGCCATGGATAGCGTCGCGCATCGCCTTTCAGTTGTCGGCGCCGGCGCCGCGCTCGAATTGCGCGGCGTAACGCGACTTTTCGGTGCGCTGGCGGCGCTGACCGACGTCACGCTGACGGTGCGCCCCGGCGAGCGGCGCGCGGTGCTGGGCTCCAACGGCGCCGGCAAAACCACCCTCTTCAACTGCATCACCGGCGATTTCCCGCCGACCTCCGGCACGATCCGATTTTTCGGCGAGGACGTCACAAACTTTCCGCCCTTTGAGCGCATACGCCGCGGCCTTCGGCGGACCTATCAGATTTCCGCGCTGTTTCCGGGACTGACCGTTCACGACAACGTCTACCTTGCCTGCTGCGGCGTTTCGCGCAGCCGCTTTTCGCCGTTCCGGCCGCGCAGCAATGACGCGCTGATGCGATCGGCCGACGACCTGGTCCAGGCGGTGCACCTGACGGAGGTGAAAGAGCGCCGCGTCGCCGAACTCGCCTACGGTCAGCAGCGCCAGCTCGAAATAGCGCTCGCGCTCGCCGGGGCGCCGCGCTTCATCCTGTTCGACGAACCTGCCGCCGGTCTGTCGCCGACCGAGCGCGGCGAACTGGTGGAGATCCTGACCTCGCTGCCGAGCCATATCGGCTACATTATCATCGAGCACGACATGGACGTCGCGCTGCGCGTGGTCGAGAGCGTGACGATGATGCACAACGGCCGCATCTTCAAGGAAGGGTTGCCGCAGGAAATCGAGTCCGACCCCGAGGTTCAAGAGCTATATCTGGGTGGCGGCCATGATCTCGGAGGAAGATATGGCTGACGGGCGCCGCGCCGCACCTATTCTCGAGGTCCGGGGCCTCGACGTCTACTATGGTCGTTCGCACGCGCTGCAGGGCGTCGACCTTACGCTCGACGCCGGCGTTCTTTCGGTCATCGGTCGCAACGGCATGGGCAAGACGACGCTGTGCAAGACGATCATGGGGCTGGTGCGCGCCACCAGCGGCTCGGTCCGGATGGGCGGCGAGGACTTGTTGTCGTTGCAACCGGCGCGGATCGCGCGGCTTGGCGTTGGTTACGTGCCGCAAGGCCGGCGGCTGTGGCGCTCGCTGACCGTCGACGAGCACCTGCGCATGACCGGGGCCCTGCGGCGGGGTGCGTGGACCGTCGAGCGCATCTACGACACATTCCCGCGGCTCGCCGAGCGCAAGAGCAGCGGTGGCGGCCAGCTCTCCGGTGGCGAGCAGCAGATGCTGGCGATCGCACGCGCGTTGGTAACCAATCCGCGTCTGTTGATCATGGACGAGCCGACCGAAGGGCTGGCGCCTGTCATCGTCGCACAGGTCGAGGAGATGCTGGTGCGCCTCGGCGAGGAAGGCGACCTTTCGGTGCTCGTCATCGAGCAGAATATCGGGGTAGCGACGGCGGTCTCCAAGAACGTCGCGATCATGGTCAACGGCCGGATCAATCGCATCATCGAGTCCGCGCGTCTTGCCTCCGACCGCGATCTGCAACAGCGCCTGCTTGGTGTCGGACGTCATTCGGACGCCGCCTCTGCGATCGATGCGGAGATGAACGGCGACGTCGCGCCAGCCACTGCCACCCCGCGCGCGCCGAGCCTGGCGCCACAGCGCGTCTATATATCCAATCCGACGCCGCCGACCCGATGGTCGCAGCCGGTGCCGATCGCGCGCATCGAGGCCAGCGCGCGGACACTCTCGGCCGGCGTGTTGAGGCTCGAAGAGGCGGCGCGACCGCGACGCGACGCGGTCGCGGCGCGAAGCTCCGGAGCGCCGACCGTACTCGTCGCCGGCACGCTGGATACCAAGGGCGAGGAACTCAGATTCATCCGCGACATCGTTGCCGGCAGCGGGCTGCGGACGCGCCTGGTCGATGTCTCGACCGGCGGCAAGCCTTCGACCTGCGACGTCTCCGCCCACGAAATAGCGCTCAACCACCCGCGCGGCGGCAGCGCCGTGTTCGCACAGGATCGCGGTACCGCGGTGACGGCGATGGCCGAGGCCTTCGCCAACTGGCTGCGCCGCCAGACTGACATCGTCGGCGTGATTTCCGCCGGCGGGTCAGGCGGCGCCTCGCTGGTGGCGCCGGCGATGCGCGCGCTGCCGATCGGCGTGCCCAAGCTCATCATCTCCTCGGTTGCCTCGGGCGATGTCGGGCCCTATGTCGGCCCCGCCGACATCACCATGATGTATTCGGTAACCGATGTGCAGGGGCTGAACTCGATCTCCCGCCAGGTGCTCGCCAACGGCGCCAACGCGCTGGTCGGCATGGTGAAGGCACGGCTCGGCGAGCGCGCGGTGAACGCCCGCGAGGTGAGCGCCAATCTGCCGGCGGTCGGCCTGACGATGTTCGGCGTCACGACACCTGCCGTGCAGCAGATCGCGGCCGCGCTGCGCAGCGATTTTGAGTGTCTCGTCTTCCATGCCACCGGCGTCGGCGGCCGCTCGATGGAGAAGCTGGTCGATTCCGCTCTCCTGGCGGGGGTGATCGACCTGACGACCACGGAAGTCTGTGACCTCTTGATGGGCGGCGTGTTTCCGGCGACCGAGGATCGCTTCGGCGCCATCATTCGCACCCGCACGCCCTACGTCGGCTCGGTCGGCGCACTCGACATGGTCAATTTCGGAGCGCCCGACACCATCCCCGAGCGCTACCGCGGCCGCAAGCTGCACGTTCACAATCCGCAGGTCACGCTGATGCGCACGACCGCGGAAGAGAACGATCGCGTCGGCCACTGGATCGGCGAGCGCCTCAACGCGATGGACGGGCCGGTGCGTTTCTTTCTGCCTGAAATGGGCGTCTCCGCGCTCGACGCGCCGGGGCAACCCTTCTTCGACCTAGATGCCGATGCTGCGCTGTTCCGCGCGCTGGATCGGACGGTGCGCCAGACCAGCAACCGGCAGCTGATCCGGCTCAAGCGCAACATCAACGAACCGGAATTTGCGGCGGCGATCGTTGCCGCGTTCCGCTCCCTGATCGGACGCCCGGGCACGCGCCGAAGGGTGGCGAGGTGATCGATGACCCATTTTGAACGCGCCGATCTCCTCAAGAAATTCCGCGCCATGGCCGCCCGCGGCGAGCCGATCGTCGGGGGCGGCGCTGGAACCGGACTCTCGGCAAAATGCGAGGAAGCCGGCGGCATCGACCTCATCGTGATTTATAATTCGGGGCGCTACCGGATGGCCGGGCGAGGCTCGCTCGCGGGAATGATGCCTTACGGCGACGCCAACGCGATCGTTGTCGAAATGGCGGGCGAAGTCCTGCCCGTCATCAAGCATACGCCGGTGCTCGCGGGCGTCAACGGCACCGATCCTTTCCGCGACATGGATATTTTCCTCGATCAACTGAAGGCGCTCGGCTTTGCGGGGGTACAGAATTTTCCGACCGTCGGCCTGATCGACGGCGTGTTCCGCGCCAATCTCGAAGAGACCGGCATGTCCTACGCGCTCGAGGTCGAGATGATCGCCAAGGCGCGCGCCAGGAATATGCTGACGACGCCCTACGTCTTCAACGCGGCAGACGCCAGGGCGATGGCCATGGCCGGCGCAGACATCGTCGTCTGTCATCTCGGCCTGACCACCGGCGGGGCGATCGGCGCGCATACCGCGTTGAAACTTCAGGATTGTCCAGCCCGCATCGATGCCTGGGCGGCGGCGGCCCTGGCCATCAATCCCGATATTCTGGTACTGGCGCATGGCGGGCCGGTAGCCGAGCCGGCGGACGCCGCGTTCATCATGAAACACGCGCGCGCGTGTCACGGTTTCTATGGCGCCTCCTCGATGGAGCGGCTGCCAGTAGAGCGGGCGCTGACGGAACAGGTTCGAAAATTCAAGGCAATCGGCGCGGGTTGAGCGCCGGCTACGGGAGGTCGGGACCATGTCGGGGATTGTTGTTGGCCAATTGATCCTATGGCTGATCGTCGCGTTGATCGTGATCGTCGTGGCGGTCTACGTCGTGAACTGGCTCTACCACCGCTCGTCCAAGGAGGTGTCCTTTGTGCGAACCGGTTTCCTTGGCGAGCGGGTGGTGATCAACGGCGGCGCGTTCGTGCTGCCGTTCATTCACGACTTCACGCCGGTCAACATGAACGTGCTGCCGATGCCGATCATTCGCGCGAAGCAGGACGCCGTCATCACAAGGGATCGCATGCGCATTGACATCGAAGCCGACTTCTATGTCCGCGTGCAGCAGACGCGCGAGGCGGTCGCGATCGCCGCAGCGACACTCGGCCGCCGCACGCTGGAACCGGAACGGCTGCATGCGCTGCTCGCCGGCAAGTTCGTTTCCGCGATGCGCTCGGTCGCCTCGGAAATGACCATGGAGCAGATGCACGAAAAGCGCGGCGACTATGTCGCCCGGGTCAAGGCCGCGGCCGCCGAGGCGCTGGCCCAGAACGGCCTCGAGCTGGAATCGGTGGCGATCACCGACCTCGATCAGACCGACCTCGAATTCTTCAACCCGTCGAACCGCTTCGACGCCGAAGGCCTGACCCAGCTGATGGCGGACATCGAGGCCAAGCGCAAACTGCGCAACGACATCGAACAGGATTCGATGATCAAGATCCGCACCCGCAATCTGGAAGCCGAACGGCAGGCGCTCGATATCGAACGCGAGAGCGAGACCGCGCGGCTGGAGCAGGAACGCGATATCGAGGTGCGCCGGGCCTTGCAACGGACCGAGGTGGCGCGCGAGCGCGCATTGCGCGAGACCGAAGCCGAACAGGCGCAGATTTCGGCGCGCCAGACCATTGAAAAGGCGCGCATCGCCAACGAGCAGGCCATCGCCGAGGCGCGTATCGGCTCTGAGCGCGAAACCCGGCAGAAGGAAATCGAGCGCACCCAGGCGGTCGAGGAAAAGGAAATTTTGGCGCGCGAGGAGATTGAAAAGGCGCGTATTGCCAACCAGCGTTCGGTCGACACCGCCCGCATCGCCAGCGAACGCGAGGTGCGGCAAAAGGAGATCGAGCGCGCCCGCACGGTCGAGGAGGCCGAGATCCAGGCCCGCGAGTTCATCGAGAAAGCCCGCATCCAGCAGGACCGCGTCGTCACCGACGCCCGCATCGCCAACGAGGAGGAAACCCGCCGCCGCGAGATCGAACGCACCCGGACGATAGACGAAGCCGAGATCAGCGCCAGGGAAGCGACCGAGAAGGCGCGCATAGCCCAGACCACAATCGTCAACGCCGAACGGATCGCCTCCGACGAGCAGACCCGCTCGCTGGAGATCCAACAGGTCCGCGCGATCCAGGAAGCCGAGATCGCCGCGCAGCAAGCGGTGGAAGCCGCGCGCATTGCGCGCGAACGCGCCCTTGCCTCCAGCCGCATCGCCGCCGAAGAGAGTACCCGCAAACTGGAGATCGACCGCAATCAGGCGCTCGAGGTCGCCGGCATCGCGGCGCGCGAGGCCACCGAAGCCACCCGTATCGCGCAGGAGGAACGCATCCGCGCGCTCGAAATCGCCAGGCATCGCGCGGTCGAGGAAGCCGACATCGCCTCACGCGAGGCCATCGAGGCGGCGCGGATCGCCCAGGAAAAGAAAATCGCCCTCGCCCGCATTCTGAGCGACCAGGCGACCAAGCAGCAGGACATCGAACGCGCAAAGTCGATCGAGATGGCGGAACTGACGCGGCGCGACGCGATCGAGCGTCAGCGCATCGGCGTTGAACTGGCGCTCGAGGCCGAGCGCATCGCCTCCAGCAGGACGCGAGAGGTGCTCAACATCGAGCAGAAGCGAACGGTTGAAATCGCCGATGAGGACCGGGTCATCGCCCTGTCGGCGAAACGTTCCGAACGCATCGACGCCGACCGCCAGGTCCGGCAGGCGGAGATCGTCGCCGGTCGCGAGGTCGAGACCAGCGAAGTATCGAAGGAGCAGGCGCTCGAAGCGGCCCGGCTGGAGCGCCGGCGCGTCATCGAGCAGCTCGAAATCGCGCGCGTCCAGGCCTTGCAGGAAGCCGAGATTGCCGCCAACGAGGAAGTCCAGCGCGCGCGCATCGCCTCCGACCGCGGCCTCGACGAGGCCCGCATCGGGCGCGAACGGGAATTGCGCAAATTGGAGATCCATCGCGAGAAGGAGGTCGAGACCGTCTTGATGGAGAAGGCGATTGCGCTCTATCAGAAGTCGCTCGAACATTCGGCCGCGCAAGCCGAAGCCGAGAACGCCAAGGCGCGCGCCACCGAGGCGGCCGAACGCGTCATCACGGTGCGCGACAGCGAGATCGCCAAGCGGCGCAAGACGGTCGAAGTCCTTATCGCGGAGAAGGAAGCCGAGGAGAAGCGCATCGGCGCCGAGGCCGAACGCGTGCGCGCAGCCGTCGAAGCCGAGGCCCAGAAGCTGCTCAACGAGGCCGAGAACGTGCTCACCGACCAGGCGCGCTACTCGCTGTTCCGCCGCAAGCTGCTCGACCGCATCGAAGGCATCGTGCGCGAGAGCGTCAAGCCGATGGAGAAGATCGAGGGCATTCGCATCCTGCATGTCGACGGCCTGGCCGGCGGCAATGGCGGCAATGGCGGCGGCGGCGGACGCAGCGCCACCGACGAAGTGATCGATTCGGCCTTGCGCTACCGCGTTCAGGCGCCGCTGATCGATTCGATCCTCGCCGACATCGGCGTCGAGGGCGGCAGTCTCTCGAAGATGCCGGGCCTTATTCGCGAAGCCCGCGACATGCAGGGCATCCGCAAGGAGACCGCGCCGAAGAAAGAGAGCGAGGCCGACCCGGCTGCATCATCCCCAGGACAGGGACAATCTTCGCGCCCGGGCAAGAAGAGCTGAAGGTAGGCCATGGCTCGCGTCTATGTCTCGACCGTCGTCAACACCCGCAACGATCGGGTCTGGGCACGGCTGCGCGACTTCAACGGCCTGCCTAACTGGCACCCGGCGATCGCCGAGAGCCGCATCGAGGGCGGAGAGCCCGCGGACAAGATCGGCTGCGTGCGCGATTTCACCTTGCGCAACGGCGACCGCATCCGCGAAAAGCTGCTCGGCCTCTCCGACTTCGACATGTTCTGCACCTATTCCATCCTCGAATCGCCGATGGGCGTCGAAAACTACGTCGCGACCTTGCGCCTCACTCCGGTCACCGACGGCGACAAAACCTTCCTGGAATGGTCGGCCGAATTCGACTGCGCGCCGGAGCGCGAGGTCGAACTCATCAACACGATCGGGGCTGGCGTGTTTCAGGGCGGCTTCGATGCGCTCAAGCGCGTGTTCGGAGGCTGAAGCCGTGCCGCACATCGTCAAGAGCACTGTTCTCGACGCGCCGACCGGCGTGGTCTGGAACGTACTGCGCGACTTCAACGGCCATGACCGCTGGCATCCCGCGGTCGCGACCTCCACGATCGAGCGCGCCCAGGCCGCGGACCGCATCGGCTGCGTCCGCCGGTTCAAGCTGAAGGACGGCTCCGAGCTGCGCGAGCAATTGCTGGCGCTTTCCGATCTCGAACAAAGCTTCAGCTATTGCCTGCTCGATACGCCCATTCCGATGTTCAACTATGTCGCGCATGTGCGCTTGCTGCCGGTCACCGACGGTGACCGCACCTTCTGGCATTGGGAGTCGCGCTTTGCCGCGCGGCCCGCGGAGGCGGCGCAGCTCACCGAAATGGTCGGCGAACAGATCTATCAGGCCGGTTTCGAGGCGATCCGCCGGCATCTGCGGGAGGCCGCATGACTTTGGAGGAGAAATCATGCCGGTGACCGTGAAGACATTCGCAACCTCGGGAGAGGCCGCGACGGCGTTATCGTCGGAGCACGACGCGCGCTATCTCGGCGGCGGCACGCTGGTAATGCGCGCGCTGAACGAGGGCGACCTCTCGTTTTCGACGGTGGTGCGCGCGACCGACCGCGCTTTGACCCAGCTCGACTTCGCCAGCTCCCGGGTCAGGATCGGCGCCGGCGTCACCTTCGCGCGCGTTCTGGCCGAGCGCGAACTCGCCTTTCTCCACCCTGTCGCCGGATCGATCGGCGGGCCGGCCGTGCGCAATATGGGCACGATCGGTGGCAATTTGTTTGCGCCGACGCCGTTCGGTGATTTCACCGTGGCTCTGCTGGCGCTCGAGGCGACGGTCGCGGTACAGGGCGGCTATGGCGCGCGCGACGTGGCGATCGAGGAGTTCCTCGCCGGGCGGGATCGCCAGCGCGGCGCGCTCGTGCTCTCCGTCTCCGTCCAGCGTCCGTCCAGCGCGGAAGCGCATCGCACTCGGCGCGATGGCGGCGACGCCGGTTCGTGCCAGGGCGGCGGAGCGCGCGCTGGAAGGGCGCGTGCTCGACGCCTCAAGCGTCGCCGCCGCGGTGGCCGCCGCGGCGGAAGGGACGTCGCCGGTCGACGATTCGCTCGCCAGCGCCTGGTATCGGCGCGAGGTGGTCGGCGTCCATTTGCGCCGCCTCCTGACCGGCCAGCAATAAGCAAAGTTCAAGGAAAAATCGATGGCCAAGACCGCCCTGCAATTTCGTCATAACGGCCGCGACGTCGCGGTCTTCGTTGACGGCGGCGTCAATCTGCTCGCGACCCTGCGTGACATGGTCGGCGATATGACTCCGAAGTTCGGCTGCGGCCAGGGCGGTTGCGGCGCCTGCACAGTGCTGATCGACGGCGACGCGCATCTCGCCTGCCTGACACTGGCCGAGACCGTGGCAGGCCGTTCGGTGGAAACGCTTGCCGGCCTCAAGGACGGACCGCATTTGCATCCATTGCAACGCGCCTTCATGGAGCATTTCGCGGCCCAGTGCGGTTACTGCACGCCGGGCATGCTGATGGCGGCGAAGGCCCTGCTCGACCACAACCCCTCGCCTACCCGCGACGAGGTCGTCAATGCCATCAGTGGCAACATCTGCCGCTGCACCGGATACGAACCCATCATCAACGCCGTGCTCGCCGCCGCGGGCGGACGCGCGCGCGCCTAGAGGACCGGTTGCATGAAGCTATCAGTTCAGGCCACGAGCGTTGCCCTCTCACTCCCTCTCCCGCTCTTCGCGGGGGAGGGTGGGGTGGGGGCGCCACTCGGGGACTGCCGATGCGGCTTTCCCCCACCCCAACCCTCCCCCGCAAGAGCCCGCAAGAGCGGGAGAGGGAGCGCAGCATCGCGAACTGCGATAGGATTCGAACTTTGAGAACGCTGTACTAGAGGACCACGCCATGCTGGAACTTCGCAAAGACATTTTCGCCGACGAGCGTGACGACAATCTCAAGGAGATCGGCAAAGGCACCCAGCGCCAGGACATTCTGGGTCATGTCACCGGCACGTCCAGCTATTTCAACGACCACCAATTGCAGGGCATGCTGCATTTGAAGGTGCTGCGCAGCCCGCACGCGCACGCGCGCATCCGCCGCATCGAGACCGGCGAGGCCGAGCGCAGCCCCGGGATACGCCGAATCATTCGCGGCGCCGACGTGCCGCGTAACCTCAACACACTGCTCAGTCTGATCAATTTCGGCAAGGACGACGAGCCGACGCTCGCGGTCGACAAGGTGCGCTACAAGGGCGAGCCGGTGGTGGCTGTTGTCGCCGACAGCCACCGCGAGGCCTTCGAAGCTCTCGCAAAGATCCGCGTCGACTACGAGCCGCTGCCCGCGGTTTTCGACGTCGAGGAGGCGCTGAAAACAGGCGCGCCGGTGGTCAATGAAACCTATCCCAAGAACACGTTCACCTACCACGACATCTATGATCATCAGAAGCTGCGCTTCGGCGACGTCGAGCGCGCCCTTGCGGGGGCGGACCATGTGCTCGAGCAGCGCTACCAGATGTCGCCGATCGAGCACGCGCCGACCGAGACCAACGGCTCGATCGCAGCCCCCGACACCAACGGACGCTATGTGGTCTACACCTCGACCCAGGCACTGTTCTTTTCGCTCGACACCTGCGCCAAGATTCTTGATGTGCCCTCCAACACCTTTCATTTCATCGGCGGCACCGTCGGCGGCGGCTTCGGCGGCAAGGTCGATACCTTGACCGAGCCGCTTGCGATCCTCGGCGCGATGCTGACCGGCCGCCCCGTGCGCTACATTTTCGGCCGCGAGGAGGAGATGCAACATGGTCCGCCGCGCGGCGCCGAACGCATCTTTCTGAAGGACGGCGTCATGCGCGACGGCCGCATCGTCGCGCGCAGGGTGCGGGCCTATTTCGACAGCGGCGCCTATACCAGGTTGTCGAGCTACGCCGTGGTCAAATGCGCGGCGCATTTGCCCGGACCCTATACGATCCCGAACGTTTATGGCGACATCTATTGCGTCTTCACCAACCGCACGCCGGCGACGGCGATGCGTGGCTTCGGGGTCACCGCGATGGATTTCGCGATCGAATGCCAGATGGACAAGCTCGCTCATCTCGTTGGCATGGACCCGATGGAGTTCCGCATCCTCAACGCCTATCGCGACGGCGACATGAAGGCGCATCGGCGCGAGGCGAAGAACACCGCTTTGATCGAATGCGTGCAGGTCGCCGCCGAAAAGGCAAAATGGCCGCTGCGCGAGGAATTCAAGCGGATGTCCTCGCGCAAGGACGGCGGCGGCGCCCGGGCCGCGGTTGCCGCGACCGCGACCAACCAGACCGCGCCGGCGCGCCCCGCCGCGCAGCAGCGCACGACATACGATCGCACCCCGCCGCCGGCCGCCGCACCCGAGCCGCCGCACCCGGTTTCGCCGGCGCAAGCGCCGCAGCCCGCAGCGCATGGCGCGATCCGGTTCTCCTCCGTGTTTGGCTCGAGGAGGCGCTGACCATGGCCAGGCATCGCGGACGCGGCATCGCCTCGATCAATTATCCCATCGGCATGAATCTCGGCGGCGATCCGAGCCAGGCGCTGGTGCATTCCAATCCGAGCGGCAAGTTCACGGTGTCGCTGTCCTCGATCGATCTCGGTCAGGGCATGAAGTCGGTGACCCGTCAGATCTGCGCCGAGACGCTCGGCGTGCCGGTCGAGGACGTCTATGTCGATACTGCCGATTCCGACACCGGGCCGCACTGCATGGGCAGTTTTGCCTCACGCGGCACCCATCGGGTCGGCAACGCGGTGATGGCCGCGGCAAGGGAAGCGCGCGGGGTGATGATGGAGGCGGCGGCGGAGGAGCTTGAGGTCAATGCCGCCGACCTCGACACCGATGGCCGCGGCAATATTCACGTCAAGGGCGCGCCGCACCGATCGATCTCGACCCGGGACGTCGCGATCGCAGCGCAGTTCAAGCAGGGCAAGACCATCTCCGGACGCGGCATCTTCCTGGTGCCGCTCTCCGCCGTCGATCCCGAGACCGGCGAGATGTCGCCGGCGACCTGCTACGCGCACGCCTGCCTGGTCGCCGAGGTCGAGGTCGACGACGAGACCGGCGAAGTGGCAATGGTGCGCATGGACTCGGCCTACGAACTCGGGCGCGCGCTTAATCCCCGGCTCGTCGAACAGCAGCTCGTCGGCGGCGCATGGATGGGCATCAGTCACGCGCTCTACGAGACGACGGAACCCTACTATCCGGATCCCCGCCACGGGCCGCGCGACTTTGTCGAATATCTGATGCCGGGTCCCGGCGACATCTGCCCGCACGACATCGCGGTGCTGGAGCGTCCGGCGGCCGATGGTCCGTTCGGCGCCAAGGGCCCGGGCGAGATGTGCGCCAATCCGGTGATGCCGGCGGTCGCCAACGCGATTTTCAACGCGGTCGGCGTCCGCGTCGACGAACTGCCGATCACTCCGGAAAAAGTGCTGCGCGCGATCAAGGCCCAGGGTGGCGCGCGGCCGCAGGCGCGGCGCTGATGGCAGTTCGCGCAACCATTGGCGGTATCGGCAGCCCGGAGGCGTTGGAGAAGGCGCTGCGCGCAGCCTATTACCTCGCCGACGAAGGCATCGCGACCGCGGCCTATCTGGCGCTCGCGCTCGGCAAGCCGCTGCTGCTCGAAGGCGCTCCCGGCGTCGGCAAGACCGAAGCGGCGAAGGCGATCGCCGCGGTGCTTGGCCGTCGGCTCATTCGCTTGCAATGCTACGAGGGTATCGACGCTTCCGCTGCGCTGTACGAATGGAACTATCCGCGGCAGATGCTGGCCATCCGCCAGGCCGGCGATGCGACCATCGACATCTATGGTGAGACCTTCCTGATCGAGCGTCCGATGCTGGCTGCGCTGCGCGCCCCGGATGCAACCGTGCTGCTGATCGACGAGATCGATCGCTCCGACCAGGAGTTCGAGGCATTCCTGCTCGAGTTCCTCTCCGACTTCCAGATTTCGATCCCCGAGCGCGGCACCATCCGCTCTGCCGAGCGGCCGGTGGTGGTGCTCACCTCCAACCGCACGCGCGATCTGCACGAGGCCTTGCGTCGGCGCTGCGTCTATCACTGGATCGATTACCCGACGGCGGAGCGGGAGGCACAAATCATCATGCTGCGCGCCTCCAGCGTCGCCGTGTCGACCGCGCGCGCGGTTGTCGCCGCCGTCGGCAAACTAAGGCGCGAGCCATTGAGCAAGGCGCCCGGCGTCGCCGAAGCGGTCGACTGGGCCGAGGCGGCGACATTGCTCAACAAAGGCGGCGCACGCTGGCCGGACGCGTTCAAGCGCTCGATCGGGGTCGCGCTGAAAGACCAGGAAGATCTCGCCTTCATCTCCGGCCGGCTCGACGCACTGATCGCGGAGGCAGCAGCGTGAGCGAACTGACAAAACTGCCCCGCGCCGCGCGCGCCTTCGTTTCGTTCGTGGCGCTGCTGCGCGCCAACGGTTTTGCCATCGCGCCCGAGCAGACCACGGCGTTCCTCGCGGCGATCGGGCTGCTCGGTCCGCGGGCGCCAGAGGACATCAGGAAGGCAGGGCTCGCAACCCTGGCGCCTCCCCCGGAGCGGCGCGCGACCTACGATAGGCTGTTCCGAATTCACTTCCTCGGCGGCGAAGAGTTGCGGGACGACGAAAGTGAGGATGACGAGGTGGTGCGGCTGCAGGAAGAGGGGCGCGGCGACGACGAGCCGCCGCTTGCCGACCAAGCCAACGAGTCCGGCGCGATGGCGGTGCGCGCCGAAGCCCTGGCCGAGCGCCGTCTCATGCCGGGCGGAACAGACGACGCGCTACGCCGTCTCGCGCGTGAAGCCGAAAGGCGCCTGCCGCGCCGGCGCGGGCATCGGCGCATGCGCGCCCGGCGCGGCCCCTGGGCCGATCTGCGGCGAACCCTGCGCGAGGCCGCGCGCAACGACGGCGAGGTGATGCGACTGGGGCGGCTGAAGCGGCGCGAACGGCCACGCAAAATGCTGCTGCTGATCGACGTCTCCGGTTCGATGAAAGCACGCTCCGAGGACAATCTCCGGCTCGCGCACACGCTGGTGCAGGCGGCGCCGAATATCGAGGTCTTCACCTTCGGCACGCGCCTGACGCGGGTGACGCGCGCGCTGCGGCTCAAGCGCCGCGAGCAGGCGCTCGCGGCCGTAGCCCATCTGGTGAGCGACTGGGACGGCGGCACGCGCATCGGCGACGCGCTGCAGGCATTCCTCGCCGTACCGCGCTTTTCCAGCTACGCGCGCGGCGCCGCGGTTGCCATCCTGTCCGACGGGCTGGAGCGTGGCGATCTCGCGGCCTTGCGCGACGCGGTCGCAAAACTGTCGCGGCGCGCCTGGCATCTCAGTTGGCTGACGCCGCTCGCGGCCGGCCCTGGCTTCGTGCCGCAGACCGAGGCGCTGATCGCTGTCAGCCGCTTCGTCGACGATATGGTCGACGGCGGATCGAGCGCGGCAGTGGTCGCACATGTGCTTTCGCTCGGACAAAAAGGGAGAGCCGCGTGATCGGCATCGTCGACGCGCATCATCACATATGGCTGAAGGCCGATCTTCCTTGGCTGGTCGGGCCGATGCAGCCGCGCATATTCGGACCCTACGAGCCGATCCGTCGCGACTATCCGCTTGCCGAATACCTCGACGACATCGAAGGCTGCGGCGTGGTCAAGTCGGTCTATGTGCAGACCAATTGGGCGAACGCGCAGTTCGAGCAGGAGACGGACTGGGTGCAACGCACCTCCGACGAAACCGGCTGGCCGCATGCGATCGTCGCCTACGCGGATTTCAGCGCGGACGATGTACGTCCGCAGCTCGACCGGCTCAAGCGCTATCGGCTGGTGCGCGGTGTGCGCATGCAGCTGCACTGGCACGAGAACCCGCATTTTCGCTTCGCCGCGCGCGCCGACCTCTGCGCGGACCCTGTGATCCGCCGCAACGTCGCCCGGCTCGCCGACTACGGCTGGAGTTTCGAGCTGCAGGTGTTCGCGCCGCAGATGCCGGACGCGGCCGGCCTTGCGGGAGCCTGTCCTGATGTCACCTTCGTGCTGCAGCATGCTGGAATGCTGGAGGATCTCACCCCGGCCGGCCGCGCGGCATGGCGCGCCGGCATGGCGCGGCTGGCGGCGTGTCCGAACATCGTCACAAAACTCTCCGGGCTCGGCACCTTCATCCATCGCAACGACCCTGCGCACATCGCCCAAATCGTCGCCGAGACGATAGCGCTGTTCGGCCCCGATCGTTGCCTGTTCGGCTCGAACTTTCCGATCGAGAAGCTTTGGACCAGCTATCGCGACCTCGTCGGCGCCTATCTCGACGCTGTCAAATCGAACCCTGGTCATCGCGACGCGATCCTGCGCGATACCGCGATGCGGGTCTATCGTCTCGTGCCGTAGCGTTGCGTGGAAAAAGACGAAGGAAATCGGAGGTAAACATGGCGTTGGAAATCAAGATTCTGGACTATGGCGACATCGAACTGGAATCGAGTTTCCTGGTGCTCGGCCGCGACTGCGGGCGCACGCGCCGGGTGCTGACGCTGGGCTTTCTCATTGTCGGAGGCAGCTATCCGATCGTCGTCGATACCGGTTACCGCTCCAATGCGATCATGGAGACCCTGGGCATGCGTGGCCTGCAGTTCCACGAGAACATGATCGAGAACCAGCTCGCACGTCATGGCGTGCGCATGGGCGACGTCCGCTTCGTCTGCCACACCCATCTGCATATCGACCACGCCGGCAAGGACGACCTGTTTCCGATGAATACGACTGTCGTCGTCAACCGCAAGGAGCTCGAATATTCCGTCTCCGGCCTGATGCACCCGCAATACCCGGCGCCCGACATCAAGCATCTGATCGACCGACTGCATACCCGGAGCGCGCTGCGCTTCCTCGATCTCGAGATCACCGGCCCGGTGGAGCTGATCCCGGGCGTGTATTGCGAGGCGGCGAACGCCCACACCGAAGGGTCGATGAATCTGCACGTTCACACCGCCGAGGGCATCGCCACGATCTGCGGCGATGTGCTCTACGACATCAATGATCAACTCGTGGAACCCTTCCGGGAGATCCACGACGCCGAGCCGCGCACGACCGGCAACCACGGCACCTCGAAGCGTGCGGAAAAGGCGTCGATCAAGAAACTCGTCAACAACTCGCGCTTTCTGCTGCCGGTGCACGACCGGCCGTGCAAGATCGAAGCCGGCAATGTCGTCGGGCGGCTGCAGGACCAGGTGCCGGGTCCGATCGTTCAGTCGCTGCCCAAGCGCAGCTGGTTCCCGGCTTGAGCCGGGCGAAGGGAGCATCCTATGACCCACACCACGCTGCGCCCCGAATTCGAAACCCTGATCGATCCCTATGCGCCGGTCGGCCAGCTCGGTACCGGCTTCACCTTCACCGAGGGGCCGATCTGGCATCCGGTCGGTCACTATCTGTTGTTTTCGGATATGCCCGCCGACGTTCGCCGTCGCTGGGACGCTGCGCGGGGCGTCGCCGAGGTCAAGCGCCCGGCGAATAAATGCAACGGCATGACTTATGATGCCGAGCTGAACCTGATCGTCTGCGAGCACGCGACGTCATCGCTGATCCGCGAGCGCCCCGACGGCCGTCGCGAGGTGCTGGCCTCGCACTTCGAAAAGCAGGAGCTCAACAGCCCGAATGACGTCTGCGTGCATTCGAGCGGCGCGATCTATTTTTCCGACCCCTGGTACGGCCGCATGCCGGTTTTCGGCGTCGAGCGGCCGCGCCAGCTCGGCTTCCAGGGCGTCTATCGCGTGCCCACGGGCGGCGGCGCGCCACAGCTTTTGGTCGACCGCACCCTGTTCGACCAGCCGAACGGCCTCTGCTTCTCGCCGGACGAACGGCGGCTCTACGTCAACGACACCGTGCAGACGCTGATCCGGGTCTTCGACGTCGCCCCTGACGGTACCCTTGGCAACGCCCGCGTCTTCGCCAGCGGCATCCGCTCCGAACTCGAGCCCGGCGTGCCTGACGGCATGAAATGCGATCAGCACGGCAATATCTGGGTGACCGCGCCGGGCGGCATCTGGGTCTACGCGATGAACGGCGATCTCCTGGGCAAGGTACGCGTCCCCGAAAAGGTTGCCAATCTGAGCTGGGGCGGCACCGATTTCCGGACGCTGTTCATGACCGCGACGCACTCGGTCTACACGGTCACAACCAAGGTCGGGCCGCGCAGCGAGCCTTATATGACCGCCACGGGAGGCACGGCCGCCACGCCGTCTTCCGCGCCCGCGCCGCAGCTCAGGGCCGAGGCCCTGCAGCTCGATCCGAAGCGCTGCGCGCTGATCATCCAGGACCTGCAGAACGACGTCATCATGGAAGGTGGCGCCTTCGCAGGCTCGGGCGCGCCGGCCCATGCGCGCGCCCAGCGTGTCGTCGACAATGTGCGCCGGCTTGCCGATGCGGCGCGCGCACGCGGCGTCGTCGTGATCCATGTCTGGTTCATCGTCGAACCCGGCGCGCCGGGCCTGACGCTGAACGCGCCGCTGTTCGAGGGCCTGGTCGATGCCAATGCAATGGTGCGCGGTTCCTGGGGTGCTGCGCCGGTGGCGGGGCTCGAGCCTCGCGCGGGCGACTTCGTGGTCGAGAAGATGCGCATGAGCGCGTGGGAAGGCAGCCGGCTGGAAACCATCCTCAGGGCGACCGGCCGCGACATGCTGATCGACACCGGCGCCTGGACCAACATGTCGATCGAGCACACCGCGCGCACCGGCGCCGACAAGGGCTATTTCATGATCGTGCCCGAGGATTGCTGTTCGACCATGAACGCCGAGTGGCACAACGCCTCGATCAATTTCGCGATGCAGAACGTCGCCGTGGTCACCAACGCGGACGCCGTGATCAAGGCGATCGGGTGAGCGCGCAGAACCGCGCCAGGAAAGGCTAGCCGGAGTGCCCAAGCTCTTTCACCTGCGTTGCTCGCCCCGCGCGGCTTCCGAATCTTCTGAAGGCGCCGAGGCGTTCGTGACGCGGTTCCGGCAGGCGCGGCCGGACTGGGAAATTGACGTGATGGACATCTGGCGCGAAAGCCTGCCTGAATTTCAGGGCGATGTGCTCGAAGCCAAATACGCGCGGCTCGGCGGGCGCGAATTCAGCGACGCCCAGCGCAATGCATTCGCCGTGATCGAGCGCATGGCGATGCGGTTTGCGCTCGCCGACCGGGTACTGATTTCGACGCCGATGTGGAACTTCGGCATCCCCTACAAACTGAAGCAATGGTTCGATCTGATCGTCCAGCCCGGCCTCACCTTCCGCTTCGATCCGGCTCAGGGCTACTTTCCGCTCTTGAAGAACAGGCCCACGATCGTGATCCTGGCGAGCGGCGGCGATTTTGTCACCGGCATGAACCGTGGCCGCATCGACATGGCGAGCCCCTATTTGCGCGAGATATTACGCTTCATCGGCATCAGCGATGTTCGTTTCGCGCTGGTTGGACCGACCGCCGGCCCGGCCGAGCCGGCCCGCCTCGCCCGCGAGGCCGCGCACCGCCTATTGGCCGAGATGGCGGCGGGGTTCTGATCAGACCCCGCGCAACAACGTTCCGGCCAGCAGGACCGCGTAGGCGATCAGCAGCACCACAAAGGCGCTGACGCCGTGCAGATCGACGACGTGACCATAGGCGATGAGAAGGGCGAGCAGCGCGAGCAGGAGCGAGACGGCAAAGGTCAGGGTCCTGGGAGCGGTCAGATAGAAACGCCTGATCGGTCTCGTATACGGCATTGATATCTCCCGTCGCCATCGGCTGCGTCAAGAACATCCCCGGCGACGGTTTGTTCCGCGGAGTACGCCCGTAGCTTTGGAATACTGCACGGTCCGCCGCTGCCAGCCTCGGGAGCTCGATGGAGAAATCCTGCCCCGGGCTGGTCTCGGCACGTTGCCGCGCAACCGGCCTCGTGCTTGCCGGCATGGTCGGGTCGTTGGCGTTTTA
>NZ_JBEKXH010000241.1:0-10056 GCF_049512235.1 Bradyrhizobium sp.
GGAAGGTAGAGATGCAGACTGTTATTATCGTAGTCCACCTGAAGATCGTTGCGACGCTGATCGCAACCGTGATGCTGCAGAAATCGGAGGGCGGCGGCCTCGGGATGGGCGGCGGCGCCGGCTTCATGTCGAGCCGCGGCACCGCCAATTTGCTGAGCCGCACTACCGCGATCCTCGCGGTGGGCTTCTTCGCCACCAGCCTGCTGTTGTCCTGGCTCGCCGGCTACGACCGTAAGCCGAGTTCGATCATCGGCACGCCCGCCTCGCAATCGCAGCCGGCAGGCCCGGCAACCCCGATATCCCCGCCGACCAGCGGCGGCATTCTGGATTCGCTGAAGAAGTCGGACGAGCAGCAGCAGAACCAGCCGGCGCCATCCGCGCCAGAGGCGCCGCGCTCGCAATAACGCAGGGTGGCCATGCAGCTTGCCGGCTAACCTCCTGGATCATAAATCAGCAATAGTGCTTTGATAAAGCGCAATAATTGGCGTCACCCACAGCCCGACGAAATATCCGCCGCGGCGTGCGATTCGTTTTGGCGAATCGCGCCGGTAGCCTTAAAGGTTAAGTCCCATGGCGCGGTATATCTTCATCACCGGCGGCGTGGTTTCATCGCTCGGAAAAGGTCTGGCTTCGGCGGCGCTCGGCGCCCTGCTGCAGGCGCGGGGCTACAAGGTCCGGCTTCGCAAACTCGATCCCTACCTCAATCTCGACCCCGGAACGATGTCGCCGTACCAGCACGGCGAAGTGTTCGTGACCGACGATGGCGCCGAGACCGATCTCGACCTCGGCCACTACGAGCGCTTTACCGGACGTCCCGCCACCAAGGCCGACAACATCACCACGGGGCGGATCTACCAGGATATCCTCACCAAGGAGCGGCGTGGCGACTATCTCGGCGCCACCATCCAGGTGATCCCGCACGTCACCAACGCCATCAAGGATTTCATCCTCGACAGCAATGACGCGTTCGATTTCGTGCTGTGCGAGATCGGCGGCACCGTTGGCGACATCGAGGGCTTGCCCTTTTTCGAGGCGATCCGCCAGATCAAGAACGATCTGCCGCGCGACCACGCCATCTACATTCATCTGACATTGTTGCCCTTCATACCCAGCGCCGGCGAACTGAAGACAAAACCGACCCAGCATTCGGTCAAGGAACTGCGCTCGATCGGCATCCAGCCCGATGTTCTGTTGTGTCGAACCGACCGCCCGATCCCGCGCGAAGAGCGGCGCAAGCTCGGCCTGTTCTGCAACGTGCGCGAAAGCGCCGTGATCGAGGCGCGAGACGTCGACAACATCTACGCCGTGCCCGAGGCCTATCACGCCGCCGGCCTCGACGACGAGGTGTTGGCGGCGTTCGGCTTCGCGCCGAAGATGCCGCCGGCGCTGCAAAGCTGGCATCTCATCAACGAGCGGGTGCGCAATCCCGAGGGTGACGTCACCATCGCCATCGTCGGCAAATACACCGGCATGAAGGATGCCTACAAATCGCTGATCGAGGCGTTGTCGCATGGCGGCATCGCCAACAAGGTCAGGGTCAATCTCGACTGGATCGAGAGCGAGGTGTTCGAAAACGAGGACCCGGCGCCATTCCTCGAGCACGTCAACGGCATTCTGGTGCCGGGCGGGTTCGGCCAGCGCGGCGCAGAGGGTAAAATCCGCGCCGCGCAGTTCGCCAGGGAGCGCGACGTGCCCTATTTCGGCATCTGCTTCGGGATGCAGATGGCGGTGATCGAGGCCGCGCGCAATCTCATCGGCCTCGATGCGGCCAATTCAAGTGAATTCGGTCCAACGCCCGAGCCGGTCGTTGGCCTGATGACGGAATGGCTGCGTGGCAATGAGCTGGAAAAGCGGTCGCAGTCCGGCGATCTCGGCGGCACCATGCGTCTCGGGGCCTACCCCGCGGTGCTCAAGCGCGGCAGCCGGGTATCCCGGGTCTATGGCGGCGCCACCGAAATATCCGAACGCCATCGCCACCGCTACGAGGTCAACACCGCCTACAAGGACCGTCTGGAGCAGCACGGGCTGAAATTCTCCGGCGTTTCGCCTGACGGCGTGCTGCCGGAGATCATCGAATATGAGGACCACCCCTGGTTCATCGGGGTGCAATTCCATCCCGAACTGAAATCGCGCCCGTTCGAACCGCATCCCTTGTTCGCGTCCTTCATTGAGGCCGCGATGGTACAGTCGCGGCTGGTGTGATTGCTGCGGTCCATGGGCCGTCGCTGGACAGCGTACTCAACCTGTGAGAACATAACCAGCTGATGCAACTGAACTTCGGGAGTATGTTCATGGCGGTCCCCCCTTACGGCACGGCGATCAATCAGGCATTGGCCAGTGCGCGAACCAAGCTCGAAGATCTCAAGCTTTTGCGCGATCACGCCGCTGCCACCCTGGCCCTGCAGGGCAATCTCAAGGGCGCGCTGGGCAAATTGGAGAAGGAAATCAAGTCGCGCGAGCGTGGCCTCAAGAAGGCGAAGACGAAAAAGAAATAAGATCCCGCAAGCCGCATTCTCCCAAGCGCAGGATTTATTCAAAGAGCAGGCGGATCCATTGATGGCCTGCCTTCTCATACTCCATGGCGATGGCGCCGTCTCGGCTGCAGGGTTGCGCGGGGCAGGTCGCCCCGATCCGTCAGGTCAAAAAGACCGAAGCAGTAGTTCGGGATGTCGGCGGCAATTTCATTCTCCGTGAATGCGGCGTTGCCGCGCAGCACGTCGACGATATTGTGCATTGCGATCACCGTCAGCGGCCGTTGACGCTTCGCACCCAATTGATCGATGAAGCGCTGCGACAGATCCGGAAAGAACGGGTTGTTCAGCAGCAGATAATCCACGTCGTCGTAGTTTTGCGTCAGGGCGTCGCCGCAGATGATCTCGATATTCTCAAGACCCAGATGGCGCATCGTCCTTCGCATCGCGTTATGGCGGACCGGCAAAATCTCGATGGCGCGAAAGCGGCATGGCGCCACGCAGGCGCCGTAAAACACGACATGGCCATATCCCGCTCCGGCGTCGCAGAACAGCTGTTCGGGCCGCGGCCTGACGATGCGGAAAATTTCGCGCAAGTGATGGAATGGCATTCCTCCGAAGGTGAAGTTCTGGTTGCCGAAGCGGCGCAGCAACGCGGGCAGGTTTGCCGATCGTTTCTCGGCGGCAGGGGTGATCCGCAACGCGCGTTGCAGCACCTCATCGGCGACATCGATCGTGCCGTGGTGGAATTGCCGGATGACTTCCATGGTTGGCGGAGCCGCGCTAGACATCACGCGCAACTTATGAGAACATCTCACATTGCCGCAACCTAAAATTTGGGAGGGTATCGATGCTTGTCGCTTACGGCACGGCTATCAATCAGGCCTTGGGAAATGCGCGGACCAAACTCGAAGATCTCAAGGTTTTGCGGGATCACGCGGTCGCGGTCCTTGCCGCGCAAGGCGATCTCAAGGGCGCGCTTTCCAAGCTGAACAAGGAGATCAAGACCCGTGAGCAGGGCCTGAAGGCGGCAAAGAAGAAATAAGCGCGCCGATGCCGCGGGACGCGGGACGCCAAAGACCGGCCGTTGCTGGACAGCGCGCGCAACCTGTGAGAATGTCTTCCGCTAACGCAACCTGTACTTAGGGAGAATGATCATGGCTGTCCCGCGTCACGGCACGGGTATCGTCATCCCTTACGGCACGGCTATCAATAACAGTTTGGCCAATGCGCGAACCAAGCTCGAAGACCTCAAGGTTTTGCGCGATCACGCCACCGCCTCCCTTGCCCTCCAGGGCAATCTCAAGGGCGCGCTTGCCAAGTTGGAAAAGGAGATCAAGGCGCGCGAGCGCGGCCTGAAGGCGGTCAAGACGAAAAAGAAGAAGTGACGCGCTGATGCGTGCGTCAGCGGATGCCAACGGCAGCGGCGGGCAGCGGCGATCGCTGCGCGTGCGGACCGCGGAAGACCAGCGTTCCCACGTGCCGGTCCATGTCGTCTGGGAGATCACGCTGGCCTGCAATCTGAAATGCGGCCACTGCGGATCGCGGGCCGGCAAGCGCCGTGCCAACGAACTCTCGACCGCCGAATGCATCGATGTGGTTCGCCAGCTCGCCGCGGCCGGGACAAGGGAAATCACGCTGATCGGTGGCGAGGCCTATTTGCGCCGCGATTGGCTTGAAATCGCCGCCGAGATTGCGCGCCACGGCATTCACTGCGGCGTCCAGACCGGGGCCCGGGGTCTGACCCGAGAGCGGATCGCTAAGGCCCATGCCGCCGGCGTTCGCGCCATCGGCGTCTCGGTCGACGGCCTGCGCGATCTTCACGATTCCTTGCGAGGGGTCGCCGGCAGCCACGACCAGGCGATCCGCGCCATCCATGATATCCGGGACGTCGGCATCGAACCCGGTGTCAACACCCAGATCAATGCGCGATCGATGCATCAACTGCCGCAGATATTCGACGAAATCGTCGCCGCCGGCGCCAAATACTGGCAGGTGCAATTGACGGTTGCGATGGGCAATGCGGTCGACAACAGCGCCATATTGCTGCAGCCCCATCAGATCATCGATGTCGTCGATTGCCTCGCCGGTCTCTATCACCGCGGTCGCGATCTCGGTCTTCGGCTGTTGCCCGGCAACAGCATCGGCTATTTCGGACGTCATGAACCCCATTGGCGCTCGATGACCAGCGACATCGAACACTGGAGCGGCTGCACGGCGGGCGAGACCACCCTTGGCCTCGAAGCCGATGGAACGATCAAGGGTTGCCCGTCGCTGCCCAAATCGCATTTCGCCGGCGGCGAGTCGCGTTCGACCTCGATCGACGAAGCGTTGCGCAACCTCGCCGCGCGCACCGTGCGCAGGGACGGCAATCGCGGCCGAAGCTTTTGCGGTTCCTGTTATTACTGGAACACCTGCCGGGGCGGCTGCACCTGGGTCTCCCACGTCTTGGAGGGCAAGCGCGGCGACAATCCCTATTGCTACTATCGCGCGACGACGCTTGCCAAACGCGGGTTACGCGAGAAGATCGTCAAGGTCGCCGAAGCGCCGGACGAGCCGTTCGCCGTCGGCCGCTTTGAGGTTCGGCTCGAGCGGGTTGACGGATCGCGCGCGCCCCGTTCGCTCGGGCTGGACGACAAGCGACGCAAGCGTGGCCGGCTTGTTCTATGCCAGTCCTGCGAGGAATATATCTATGCCGGTGAGCGCCTGTGTCCCCATTGCGGCGCGAGCAGCGGCAACCACCCTGGCGACCCATCCGCCGCCGATGACCAGCTGGCGCTGGATCTCCGGAAATCGATCGACGAGGTCGAACGCCATGGCCGCCGTATTCTCGAGATCGCCGCGATGCCAGGCGAGAACGAGCAAATGCCTTCCCCGGAATAGATCCCAGCCGGAATGCGTGCCTGGCCGCACATCACAGGGGCGGGCCATGCGATTTCCGCCGCCGGTCTTGCGCGGTGGCGGCAAGACAGCCGGCCGGCCGCCCGCTATAAGTGCTGCGCAAGAAAATGGAGCTGAGCCATGATTTACGAAACGCGCGTCTATCGCTGCCTGCCGGGCCGGCTGCCGGCGCTGTTGAAGCGCTTCGAGACCATCACGCTGAAACTCTGGGAGAAGCACGGCATCAAGCCGGTCGGCTTCTTCACCACGCTGGTCGGCGAATCCAATCAGGAACTGACCTACATTCTGGCGTGGGAGTCGCTTGGCGACCGCGAGAAGCGATGGAATGCATTTATGACCGATCCGGAATGGCTCACGGCGCGGGCGAAGACCGAAGAGGACGGCCAGATCGTCGGCAACATCGTCAATCAACTGCTGGTGCCGACCGCCTTCTCGGCGATGAAGTAGCAAGCATCGAGATCGGCACGATGAGGTCGTAAGCTCCCCTCCCTACCGCTTCGCGGGGGGAGGGGAGAAGTTCAGCGCCATCCGATGGTCGAGCCGCAATGAGGATAGTGCCGTGAATGCGAACATTTCAGCTGCGCCGGTCGTTGCAGCAGGTGGTGTCAAATTTGGCAATGATCTGCCGATTTCGATCATCGCCGGCCCGTGCCAGCTCGAGAGTCGCGCGCACGCGCTCGAAGTCGCCTCCGCGCTGAAGGAGATCGCGGCGCGGCTCAGGATCGGGCTGGTCTACAAGACTTCGTTCGACAAGGCCAACCGTACCAGCGTAGCCGCGGCGCGTGGCATCGGGCTCATGCAAGCATTGCCGATCTTTGCCGAGATCCGTGCATCGCTGGGATTGCCTGTGCTCACCGACGTCCACGAATCAGTGCAATGCGCCGAGGTGGCGCAGGCAGTCGACGTGCTGCAGATCCCGGCATTTCTGTGCCGGCAGACCGATCTGTTGTTGGCGGCGGCCGCGACCGGCAAGGTCGTCAACGTCAAGAAGGGCCAGTTCCTGGCGCCGTGGGACATGGCCAATGTCGTCGCCAAGATCACCGGCGCCGGCAATCCCAAGGTGCTGGTCACCGAGCGCGGCGTGTCGTTCGGCTACAACACGCTGGTTTCGGACATGCGCGCGCTGCCGATCCTGGCACGCACCACCGGCGCGCCTGTTATCTTCGACGCCACGCATTCGGTGCAGCAGCCGGGCGGCCGGGGCACGTCATCCGGCGGCGAGCGCGAATTTGTTCCGGTGCTGGCGCGCGCCGCGGTCGCGGTCGGGGTCGCCGGCGTGTTCATCGAAACCCATCCCGATCCCGACCATGCGCCATCGGACGGCCCCAACATGGTGCCGTTGCGCGAATTCGAAGGCTTGCTGCGCACGCTGATGGCGTTCGACGCGCTCGCCAAGAGCCTGGAAAAGAACCCCTAAGAGGATGTGCGCGCTGATGCCGTCAACCGGACTGAGGCCGCATCGGCAGCGCGTGCCGCCGGCGCTCGATATCATCGCGCTTGTAACCTCGTTCTCGCTGTTGTCGTTCTGGACTGGATCAAATCTGCGCGAAGCCGGATTTCCATAATGCAACCTCTGCGTGGCTTTTGCCGCCGTCATACAATTGTTACGAGCGCCGGCTAAGTATTCCCCAATGAGTTACGATCCTGCCACGATAGCTACCCTGCGCCGCGCCTTGGATGAGGTGGTCAGCGACGGCCGATTCCATCGTCGCAAGTCCGCCTCGGCGCTCGAAATTGCCGAACATCTTCTGGCGCAGGCGGCCGCGGGCGAACGCGACCTGGAGAGATTGAAGTCTTCGGCATTCAAGAAGCTGACTGGAAACGTCGAGCGGTTGCCGAACAGGCCTAACGCGAACGTGTCGAGCCCTGTTCTGATGTCTGCCGACTGATCGACCCGATGCCTCTTTCGTTGGCGGGGGCGTGACTGCGAGCCGCTTTATTTCGATCCGGGGAGCAGCCGATTTTCATACCGCGCAGCCCGCATCAGGCCGCCTCAGGTGGTTGCAGCAACGCCCAGCGGAAGAATGCGATCACCTCGTCGACCGCGGCGCGGGTGGGTTCGCCTGCGGCATCGATGAGGTCGCCGGTAAAGACCGAATGTGGCGGCTTGCCCTGCGCCTTTAGCCCTGCGGGATGACCGGCGGCGTCGGGCAGTTCAGTGCCGGTAAAGGCCGCGCCGAAGGCGGTGCGCAAGGTCTTAAAACGCGCCGCCCGGCAGATCGTATCGCCTTCGAACCGATAGCCGCGCAGGGCAAATCCCTCGCGGGTGCGCGCCTGCACGTAAGCGAGATCAGCGGGCGCGATGTCAAGCGCGGCGTGGTTCAACGCCGGCAGGCCCGGTTGGGCCAGCACGGACGCCAGCACGACCGGATCAAGTGCCATCGAAAGCGCAAAGCCGCCCGTCACGCACATCCCGATGGCGCCGACGCCGCGGCCGCCGCATTCTTCATGGGCAAGGCGCGCCAGCGCCCGCAACCAGTCGGTTACCGGACTGGACTTGTTGGCCCGCAGCAGGGTGAACTCGCGCGACACGCACAGCGCAAGGGTGCGCTTCAGCGTGGTCGTCTCGGCATTGCCGGCATCGGGCGTGCCGAACAGGATCGGCGCGTAGACATGGAAGCCGGCATCCCGCACCCAGCGGCAGAACCGTGCCAGCGTCGGCGTAAAGCCATAGATCTCGTGGATCACGATGATGGCCGGACCTGTCGCCCCGGTCAGCAGCACAGGTTTGGTCTTGCCCAACAGCGGGATATCCCGCCTGGAGAAGTCGGAGATATCAGCGGCTGTCTGCATGCCTGCACCTTGCATCCTCGCTTCATCCCCGCCCGCGATAGGGCGCCACGGCCTGATCGGGAATCCAGATGCCCGTCGGCAGCCGGCCGGTCTGCCAGAACACGTCGATCGGAATGCCGCCGCGCGGATACCAGTAGCCGCCGATCCGAAGCCATTTCGGCTTGATCTCGCCGGCGATCCGCTTGCCGATCATGACCGTGCAGTCCTCGTGGAAGGCGCCGTGATTGCGGAAGCTCGCAACATAGAGTTTGAGGGATTTCGACTCGAGCAGCCATTGGGCCGGGACATAGTCGATCACGAGATGGGCAAAATCCGGCTGACCGGTCACCGGGCAGAGCGAGGTGAATTCCGGCGCGGTGAACCGCACCAGGTAATTCGTATCCCGTTGCGGATTGGGCACCCGGTCGATTTGAGCCTGGCCGGGCGTAGCCGGCCATTCCACGGCGCGGCCAAGCTGCAGTTCATTCGACGGCGGCGATTTGTCGGACGTTTTCGGCATCAGGGTGTCTCCGTTGCCGCGTTATTAGACAATTCGCCAGGCGACGTCACGGCCATGGCGGCCTTTTCCGCCCCCGCGCCTTGCTGTAGAAGCAGCGCGTGATCCTGCAATCCGGCAATCTGAGAGAGGCACCCATGACCGCCATCGTCGACATCGTTGGCCGCGAGATTCTCGACAGCCGCGGCAATCCCACGGTCGAGGTCGATGTGGTGCTGGAAGACGGCTCGATGGGACGCGCGGCGGTGCCGTCGGGCGCCTCAACCGGCGCGCACGAAGCCGTCGAACTGCGCGACGGCGACAAGTCGCGCTACCTTGGCAAGGGCGTAAGCAAGGCCGTGGAAGCGGTCAACGGCGAGATCTTCGAGGCCTTGAACGACATGGCCGCCGAGCAGCAGGTTCAGATCGACCAGACCATGATCGATCTGGACGGCACGGCGAACAAGAGCCGGCTCGGCGCCAACGCCATCCTCGGCGTGTCGCTCGCCTGCGCCAAGGCTGCGGCGGCATCGTTCGACATGCCGCTCTACCGCTATGTCGGCGGCACCGCGGCGCGGACCTTGCCGGTGCCGATGATGAACATCATCAATGGCGGCGTGCATGCCGACAACCCGATCGACTTTCAGGAATTCATGATCATGCCGGTCGGCGCAGCCACCTTCGCCGAGGCGCTGCGCTGCGGCTCGGAAATATTCCACACCCTGCGGTCGGAACTGAAAAAGGCCGGCCACAACACCAATGTCGGCGACGAGGGTGGTTTTGCACCGAACCTGCCGTCGGCGGATGCCGCGCTGGAATTCATCATGGCCGCGATCGGCAAGGCCGGCTACCAGGCAGGCGGCGACGTCATGCTGGCGGTGGATTGCGCGGCGACCGAATTCTTCAAGGACGGCAATTACGTCTATGGCGGCGAGAACAAGACGCGCTCGCGTTCGGAACAGGCCCGGTATCTCGCCGACCTGGCGGCGCGCTATCCGATCGTCTCGATCGAGGACGGCATGTCGGAAGACGACATGGATGGCTGGAAGGAGCTCACCGACCTGATCGGCGGCAAAATTCAGCTGGTTGGGGACGACGTGTTCGTCACCAACGTCACGCGGCTGGCCGACGGCATCAAGAACGGCCGCGCCAACTCGATCCTGGTCAAGGTCAATCAGATCGGTACGCTGACGGAAACTTTGAGCGCGGTCGAGATGGCCTACAAGGCCGGTTATACCGCTGTGATGTCGCACCGCTCCGGTGAAACCGAGGATTCGACCATCGCCGATCTCGCGGTCGCCACCAATTGCGGCCAGATCAAAACCGGATCGTTGGCGCGCTCCGACCGCATCGCGAAATACAACCAGCTGCTGCGGATCGAGCAGGAGCTGGGAAGCCAGGCGAAATATGCAGGGA
>NZ_JBEKXH010000242.1:0-9929 GCF_049512235.1 Bradyrhizobium sp.
CCTGCTGCGCGCGGATAACCATGGCGAGGGTGGAACGCTGGCGCTGATGGCGCTGGCGCAACGCGCAGTCACCCACGGCGCCGGCACCATCGTCTTGCTCGGGATCGTCAGTGGCGCACTGTTTTATGGTGACGCGGTGATCACGCCGGCACTGTCTGTGCTCTCCGCCATCGAAGGCATCAAGCTTGTCACCGCGGCGCTGGATTCCTATGTCGTGCCGCTGACGGTGTTCATTTTGCTTTTGCTGTTCGCCGCCCAGTCGCGTGGCACGGCGCGCGTCGCGGCTTTCTTCGGCCCCATCATGTGCGTCTGGTTCGGCGTCATCGCGATCGCCGCGCTTCCCCCGATCGTGCGACAGCCCGAAGTGCTGCTGGCGCTCAATCCGCTCCATGCCGTCTCATTCATGCTCCACCACGGCATCATCGGCTTCGTCACCCTCGGCGCGGTGTTTCTCGCCGTCACCGGAGCGGAGGCGCTCTATGCCGACCTCGGGCATTTTGGCAAGCGGCCAATCCAGATGGCCTGGCTCTTCATCGTATTGCCGTCGCTGGCGCTGAATTATCTGGGGCAGGGTGCTCTCGTGATCGCCGACCCGAAATCGGTCGAGAACCCGTTCTTCCTGATGTTTCCGGACTGGGCGTTGCTGCCGATGGTCGGCCTCGCCACCGCAGCGACCGTGATCGCAAGCCAGGCCGTGATCACCGGCGCCTATTCGCTGACGCGGCAGGCTATTCAGCTCGGGCTGCTGCCAAGGTTCGAGATCCGCCATACCTCGGAATCCCATTCCGGCCAGATTTACATCCCGCGCATCAACATGCTGCTGCTGATCGCTGTGATGCTGCTGGTGCTGATGTTCCGTTCGTCAAGCGCGCTGGCGTCGGCCTATGGCATTTCCGTGACCGGAACCATGGTGGTCACGGCCATGATGGGGTTTGTGGTGATCTGGCGGGTGTGGAAATGGTCGCCGTTCGCGGCCGCCGCGCTGATCGCCCCCTTTCTGTTTCTCGATCTCACCTTTCTTGCGGCAAACCTCCTGAAGGTTCTGGAGGGCGGCTGGGTGCCGTTGGCGCTGGGATCTGTCGTCATGCTTCTGATGTATACTTGGCGACGCGGCAGCAGGCTTTTGTTCGAGAAATCGCGCAAACTGGAGTTTCCGCTGGCCGATCTGGTGGCGATGCTGGAAAAGCGGCCGCCGCAACGGGTTTCCGGCACCGCGGTATTCCTGACCAGCGACCCCCTCAGCGCGCCGACGGCACTGATGCACAGTCTCAAGCACTACAAGGTGCTGCACGAGAAGAACGTGATCCTGACCATCCAAACCGCGCCGACGCCACGGATCAACCCGGCCGAGCGGGTCAGGCTGGAGCAGATCAGCGCAACCTTCTCCAAGGTCACGCTGCGGTTTGGCTTCATGGAATCGCCCAACGTACCGAAAGCGCTGGCGATCGCGCGAAAGCTCGGTTGGCAATTCGATATCATGTCGACCTCGTTCTTCCTGTCGCGACGCGCGCTCAAGCCGGCGGCGCATTCCGGCATGCCGCGCTGGCAGGACCACCTTTTCATCGCGCTCAGCCGCACCGCCAACGACGCCACCGACTATTTTCAGATTCCCAGTGGACGCGTGGTCGAGGTGGGAACGCAGGTGACCGTCTAGAGCCCGGGCGATGGATCAAGCCGCTTTCCGGCGCTTGATTTTGGCCGGGCAAGAGGCGACGTTGATGCGGGAGAGGCGAGCGGCCGGCAACTGCCGTTGCGAAACGCGCCAGTACGATGGGATCGTTGGGAGGATTGAAGTGGCGGTACATCAGGTACACGATTTGACGCCGGGGGATGTCGCGAAGGGCATGGTCGAGGGGCGTTATCTCTTGGTCGACGTGCGCGAACCGAACGAGGTGGCGGTGGAAGCCTATCCGGACGCCGTCGTCGTTCCGCTTTCGAGCTTCGACCCGCAGGATATTCCGGATCCCGGCGGCAAACAGGTGGTTTTTGCCTGCCGCTCTGGGAAAAGATCGGTCACGGCGTCACTCGCCGCGCAAGCCGCGGGGTTGGCTTACAACCAGCACATGGCGGGCGGCATGTTGGGTTGGAAGGCCGCGGGATTGCCGACCAAGACCGGTGGCTGACCGCTCCATGACTTCCATGAACAAGGTCTTCGCGGATCTTCCGGTCACGATCTTCGAGGCGATGTCGCAGCTCGCGCGCGACAACAACGCTATCAATCTGGGCCAGGGTTTCCCGGACGATCCCGGACCGGAGGATATTCGCCGCGCGGCGGCAGACGCCGTCATGGACGGCTACAACCAATACCCTTCGATGATGGGCCTTCCGGAATTGCGGCAGGCGATATCGGCGCATTACCGGCGTTGGCATGGACTTGAGCTCGAGCCGATGACCGAGGTGATGGTGACCTCGGGGGGCACCGAAGCGCTGACATCAGCCATTCTCGCCGTTGTCGAGCCCGGCGACGAAGTCGTGGTTTTCCAGCCGGTCTACGACTCCTATTTGCCGATCATACGTCAGGCCGGCGGCATACCGCGTCCGGTGCGCCTCGAGCCGCCGCATTGGCGGCTGACCGAAGAGGCGCTACGCGATGTTTTCAATCACAAGACCAAGGCCGTTTTGTTCAATAATCCGCTCAATCCGGCCGCGGTGGTCTATCCCCGCGAGGACCTCGAACTCTTGGCACGGTTCTGTCAGCAGTTCGATACGATCGCGATCTGCGATGAAGTCTGGGAACATGTGATCTTCGACGGCCGCGAACATATTCCACTGATTACCATTCCGGGAATGCGCGGGCGCACCATCAAGGTGGGTTCCGCCGGCAAGATTTTCTCGCTGACCGGCTGGAAGATCGGCTTCGTCTGCGCGGCGCCGCCGCTGTTGCGGGTCGCGGCCAAGGTGCACCAGTTCCTCACCTTCACCACCGCGCCCAACCTTCAGGTCGCGGTCGCTTACGGGCTCGGAAAGCCGGCGGATTATTTCATCGATATGCGCAAGAATTTGGCGCGCAGCCGCGATCGCCTTACCAGGGGACTTCAGAGTATCGGCTTCCCGGTTCTCAGGTCGCAGGGCACGTACTTCCTGACGGTCGACCTTTCGCCGCTGGGTCTGAACGAGACCGACGAGGCATTCTGCAGGCGCATCGTCACCGACTACAAGGTCGCCGCGATCCCGGTGTCGGCCTTCTATGAAAAGGATGCGGTGACGTCGGTCGTGCGTTTTTGTTTCGCCAAGAAAGATGCAACCATCGACACCGCGCTCGAGCGTCTGTCCGATGCGGTGCACCGCCGATAGGAGGTAGATGACGATGCGCGGCCGGACCGGCACTCCAATTGTTGTGGCGATGGCCGCAGTTCTCGCGGTGCTGTCGCCGCCGGCGGAGGCGGAGCAGCGCACCGTCAATTTCTACAACTGGTCGAACTACATGGCGCCGGGGGTGCTCGAGGACTTCACCCGGGAAACCGGGATCAAGGTCGTCTACGACACCTTCGATGCCAACGAGACCCTGGAAACGCGGCTGCTGGCGGGAAAATCGGGCTATGATGTAGTTGTTCCCACGGCCTATTTTCTGCAGCGCCAGATCAAGGCGAACGTTTTCCAGAAGCTCGACAAGTCGAAACTGCCGAACCTCGCTAACGCCTGGCCGGCGGTGACGCAACGGCTGGCCATTTATGATCCCGGCAATCAATACGCCGCCAATTACATGTGGGGTACCACCGGCATTGGCTACAACGTCAAGGCGGTGCAAAGCATTCTTGGCGCCGGCGCTGTGATCGACAGCTGGGACATCGTGTTCAAGCCGGAAAACCTGGCCAGATTCAAGGATTGCGGCATCCACATGCTGGACTCCGCCGATGACATTTTTCCCGCGGCATTGAGCTATCTCGGGCTCGATCCCAATTCGACTCAACAGGCCGATCTGGAAAAGGCCGCCGATCTCGTCAGCAAGATCAGGCCCTATGTGCGCAAGTTTCATTCGTCGGAATATCTGAGCGCACTGGCCACCGGAGAGATCTGCTTCGTGGTGGGCTGGTCGGGCGACATCATGCAGGCACGAAGCCGCGCAGCGGAGGCCAAGAACGGCATCGAGATCGGCTACGCCATCCCAAAGGAAGGCGCCCAGATGTTCTTCGATAATTTTGCTATTCCGGCCGACGCGAAGAACCTCGCCGAGGCCTATGAACTGATCAATTACCTCTACCGGCCTGAGGTCGCGGCCAGGAATACGGATTTTCTGACCTATGCCAATGGTAATCTGGCAAGCCAGAAGCTGGTCGACCCGAAAATCCTCGATGACAAGAACATCTACCCCGACGACGCGACGCTCAAGAATCTGTTTGTGATTACCGCGCGCGACCCGGCGACCCAGCGGATCATCAACCGGCTGTGGACCAGGGTGAAGACGGGGCGATAGTTTCCTCATCAAAGGATGAAGATGGCTGAACTTGATCGTGGCCTCGTGGTTCGAGACGGGCGGCGCAGCCGCCGTTGCGGGCTACGGCGGGCTCCTCACCGTGAGGTTTGAGACCTGATCGAAGGAGGCGCGCTTGCGCCGTCTCGAAGGACGAACCACGGCAAATTGGAAATTGCTTCGGCGCAGCTATCGCCAGCGCCGATGCAGCCACAGCCACTGGTCCGGATATTCGCGAACCCAGCCCTCGACCACGGAGGTGATCGCCTGCATGGTTCCCTGAACATCGATCTGTCCGGCGGCGTCGCGCACCGGCTCTACTTCCTCTGACAGTTCGGCACGAAAGCGGTGGCCGGGCAGGCGGATAATGCGGACGCCATGGATCGGACACTCGATCTGCCGCAACAGCCTGGCCAGCATAGGATTGGCCTTGGTCTTGCGGCCGAAGAACGAGACATCGACGCCATTGGCAAAATACTGGTCGACCAGGATGGCAACGTGCTGACCCCGTTGCAGGGCCTCTGCGAGCCTGAGCGGGGCGTCACGGCCGGCCGGGATCAGCGTTCCCATCTTCACCGCGCGCAGCTCTTCAATGATGCGGTTGGCGGAAGCGCTGTTGGGCCGGCGAAACAGGATGGCGGCATCCAATCCATGCGCAACCGCGGCCACCGCGGGCAATTCCCAGTTGCCGAGATGGCTGGCAAAGATCAGTGCCGGCTTGCCGTCGAGCCGCAACTGCGCGAACAGTTCGTGGGTGCGCACCTGGATTTCAATGCGGCTGTCCTCGGGGTGGGCTGGATCATGCTCCCAGACATGGTCGAGATGGGCGAATTCAGCGGCCAGGCGGCCGAGATTATCCCAGACGCCTGCGAGAATGATCTCGATCTCTTCGGCGGATTTTTCGGGGAACGCAGCGGTCAGATTGGCGCGGCCGATTTTCTGCTCGCGCGTCATCGGTCCGATCAGACGCATGATCCGGCCGAACAGGTTGGCGGTCTTGATCGGATCGAAATAGCGGGTGATCCGCAAAAGCCCGATGGTCAATGCGCCCACCGCGGCTTCGCCAAGCGGCTTGATCGCGTCCCGCATTCGGGCCCTGGTGCGCAGCAGCAGACGTTGCATTAGGAAGCGGACACTTGCTGGATCGGCTTCATCGTGCCGCTGGCCGGTCAAACCGGTTCACGAGTCAGAACGAGCACGGCGTTCTGGCCGCCGAAGCCGAACGAATTCGACATTACAGCTGTGACGCGGGCGTCGCGCGCCTTGTTGGGGACGACGTCGAAGGGAATAGCGGGGTCCGGCACGTCGTAATTGATAGTCGGCGGAATTCGCTGGTGCTCAAGCGTCAGCAGCGAAAACACCGCCTCGACGGCGCCCGCCGCCGAGAGCGTGTGACCCACCATCGACTTGTTGGAAGATACCGGAACCTGGCTGGTGCGCTCGCCGAACACCGTGGAGATGCCGAGATACTCCATCTTGTCGTTTTCCGGCGTGCCGGTGCCATGGGCGTTGATGTAGTCGATCTGGTCGGAGACAATGCCGGCGTCGACTAGTGCGTTGCGCACGCATCCGATGATCGGCTTGCCATCGGGACTTGAGCGGGTGCGGTGGAATGAATCGGCCAATTCACCGCAGCCGGCGACGATACCGAGAATCCGGGCGCCGCGCGCGGTGGCGGCCTGATAGCTTTCCAGTACCAGCGCGCCGGCGCCTTCGGCCATGACAAAACCGTCGCGGTTTTTCGAAAACGGACGCACCGCCGCCTGTGGTGGATCGTTATGGGTCGACAGCGCCGACAGCAATGAGAACCGCACCAGGGCTTCCGGATTAACCGAGCCGTCGGTGGCGACGCAAAGTGCGGCGTCGGTTTCGCCGCGACGAATGGATTCGACGCCAAGCTGGATGGCACTGGCGCCCGACGCGCACGCCGTCGAAAGCGAAATCGGCGACCCCTTGGTGCCAAAGGTCTCGGCCAGATGGTCCGCTACCGAGCCGAACAGAAAGCGCCGATGATATGGCGTAAATCTACCACCGCCGCTGACGCGCAGCAGGGCGTCATAGTCGACATCCGACCCTCCGGCCGCGCGCCCGATCTCACGGCGCTGCGGCCATTCGACTTCAACCGGCGCGACGGCCAGAAACAGCGGCCCGGGAAAATCGCCTTTGCCGCCGATCGCGGCTTGGGCGATGGCTTCCTCGGCGACGATGTCGGCAAGCCGTTCCGAAAGATCGGTAGAGGAAAAAGGCTCGACCGGCACGAAGTCGATGGTTCCGGCCATGGTTGTTTTCAGGCCGTCGGTCGGAAAGCGCGTGATGGTCCGGATGCCGGATTCCCCGGCGGTGAGTTTTGTCCAGTTGTCCGTCTTGCCGGCCCCGAGCGATGTCACGACGCCCATGCCGGTGACGACCACGATCGGCCTTCCGGATTTATCGCGCGTAGCTGTCATGTTTACCCCGCCGGCGCCGCGCCGTGTTCACTTGATCGTTTCGACAAGCGCCATGCCCTCGCCCCGCCAGTGACCGGCCCCGACAACCACAATCTGGCTCGGCGGCTCGGACATTTCAACCTCCAACCCCGTCGGGTCGTTGGGCGGAAACAGCGCGCCCCGTGAAATCGATAGGGCTGCGAGCCCAAGCCCCAGCGGAAACTGGGCTTCCATGGTGTGGCCGAACATGGTGCCGGTCGCCCGCACCGCAAAATGGGCATGGCCGCCGAGAAATGCCCGTTCTTCCGAGGTCGCGGGTTCGGCGCCGGTGGCGCCGGTGATGATGGCGCCCCGGTTCTCGAGCTTGCCGAGCTTCGACCACAGCTTCTCCAGGGTCGCGGTGACCTCGCCGGGACGTTTGCGGCGCGCAAGGTCGGCGACGACGTTGGTCAGGCGCGCGTAGGGCTTGGCACCGCGTGCTTCTGCGTGCGCCCTGGACTCGATGACGAGAAAGGCGCCCGCGGACCCCAGCGCAAACCCGCTATGCTCGCCGCGCGCCCATACCGGTGCAAATTTGTTCTTGAGGTTGAAATCGCCGAATTCATAGAGAACCAAGAGGTCCTTGCGCTCACCGTTTTGCGAACCGCCGACCAGGGCAATGTCGCTCTGACCGGAGGCGATCCGTGCCAATGCGATCCGCGCGGCGTCGGCCCCTGCGGCTTCCTCGCCCATGAAAGTGCGCGACGATCCGGTCACGCCGTGCACGATGGCAATATTGCCGGCCAGAAGGTTCGAGAGCTGCGCCAAAAAAAGCGTCGGACGCAGATCGTTCATCAGCCGCTCGTTCAAGAAGCCGGGAGCGGAATTGCCTTTCGCTTCCAGATTGAGAATGTTGCAATCTACCGCGAGATCGCGCTCGCCGCCGCCGGCCGCGACGATCATGTCCATCCGTCCCAGGATTTCCTTGTTGCCTTTGACGCCGGCGGTCTCCAGCGCGAGCCCGGCGGCATAGGTGCCGATGCGCTGCCAGGCTTCCATCTGGCGCTGGTCGCCCTTTTTGGGAATCTGGGCGTCAAGGTTCACGTGCGCCCAAGGATGGACAATGTAGGGCGCAAAGCCCTTCTCGTCGACGTTGATGCGCCGCTCGTTGAGCGCGTTCCAGGTTGCGTCCAGCCCCTCGCCAAGCGAGGTGGCGAGACCGATGCCGGTGATCCAGACTTCCACCGATCCCGGCATTGCGGATCTCGTCTCAGTCATGGGCGATGGCCTGCTGCGGAAATCCGATCCGCCTCGCCACGGCATCCATGTGTCCGCGCAAATCAGGATTGGGGAAGGGGATATGGCTGAACGTGATCGTCGAGTTGCACCTCAGCTTGCCGGCGACCCTGACCTTTGCTTCGGTGATCGCATAACCTGAGCCTTCGTGGAGGATGCTGGCATCGACGGTCAACATTTCCCCGGGGGACACGAAGCCGCGCATCTTGGCTTGCTTTACCGCGGCCAGAAACGGCATGCGCTCGAACTTCATCAGCGCGAGCAATAGCCAACCTGATGTCTGCGCCATGGCTTCAATCAGCAAGACACCGGGCATGATCGGGTAACCCGGGAAATGTCCCTCAAAGATCGTGTTGTGTGTCGGGACCTGCGCCTCGACCGTAATGGTCCTTTCGCCGATGTTGAGGTCGGTGATGCGGTCGATCAGCTGGAAGTATTCGAGCTGCATGGCGGGCGGTTACGCGCCCTTGGCGGCGACCAATTCGTCGATGCGCGCGCTGAGGTTTTTAAGGACAAAATACTGCTCGGTGGTCGCCTTGCCGTCATTGACTTCCTGGGTCCACTTTTCCAGCGGCAGTTTGATCCCGAACGCCTTGTCGATGGCGAATGCAATGTCCAGAAAATCGAGACTGTCGATCCCTAAATCGTCGATGGCGTGACTCTCGGGGGTGATCGTGTCGCGCGGGATGTCGCAGGTTTCAGCGATAATCGTGGCGATTTGATCGAATGTAGAGGACATTACTAAGCCTTTGATAAATTGAAGATAAATTCCGGGATGGCACGGCAGGCGGGGGTGCCGCCCTCCGGAATGCCCCATCTGCCATCCGGAGTCGAGTGCCCGTATATCGGAGCGACGCCCCGAGTTCAATGGAGGCAGCAATCGCGACCGGATTTGGGGCCAAAAAGGCCAGCCTGGCCTTAATGGGCTAGAAATGCGGCGTGGAAATGCGCGCGCAGTCGCGGCGGCCCGTGAGCACACAATCCTGGGTCTTGCGCAAATCGGCGATGCTCATGGCCAGCCATATTGCGACGGCGGTCAGAGCCACGGTAAAGGCGAAAGCTGCGACATTGGCCAGCATGCGGTGCCGAAAATCGTCCGGCTCGTCCCGGTTTCGCTCGTAGCGCGACAGGTCATTCGGTTCTAGCGGCGCATTCTTCCCGGGAGCTTGGCCTGCCAATCCACGCCGAGCCGCCGCACTGGACTTAGTGCGCGGCCGGAACTCCAGAACGCGGTGCTCTTCTTCCGAGGGAATGGGCTGCTGGTTCTTCACTATTGCCAGCTCCGGGGAGTCTTAGCTTGGTTTAGCACGTTCGCCAAGCGTCTCACAGACAATGTTTTCGGCGAGACTGATGCGATCATCTATCCCTCCAGGGTTTCATGGAACCGATTGTAGTCAATCCTGAGCCGGCCGTCATCCGTGGTCCCGACGATATCCGCGTAGCGATGCCCAAAGAGAATGTCGGGATGCTCGTAGGTTCTGCGCCCGTGCACGATTTGCGCTGCAACAACATCATATCCGGTCACCACCACCACCAGCGACGCGTCCGAGGCTTCCAGATCGTCGGCGTTGAGGCCGTACAGCGGACTCTGCTCATCGAGCACATGGAACAGCGTCCAGCTCAAGGCCAGCGCCGGGTGCTCGCCTTGCACCAGCGGCAGCTCGCGAAATCTTCGAAAGCGCTGGCCCTCCGCGGTGACCTCATTCTTGAGTAACCACAGCTTGGCGCTGGCATTGCCAATGAGGTTATGCCGTTCGTTGACGAATCGAACCATCAGGGTAGGCTTGCCATCGTGCAGGGAAATCACCGGATTTTCG